>CAZZAX010000181.1:0-10877 GCA_964653075.1 uncultured Pirellulales bacterium
GTTTCTAAATTCTACGTTCTCAATTCTAAAAGCTTGACTCTTTTCAAGCTTTTTGTTATTCTTGCCCCTAAAGGCGTGGGACATCCGGGAGCGGAATCAACACTATATATGATTTAACGAAGCGCGAAACTGTTTGTCGTTTTATACGGAACCATATAAACATTGTTATACGGAAAGTAATAATTAGGAGAACAAATGAAAGTAATCCAAAAAATGCATATAAATTCTTTCTTATTGAATATTATCATTATTTTCACCATTTGCCTTTCCATTTCATGCCAAAATTCTGATAATTCGAATGAGCTGCTGTCCGTACCAATTGTCTTTAATGAAGAATTGGAAGATGGACACATTGCTTTGGATGATGAACAAAAGCCCTATGGAATGATAAGGTTAAAATCCTCTTTTGGTAACTATCTGGAAAAAAACGGGCTGATTATACCTAAACAAGACGATCCGGCCATCGTTGGTATATTTAGTTCAAGTGATTTAAAACTTCATGGAATCAAAATTCCTGATTTGGATTTTATGGTCGTCGATTATAAATACCCCGAACGCGATGGATTATTAGGTTATAACTTTTTTATTAAACATCCGATGTTCATCGATTTTAAAAATGATATGCTATATGTTAAACTTGAGTAATTAAACCATAAACCATATAACAACGTAATTGAGTGGAACACAGGGCGGTGTTTCCAATTAACTAATCCTCTAAAAAATTCTTTTGCTTTTCTGTCTTTGTTACGTTATTCTCTACCACTAAAGGTGTGATGCGGACAGCACTTACAATTATAGAAGTATAAGGAACTTACAACATGGGAAAAAGTTATGAAATAATAGTACGCTTGACTAATCCAGATTTGCCGGCTTCGCAACGACGAGAAGCCTTAAAGAGGTTTGCTGATGAAAATGAATGGCTTCCAAGCGATGAAATCGATGAATATCCTGGGACAGAACAGTACGCAAATGGACATCTCGTTGTTGAACACGGCTTGGAAAACACAGCAGTCATTACTTTTCTCAAGAGAAATCAACCATTTAGCCAGCTAGACTACCAACAAAAACTTCGACTCTTGTCAATCTCATATAACAATCTAGTGGAATGGCATTCTTTCCCAGACGAAAGAGGACTCACTTTAGTTTACAACAGAGTTAAGTCGATGAAAGAGGGCACAAAATATATTTCAATAAATGAGGATGAAGACGTATGGAGGGCCGAAGCTTTTGACAGAATCACAGGAAAACGTCCAAATCCAAACGTAAAAAGTTTGGATAATGCTTTGATCGAAACAATTTCATGGTGGAAAAGGGCCCTTGCTTCTGAACTAGGTACCAGCGTCCAAAACGAGAATATTTCAGCACTTTTTAATAGTCTAATTTTTGCACGCGCCCTTGAAGATTACAGAAGAAGGAACAGGCCAAATGAAACACGTCTTCTTGTTGAAAAGTGGCTTTCTAATGCAAACCGCTTAAAAACAATAAGATCATGCATAAAGTCATGCATCAGGACGTTAGGGACAGGAAGTATACCAAGCAAAATTCTCGACGAGGAAAAAATAAAAGTGTTTGATGCTTTGTCACGAGACACTGTGTTATCACTTTTTAGAGATTTCTATATAAATAAATTTGCACGCTATCACTACGATTTTTCATTGATGTCAAAGCACGCTCTCAGCCGCATCTATGAACATTATGTTTCACTGCTTAATCGTATTGAATTACCGCAAATGACATTTTTTCCTGATCTTCCAGAAGAAGTAGCAGACCGAACATATGGCGGGATCTATACACCTCAGTACATAGCTAGGTTTTTCGCACGCTACCTAAAGGAGAACCTTACACCAATACTTTTTCGACGCCTTAGATGCACGGACCCCGCCTGTGGTTCCGGCATTTTTCTTCGGACAATTCTCGAAATGCAATGTGATCCTTTGCAGGAAATTGATATGAGAGAGCCCACTCGACAAGCATTTTCTAATGTTCTAGGTGTTGATATTGACGAGAATGCATGTCAGGCAGCCCGTCTATCCCTTTACTTGTTGCATTTAATCTTAACTGACACTTTCCCCACATCTCTAAAAATAATTAATGCTAACTCAATCGATTACTTTCGGAGACATAATGAGCTGGCAAATTCTTACGATGCCGTCATTGCAAATCCTCCTTTTGTCAAGTGGGAAAACATAAGTAGTGATGATCAACAAAAACTAACTCAGTTCATGGAAGAATATTCTGAGGGGAAAGTGGATCTTTATCTGGCTTTTTTGAAACTTGGCATGGAATTACTCAAAGAGGGAGGTTATCTCTTATATGTTCTTCCCCATAGTTTCTTAATAGCAGACAATGCTCAGAAGCTGCGCAAAAAGATTTCAGTAGAATACTCGGTCCGATCGATTGTTGATCTGTCAGAAATTGATGTTTTTGAAGGCATAGGTTCTTATGTTATTTTGCTTATAATTCAAAAGAAACGCCAAGAGGATGTTAGCAAGCAGAACGCTATAATCGTGCGTTGTAGGAGATTCCCAGGCTATGCACTTCAGACAGTGCTTGAAGGTAAAAGGATTTCTACCGACCTATATCAGATTTATGAGGTAGACCAAGAATCTTTTGTGAGCGAGCAGTGGCAAATCTTAACGTCAAGACAAGCTTCTCTAAAAACAAAACTCAGTAAACATCCAACACTGGATAATTTTTTAACTATTAGAGTTGGTTTCAGCACCGGAGCTAATAAAATCTTTATTAGAAAACTTTCAGACATTCCAAAAAATGAAAAGATGGCATACATACCCTACTTGCAGGACAGGGAAATGCAAAAATACAACGTTCCAACAAAAACCCAGAAACTTGTCTTCTACCCATATATAAAATGTAAGAAGATTAAGGAAGGAGACTTAAAAACGAATTATCCTGAAACTTGGGAGTACCTAAAAAAGCACAGGCATTCGCTCGAAAAGCGTCAAGCAGTTATCAAGCAAACTTGTGATTGGTGGAGTCCAGAAAGATCGAGACTACCAGAACATATGCTAAGGCCTAAGATTATAACTCCTCACTTGATTCTCCTCCCCAAATTTTCCCTTGATGCCCAGGGTAAGTACGGTATATCACGGTCCCCACTGATGTATCTGAAGGAAACACAAGGAGGGATCGATTTATTTTATTATTTTCTGGCGGTTTTGAATTCCTCGACGATCTATTGGCAGATCGCGTCTTTATCACACAAGTATAAAAGCGGGTACTTTATGCTTGAAGCCAAAACCTTGAAAAAATTGTGTGTCCCTGATCCTGCGAATGTTTCTCCCTCAACCATGAAAGAAATACAAAGACTTGTGCAACAGCGGGTCAAAAATGAAAATTCAAGAATAGATGAAAGAATCGACATAATAATAGCTGAGTTGTATGAATTATCTCACGATGATAGAAAAGAAATTGGTATGGCTGGATACGATGACCTCTCCACAGATCAGAATCAATGAGCTTGTTAATAGAGTCCAAGATATAATTGCCCTTCTGGCTCCATTGCGACAAACCGGATTATCAGTTGCATGTAACATTTGCCGATATCAATACTTCGGCTGCAAAGTTGTTGCTGCACACGAAGGCTTTAAAAATGCTGAGAACTTTAACGATTGGTATTTCAGAACTTTTGTAGGCCAAATATGGTGCCAATACTATGAATTGTGGAAACCCTTCAATGGTTTCTCAAAGTTAACTCTCAATCGAGCATATCTTAACGTTGTCATAGAGAATAAAGAAACACGCTCGTTTGATAAACTTGTTTCCATACACTGCGAGCCTTACTATATAGCAGATACACGACAATCCAGATACAAACGAGGCCCTCATTTACACGTCCAAAAAGCAGAGAATCCAATACCTAAGTGCCACTTTCCACTTAATTTAGCTGAATTGGATAAAGTGCTCTCATCAAAAAAAAATATCACAGATGCATTAAAGAGTTCTATACAGATAATCTGCGATGAAGTTTTAACACGATATTAAAATAAATGGGATTTAATCTTCTATATGCACAAATAAAAAGTTCAAATTTTCACTACTTCTTTGTTATGTGTCATCCCCATCTAACCAATTCTCTGGTAAAAATCCATCTCATTGTGCTACCTTCGGTTCACGTCGGTTTAAATCACTTCACCACTCCGTGTTTACGTGACTGTACGATGCTCATGCTGGCCTCAGGTATAAATGCTTTATAATCTCAAACTCCAATAATCAATAGTAAATCATCAATAATCATTTGAAAGCTGGTCTGCCTTTAGCTTGTCCCCGGTGTGTGCTTACTTGCTTTGGAGTTTACCCCCGACAACCTCACTCTTGGCTTACAACAGGGGGCCGGGTAGCTAAGCACTAAAAACTAATGATATGAAGCAAAAATTGACCAATTTTCGACAAAAAACACTCAAATATAGTAAAAAATCACTAAAAAAACCCTCAAAACCACCCCCAAATCTCTGATTTCTAACACAAATAAGGAATGTTAGCTTACTTGATTTGGAGTTTACCCTCGGTATGTGCTTTCCTGCTTGTCTGCCGGGGGTCGGGGGCAATACTGGCGAAAATCACCAGATTTTCGACAAAAAACGCTGGTAATTTTGAACAAAATTCAATTTTTCTAAAAAAATTTTATCTCCTTTCCTCATAAACACTTAGCAAATTTTAACCTTTAAAAAACACCCTCTATTTCGACAAAAACGTGCAGGTACGTCTAATTATAGAGGGACTGTTTTTTTCCCTTGTAAGATATGGTCAAGATATGAAACTCGAATTACAAAAATGAGTACTCAGTCGTGAAAAAGCAGTTAAATAATGAAAAAGTTTGGTTATTCAAAGGAAAAACTACGAAAAGTGCGACTACTTTTCGTAGAAACAAACCCAATTCACCAATTGTCCAAACAGACGTAACATCTTTTACAACAATGAATTATACAATTTTTACCAGTCTGACAAAAGTCAAAAACAAACCCAATCAAACCCAATTCAAACCCAATACAAAGCCAATTACCGAAAGGCCAATAATGAACATAAGTACCTATTTTACAAGTAAATATATCAATGAAACCGCTTTGAGGTGGCGACAAAACAAACCCAATTCAAACCCAAAACAAACCCAATGGCATTGCCCTGAATTTTAGGTCGCCATTTATTATATTGAAAAAGGATGCAACACGATGTATTATATAATGCTAAAGTTCGAAAACGATGTTTATAAAACTAAATTGAAGAATCATCGATTCCAAAATCAATCTAGGAGGTAAAAAATGACTAACTTTTTCAACAAGTCCAATATCAATCGCAGACAATTCTTAAAAAAGAGCGGCTCGCTCGCTGCCAGTGCGGCCATCCTCGGCAGCCTCCAGCCCAGCGTCTTTGCCCGTGGAGACAGCACAATCCGCCTGGCGCTTCTCGGCTGCGGCGGGCGGGGAACCGGCGCCGTTGGCGATGCCCTTTCTGTCCCGAACGGCGGGTCAATCAAGCTATATGCCACGGCCGACCTTATCTCGGAGAAGATGGAAAGGTCTATCACGGCGCTTAAAAAGAGAGGTTTCGCCAATAAAATCGATGTTCCGAATGACCGCAAGTTCCGTGGCTTCGACGCTTACAAAAGAGCCATCGACATCCTAAGGCCCGGGGACGTCGCCATGTGTACAACCCGCTCATATATCCGGCCGTTGCATGTCGAGTATGCCATCAAGAAGGGCATAAACGTATTTTTTGAAAAGCCATTCGCTTCCGATCCCGGTGGTTTGCACCGGCTGCTCCGGGCCTATGAAGTTGCAAAGAGTAAGAACCTGAAGGTCGCTGCGGGACTCCAGTGCCGTCATTCCCCGGCCCGACAGGCGCTGATTGCGAAAATCCGCGATGGCCAGATGGGCGACATTCCGCTGATACGCGCCAACCGTCTCGGCGGCAGCAGGTGGATGGCCAGTCAGGGCGATAAATCCAATATCCTGATGGAGCAGCTCCAGTTCGGCAGAATCCATCTATATTGGATTGGCTCGGGCCACATGGTTGATAATCTGATCCACCAGATCGATGAGTGCTGCTGGATTAAAGATACCTGGCCTGTTTCCGTAGTCGGTATGGGCGGGCGAGAGCCCCACAGCGAAGACCACGGACAGAACCTCGACCTCTATTCGATGGAGTACACATTTGCCGATGGAACCAAGGCGTTCTGTGGTTTTCGCCGAATGAATAAAGCGCGCAGCGAGTTCGCTACCTTTATCCACGGCACCAAATGTGCGGCACAGTTCTCCGGCAGAACGCACCGCGCTACAGTTCACATGTTCAAGGACCAGCGGATTGAGAATTCCAATATTGCATGGACACCGACAAAGGACCAGTATAGTCCCTGGCAGTACGAGTGGAACGAATTCATTGAAAGTATTCGCAAAGACCGGCCGCATAATGAAATAAAGCGTGCTGTTTACTCAGACCTCACATCATTGATGGGGCGTGCCGCCTGTCATACCAACCAGGAAGTCACCTGGGAGCAGGTTATGAATTCCAGGTTCCAGTTCTGCGATTATCTCGACGACCTGGACTACGTCAGTGCTGTTCCGGTTAAAGCGGACAGAAACGGCCAGTTCCCCGTACCCACAGCCGGGAATTGGACAGAGCTTTAAGGATAAGTCCGTTATACTTGAGAAACTATTGCAGCTTTCGTGTGAAGGACGTTTGAATTTTACTGCTTCGTCGGTGTTGTAACAGGACGGCGTTTGTCCTGTGCATTTTGTGCCCGCAGAATATAAGCGGGATGCGGTGTAAGTTCGAATTCATCGATTAGATCGGCGACGGTTAGTTCAGGATCGAGTGACGCAAGCGAGACCAGGTCATCGTCGTGGTACCATTTGATGCTGACCTTAGAGCCGTATTTCTGTTCGATTTTTCGCATTTTGCTGACATGAAAGTCAATTTCGAACAGTTTTTTTCCGACAGGCAACACCGCCCCGGCCCAATGCCTGTACTTGCCTGTTGTTTCGATGATTTCTCCGGAGATATCGAATATACTCGATGCACGTGTTAGAGTGGAACTGACTATAAAACATTGGTTTAGCCAGGCGAGTGTTTTTAGCTGGCGTGCTGCGGGATAAGCCGAAGGAAAGAAGATAATATCAGCTCCTTTTTGCTTAAGCTGCTTCCATTGAGCGTGCCAGTTCACGTCAAAACAAATTTGAAATCCGATCTTTCCGAAGTCAGTTTGAAAAACCGGTGGATCTATTTTTCCGGGGCAAATCGATCTTTCGAGCTCTCCTTCTGTTGGATGGATTTTATCGTACCTGCCGACGATTTTGCCCTGCCGGTCAATAAGAATTGCCGAATTGAATATTTGTCTATCGGAGTAAATTAGAATGGGGCAAATAACATAACAAGAATGTTCCCGCGCCCACTTGGAAAGACGGTTGGTTGTGTTTCCGGGAACAAACTCGGGTACGCCCCGGGTAAGCGTCTCGGGCAAACAAACAATATCCGGCTGAAATGCCGCCGCTCGATTAAGCCGTGTTATTGTTGCATCCAATCTTGGTTTTCCGGGCTTTTCATTTATGCCGTCCTGCGAAACAGTAACAACCCGCACCAGGCAATTAGTTTGCGGTTGATTTGGATCTTGTTTATAAATGTCATTGGTTTTTGACAACGTTTGTTTTCTGGTGGGGAGCAGGAGAAGTAAGGGTGATAACAGTATGAGTGCTACGAGAATTTTTTTCATTTTGTCCTTGTTCCAAATCACATGTATTTTATGCCGAGATACTTTAGGTTTCACCCATTGTCCTTACAACTAAAAGCTGCATTAAACGATGGATACGTGTATCTTTAGAAAGCTGCGGGTCTTCATGTACCGCCTTAAGTAGCTGGCCGACAATACCGGCTATTGCTGTTTTCTGACGTTCGGTTAAGGCTACACTACCGACCACTTTGTGGAGCAGATTCAGCGATTCCTTATATCGGCCTTCCATTAAGGCGGTATTGGCTTTAATAACATCTTCTTTAGCCGGAGAGCCTTCAAAACTGGCGGCCAGCTCGGCTGTCGCGTCCGCCTGCGACTGCGGCTTCTTACCGCAACCTGGAAGCAGAAAAACCGTTACTATGCAGGCCAGAAGCAAAAGACGGCTTTTCAGCAGGTCGTTGAGCACGGCATTGGGGGGCAATTGTCTCTTTCGAGATTCCCGGAGATTCGAAAGCTTTGATAAAATCATAATAAGACACCTCGGCTAAAAGGCCGCTTCGAGAGTCGTAGTGGTGCTTGCACGGGTCGGTTCGTAGGGAACGCTTTCTTTTGTTACGGGATGGACAAGTCCATAATCACCGCTGCTGCGATCCCAGTATTTTTTATATTCGGCGTGGCCGTCGGAAAAGATGAAGTTGCCGCCTTTGTTATGGACATTTGCAGTTTGTTCGCGGCGTTCTTTGGTAAACCATGATGAGTGGTCGCTTTGACTGGCAAACATATGCCATTCCTGATACGAGGTGCGCTCCAGCCCCTCCAAAGCGGCCTGGGAACGATTGTTCGGTTCAGGCTGGACCCAGAGATGATTGGACAGAGACCATCCTTCTTGTATAGCGATGATTCTGCCGGGGTTGGGAATCGCCGCCACAAGTCGGCCCATGACGACAGAGTTGACCAGGTATCCCGTGCTGCTGACGCGGGAAGGGGCATAGAACGGGTCCGGATTCGGTCTTAAGGCCGGACAGGCGTATACAGGGGTTGCTGTTTCCGGGTCCTTGGCGGAGACAAAAGGCCGCAATAGCTTTAATACATTGTCCGGAGCAGCGGGGCTGGCGTAGTCGAAAACCGCCTGTGTTTTCGGGGGAGTTTTCTCGTACTCATTTTGGTACATTGTCAGAGCAATGCCTACCTGGCGCATATTACTCATACAGGATGCTTTACGGCCCTGGTCTCTGGCTATATTAAGGGCCGGCAGAAGGATGCCCATCAGCAGGGCAATAACTGCGATAACTACCAGCAGCTCAATGAGTGTAAAAGCCTTCTTCGGCATGATTATACCTCATAAAAGCAGCATCCTTATTAAAAATTATAGCTCAATACTCACAAGTGTCAAGTCCAAGCTGCTCTTTTAATTAAAAGCATCCCCTTTTTAAGTAAATGGCTGTTTTTCGGGAATGAGGCTTTAAAAAACCATAACTGTCCCAAATTCTGTGGTTGGTTATTTTTAGCACAATAACTTGTGGTTATGAGGGCCCAAAAACCACAACAATTTGAGCATCGAAAAAATTCCCACAATCATTGGGATAGTTGTTTTTGGTAGATCATCTATTTATTTATTAAAAAGTGTTATATAATGTATGTTAGGTATAAAGAGAAATAGAAATGGCAGTAAAAGACACTCACAACCTAATAGACGAGATCAATGATGTCGCGGAGGAAATCAATGGTATTCTCAACGATAAGCAAAAGAACCGGTATTTTGAAGGCATCGCCGTCCTATACAGCTTTATTGAGGATGTCTTAACTTGGCTTGTTTTTATCCAGATCCTATGGAACAAGTTGGAAAAGGGGGTTGTGATGACTGCCGATGAGGTCAACGAAGTGAAGAAGTACTGCAACGAATTGTACTTCTATCGCTTGTTGAATCTCGGTTTGACCGTCGATTTGCTCGACTATCAGCTGTATAAGAGGATCGACGATGCGAGAATTGAAAGAAACCGCATTATTCACCAGTATTGGCTCTATACACACAAAGGCAAGAAGCAGATTTTGAGGAAGAAGTTGGAGAAACTTGCTCGCATTGCCAACTCACTTGTAGAAAAGCTGAATGATTTAGTGGAACAAACAGGTATAGATGAATCCTATGGTCCGTTCGAGATAAAGTTAGGAAGGCATTTAATTCCTTAATCGAATAACAGCTCGCAGAAGACGCATAGGCACACTTGTATTCCTTTGACTTTGTAAAAGGAATCTTATTTATGAACGATAATCAAAACGAAGTGAAAGTTACCAAACGACTCAACAGGCTTATTAGTAGTTCTGGTGTACATGAGCTGCGAAAAGTTGAAAAAGGTAGTATCTTAAAGAATAAAAGATTTCGTGGAACTGTACAAGATTGGTATGGTAAAAAGGCTCCTTGGCCTATAATAGAATCGGATTTGATTCTGGTTTTCAAAGATTACTCAAAAGTTATTGATGATAATTTAATTGCAGCAATCGAAATTAAATTCTTTAAACAATCTCAAAATTTGGATAAGCAACTCCGTCAGGCATATAGGGAGTTTGGCCAGCCCTTAAGGAATCTTATGTATGGCTTTGATTCTGTAGCACTTTGGCATGTTTTTCATGAGGCTATAGATAAAGAAAAAATTAAAGGCTACACGACGATTGTTGGGGATACGATTGAGAAGCTTAGGCTGCCAGTAGTTTATCTCGGGACCCAGTTGTCTCAGGATAAGTTTAAAATCTTTCAGCCCTGGGATTTGGACTATAACGATATGAGCTATATAATGAGAAGTTTGAAAGGACTGTTTGAAAATAAAAGAAATCCTTTGTCGCAATTTGAAATTAAAGAATATAGAGATGCTATCAAAATCACCTTGGGTATACCGTAAAAAGTAAAAAAGTCATCTCGATTTTTTACAAAAGGTTGAAGGATTAATTGAGAAATAAAATTATGAAACTAAAAATAAAAGATAAAGAAAGCCTCGCTAAAATTTTCCAGATAGTCTCTTGGTTAGATTCTCGTAGGTGGAATACTGAAGAAAACTATAACTTTGTCCATTTTTTTAGAAGTGACTTAACAAATTGTGAGAAAATTCTTACCCATTGGATTTGTTATATTACAGATAGACAAATGCCCTTCGAAATCGTTTGGGATAAAGGAGGGTACGTTTTTTCGGAAATGGTATATGAA
>CAZZAX010000182.1:0-10633 GCA_964653075.1 uncultured Pirellulales bacterium
CCGGATCGTCCTTATCACCCGAATTATACACATAACGTTTTTCGCGGCTGGTATGATTTTGGCGGCGGCAGCATCGCGGACATGGGACATTACAGCCTGTTTCCTTTATTTGTGACCCTTGGTATAGAGACGCCGCCAATCAGCGCTGAAGCATATGGAACAACTACCCGGACTATTGTAGATCAAGTCAGCCGGGCGGTGAACAATAATGTGGCCTTTCCTTACTCTTGCATGATCCGGTTCAAATTCCCGAAACAGAAGGATTTGCCGGCTTTTGATCTCTTTTGGTACGATGGGGGCATGAAGCCCTTTCCTCCGGAAGAACTTGAGGTGGATAATAAATCGATCCCAGGCGAGGGAATGATGTTCGTAGGTGATAAAGGAAAAATCTTAGCCAGTTTCCATGGTGAAAATCCACAGATTATCCCGGAAAAGAAAATGCGGTCTTATGCCGGCGAAAAAGAGATTCAGCAGGAAGGCCGGTCAAGAAGATCGAACACATGGGTAAATTCCATTAAAAACAATGAAGAGTCACCTGGCAGCTTCCTGCTTGCAGGTCCTGTTACTGAAACTATCAACCTCGGTGCTGTGGCATTAAGGGCGGGAAGAAAAGTGGATTATAATACCGCAAACATGAAAATAACCAACTTCCAGAGGGCAAATAAATATCTGACACGGGAATACAGGAAGGGTTGGGAGCTTTGAGAATATATCTGATAAAGTAAATTTCCACGGGTTTTGACCCGTGGAAATTTACTAAGAATCTTAAGGCAATCCATATCATCAATTATGCATTAAGAAATACTGCTAATTATATGAGTATTTTTCCTTTATCTCTTTGTATTTTAAATAATCTCATTATATTTCTGCTCCTTCTGTTTTGAATTTTCAAGTTCGGTTCCGGGCGGCATCTTTTCCAGTTTTGTTAATCAGAAGCTTCCCTGCCTGGAATTATCGTAAATCCTTTGATTTTTTTGCTGCTATATGGTAAGGTGATAATACAATCCAGGGCACGTATGTATCTGTGTATTCTGCGTTTATTGGTCTTGAAGGAGTAATTTATGCGATGCAAAATAGCAGTGGTGCCGGAAAAATGTTCCGGCTGTCGTGTTTGTGAGATAGCATGTGCCATACACAGGCAAAAGATAAACAATCCCAAGAAAGCCAGGATACGAGTAACTACTATATATCCTCATCCGGTGGTGCGTATGCCGGTGGTATGCAATCAGTGCAAGGATGCCAAGTGTCTTTCCGCGTGTCCGACCGATGTGATATACAGACAAAACGGAGTGGTTAAGATACATGAGGATGGCTGCATTGGCTGTCATGCGTGTGTGGACGCCTGTCCTTTTGGCGCGATGTTTGTCCATCCGGATATTGATGTGCCACTGAAATGCGACCTGTGCGAGGATAGCGGCCAGCCGCAATGTGTTAAGATGTGCCCGACGGGTGCGATATTGTTTATGCCGGAGCATGTTTTCGGCCAGGCTCATCGGTTAAATAATGTCCTCTCATATACTCACATGAAGGAGATAGAGTACATTGAAGAGGGCGAACCCAAACGCCTGCACTATGCAGATAACAACGCCGCCGAGGGTCGCGACAGAATGGGAGGCGGATAATGAAACAGCATAAGGGCGGATATTTCCGGAAGATACTGCATATTGACATGACCAGCGGCACCAGCAGAACCGAAGCTGTTGATGATGAGTTTATCGCCAGCTATATAGGTGGAAGAGGTTTTGCGATAAAGCTCTTGTGGGACAACCTTGCAAAGAATGGCCGGGTGGATCCGCTCGGGCCTGAGAACATGCTCGTAGTAGCGGCAGGGCCGCTGACCGGCGTTTACCTGCCGAGTTCGGGAAAGAATTCCTTTGCTTCGATTTCACCGGCAACCGGATTGTTCGGAGATTCGAGCATGGGCGGCGGTTTTGGTGTCGAATTGAGACAGGCCGGCTACGATGCTGTCACGATTGTTGGAAAGGCCACGGAGCTGAGCTATGTGTTTATTGATGATAATTTCGTTTCGATAGTGCCGTGTCCGGAACTCAAGGGCAAAGGAAACCTGGAGACCGAGGGCAAGATTCGAGACAATCTTGGGGACCACGATGTGAAGGTGGCGTCTATCGGCATAGCGGGTGAAAACCTTGTGCGGTTTGCGTGTGTGACCAGTGAATGGAGCAGGAATGCCGGCCGAACCGGAATAGGGGCGGTCATGGGCAGTAAGAATATCAAGGCAATCGCAGTTCGGGGACAAAAGGATTTGCCGGTGGCTGATGTTGATAAAGTAATCGAAATTTCCGAGCAGGCGTATAAGGAGCTTGGGGCTCACAATATGATGAGCCACTGGCAAAGGCAGGGGTTGATGGGTGTAATCGATTATGCTAATATGATGGGCATTCTTCCGACATATAATTTCCGCGATACGCATTGGGAAAAGGCAAAGAATATCAACGGCAAGACGATGCTTGCGAACCATAAGATTGGTAATACTGCCTGCTTCGGGTGTCCGATGTGCTGCGGTAATATCAATCTTGTCAAAGAAGGTAAATGGGTGGGCACTGTTGTCGAAGGACCTGAGTATGAAACGGCGGCTATGCTGGGCTCTAATGTCGGGATTGATAACTTTGCAAGCATTTTAAGGGGAAATCATCTTTGTGACGACCTGGGCATCGATACGATATCCACAGGGAATTTGATAGCTGTAGTGATAGAAGGTTATGAAAAGGACCTTTTAACACTTGATGATCTGGACGGCAAACCGATTACCTGGGGTGATGATGACCGCGTAATGGAGCTTATCGAGCAGATTGCCAAATGCCAGTCCATTGGCGCAACCCTTGCTCTTGGGGCCAAAGGTGTGCTTGAACGCTGGCCTCAACTGAAGGATATCGTGCTGCATGTCAAAGGTCTTGAGCAGTCGGCCTATGACTGCAGGGGCGCAAGCTCGATGGCGCTTGCTTACGGTACAAGCGATATCGGTGCTCATCACACACGGGCATGGACTGTAGGCAAGGAGCTTGAGATGGGCGCCGACTGGGGCATCGACGAAAAGGTTGATCTGGTAATATATCATCAGCACATCCGTTCGCTGTTCGATATATTCGGTGTGTGCCGGCTGCCCTGGATTGAGCTTGGTTTTCACGAGGACTTCTACGCCGAACTCTACAGTGCGGTTGTTGGCTGGCAATACAGCCTTGATGATCTGTTGGCCCAATCTCGGCATTTATATGATATGACCCGGGCTATTAACGTTAAGCTTGGTGCAACCAAAGCCGACGACTATCCGCCGGCACGCACGTTTATTCCCATCCATAGCGGCCCGCTGGCCGGTAAGGCCTGCAACAAGGACGAATACGAAGAAATGCTGGCGCTGTACTACCAAAAACGCGGCTGGGACGAGCAAGGTAACCCACAAATAGCCTGTGATTGATTCCTTTGACGGCACTCTGTGTTTTTCATCCGGTTTCTTAATTACGTTTTTCAGCCGTCACACATTTTTGCCACGGGACAAAGTCAACAGACCTTATGAGCGGCAGTTGCAGTTCTAAGGCCGGTTCAAGCGGATAGAGTATATCAGTTGTTATGATATTCGTTACGGTTTGAGCTGGGCTGAGAAACCGCCGTATTTTGGCAGGGTGATTTTGAGCTTATCAGTGGCGGTCAAGGATTGGCTGTATGTTTTGAAAGAACTGGGCTTTGCACCATCGCAGATAATGGTAGCTTTATATTGTGGCACGGGCTTCAAGCCCGTGAATTCACGGCCAGAATGACCGTGCCACAGGAAGCTAAGGTCGAGATTGAATGTGCGAGCAGTGTCCTGGCCGCTAAGACCGCCGAGAAACCATTGATTACCCTTACGGCGGGCGATGAAAATATATTTGCCCGGATATCCTTCGATGAATTTGGTGTCATCCCATGCCGCAGGTACATCTTTTAGGAACTGTCTGGGTGCTTCAGGCAGCTCGAGGTAAGCTTTTGTGCCGTCGGCAAAGTGCATCCAGCCTGATTCATAAACAACGGCCAGGGCGAGTTCATGGGCATAGGTTGTCAAGTGGGGATAGACATTGTCCCAGAACATTACGGGGGTGTAGTCCATAGGGCCGACAACGTTGCGAGTAAAAGGGATGATTGTATTAAGAGTAAGTGCCATTTTTGGGTAAAGTTTATCGAAGCTGTAGCATTCCTCACCTCTCATTGCTTCCATAGTCATCAGGTGGGGGTAGGTGCGTGACCAGCCGCGGGGCAGAGTGCAGCCGTGGAAGTTTACCATAATCTGGTAGTCGGCCGCGTCTTTTAGAATGTCGTGGTAAAGCTGGATGATGTTTTGCTTGTCGGACTGGAAAAAATCGACTTTTACGCCCTTGATGCCCCATTTTTTCAGCATAGCGAATTCGAAGCGGCGGACTTCTTTTAGGAACATGGTGCCGCGGGGCTTTTCAGTGACAATATTGTGAGGACCGCCGGAGTTATACCAGAGGAGCAAACCGACACCTTTTCGGTTGGCATAGGCTATGAGGTCGTGGATAGTACCGTTTTTCATAATAGTCCAGTTGGCGTCAATAAGGGAGTATTCCCATCCCATATCGGCGGCAAGGTCGATCCACAGACGGAGCTTGTCGTGGTCCTGTGGACTTTCGTGATCGAAGAGCCAGCTCCATGAAGCCCGGCCGGGCTTGATCCATGAGGTGTCTTTAATTATAGAGGGTGGATTAAGGTTGCTAACGAGAGTGGATTCGACGATAGGGGCAAGGCTGTCACCGAGGATGATAACACGCCAGGGGCTGGCCCATGGCAATTTAGACGATGGATTGATTTGGCCGGTGTTGTTTCCTTCACCTTCGTTGGGGAAGCGAATGCGGTAGAGACCCTTAGGGGCGTTTTGCTCTAACCGGCAGCCGCAGTAGGTCGCATCAACGGCGGCTTCGGTGATAAGGCCCCAGCGGGTAGTGTCCGCATTTCGGAAAAGGACCGGAAAGGCCCAGCCTTCCTTGTTGGGTGAGGATGTGCCCACGGATATGCCGTCGTGGTAATAAGTTTCGTAGGCGGGGCTGTACTTGGTGGCTTTATCGTAAGGATGAAGCCAGACTTTACCGCCGGCGGGGAGCTGGAAGCCTGTAAGCTCTTTAGTGATGGTATAGGTCTTGTCGCTTTTTTCAGGGAAGCGATAACGCAAAGCCGCGCCGTCATTATATGCTCGGATTATAACTTCGAGCCCTGCACCGTTATTGTTCCGGAGTTTAATTGTTGATTCAGAATAATAGTTGCGGCAAATACGACGTTTACCATGCGGCATAGTGTAGGTTTCATCGACTACGGGACTGCTGACAGTATCAATATGTTTCAGGTTATCGGTAAATTTTTGGTCGGCACGAATGATACCGAGGGGAGAGTACGAAATTACCTCTCTGTCGGCGTAATCGACTTTGTAATCCAGTTGGGCTTTGTTGTTGGGATTTCTTGCTTGTCCCGGGTTGGATAAACGGACGGTTACTGTTATTTTTTTGCTGGGTGATTGAACTTTTATAATTTGTGTTTTTCCCGAATCAGCGGCGAATGTATATCCGGCAAGAATTAGAATTGCACAAATAATCGTCTGTTTGCGTTGACGGGTCATGGGCCGGCCTCCTGTAAAATTAATTCCCCCATAAGGGACGCCTTACGGCGGAAGTTTCTCATTTCTTGATACTAAAAGCCCGATTACATCTTAATTTTTAACAACGATGAATCGGTCTTTTATCAACATACCAATTTTGAGCTGATTTTACCAATATGTTTCTTTTTATACTGACTGAAGAGAACTTAATTTACAATCGATGCGTATATATTTATAATACAATTCCTAAGCTTATAGTGTAATTGGACTGTATTTTGGGAGATAGGAATTGACTACTACACAAATAGAGAATCCAGTATTGGCTCCGTTAAAGGAGAACCTGCAGAGTGTTATCTACGGCAAGAGCGAATGTATAGATGTAATGATAGTCTGCCTTTTGGCAGGAGGCTCTGTCCTTATTGAAGATGTACCCGGTGTAGGCAAGACGACCCTGGCCAAAGCGCTGGCCAAAAGCATTGACGCCAAGTTTCGCCGGATTCAATTCACACCTGATTTATTGCCTGCGGATATTCTGGGCTCTTCTATCTACAATCCGATTAGCGGGGACTTCAAGTTCAGTCCCGGCCCGATTTTCTGCAATATACTTCTTGCAGACGAAATCAACCGCGCCTCACCGAGGACCCAATCGGCCCTTCTGGAGGCAATGAATGAGAACCAGGCTACGATTGAAGGCCAGCGTTATCCATTAACTAAGCCGTTTATGGTTATTGCCACGGAGAATCCCATTGAGTTCCACGGCACTTATCCATTACCTGAAGCCCAGCTTGACCGCTTCCTGGTTCGTCTTGCGATAGGTTATCCGTCGGTCGAGGTCGAGATCGACATTCTCAAGTCGCATGCCCATGACGAACCGCTCGACAGAATAAAGCCAGTACTCCAGCTTGATAAGGTCCGGCAGATTCAGAAAGAGGTGACCGACGTTCACGTCGATGACAGTATTCTGGAGTATATTGTTGAAATCGTGCATGCTACCCGCAATGATAATCGCCTTCAGTTAGGTATCAGCACCCGCGGGACCTTGATGATGTCACGGGCGGCACGTGCCCGGGCATATTTCCAAAAGCGAGATTTTGTCGTTCCCGACGATGTCTTGTGGCTTGTTCCGTATGTATTGCCGCATCGCATTCTTTTGACCTCTAAAACACTACACAGTGGTGCTACGCCTAAGGCGATTGTAACGGACATCGTCGGACGTATCAAAGTACCCGTTTGAAGATGGCCTCTGCTATGAGAAAAACCGATGGAAGATTATGTCTTGGTTTGACTGATACCGGCAAGGCAATTCTTCGAGGAACTTTCTATGTGGCTTTGGCGGCTCTGATTGTTCCTGCCTTTGGGATACTTTCGGCTCTGGTGGCGATTATGCTAATGGCTTTAGTGGTCGGCTTTGTTCTGCGGCCTAAAATCCGGATAGACGGTAATCTGCCTGAACGTGTCATCGTAGGACAGACAACAAGCTTCAGTTATATTCTCAGGAACACCTCGCGACTGCCTGCCTATAATCTCTGTGTGGAATTTAGTGCTTTGCCTGAATCGATTAAACAGGTCGCAGGCGCACAGGTGATTTCCCGCCTTGGACCCGGCGAGACTATCGAAGTGACTGTTGCGATAAAACCCACCCGGCGCGGCTATTACAAAATCAAACAGCCTGTTTGCCAATCCGGTTTTCCTTTTAACTTGTTTAATTTTGGCACATCCCGTGATGACCGGGAAACTCTTGTCGTCCTTCCGAATTTTTACCGGCTCCAATTCTCACCCAGAGGCCTGAGTCAAAACATTTGTGCCGGCGGCGCGAGGCTCGTCGGTCAAAGGAGAGCTTTTCCTGAATACGCCGGGAACCGTCCTTTTTTGCCGGGTGATTCCCCTCGAAGGATTGATGCTCGTGCCTGGGCACGCCTTTCTGTGCCGGCTACAAAAGAGTACCACGAAGATTTTGACAAGCGAGCTGCACTCATATTGGATACATCCATTTCCGAATTGCCTTTATTGTCAAATTCAAACACAAACAAAAAACTCGAAGCCGCAGTATCTCTTTGTGCTTCTGTGGCATTCACAATCAACAATGATTGTCTTATTGATTTCCTTCTTGCCGGTATCGAAATTCATCAGCTCACTTCTTTGCCCAGAATGATACGCCTTGATAAGATACATGATATTCTGGCGGGAGTCGAACCATCTAAAGGATATTCACTTGAAAAGATATCACCGGCATTAATAAGTCAGTTCTCTCGAATCTCTGAGTTTTTTTTCATTCTATTGAGGCCCAACAAGGCATACCGGCATTTGCTTCAGCTGGCCAGGCAGGCCGGCTGCCATTGTAATGTTCTGTTGATAGGCCAATCGGGCCAAATGCATGTGGATGATGACGATATGAGCCGGAATAGAAATGTCCGGCTTCTGTCACCAGATGAGATATTGACCGGGCGAATAAAACGCTTATGAAAACACAAAAAGCCATCGCTATAATTATAGTACTGACGAGTTCGTTGCTCACCGCGCTGGTCTCTGGTGATATTCCGTATCCGACTATTCTGTGTATGTTGGGCCTGCTGGGTTTACAAAGGCGCTTTACGTGGGATATAAAGCCGGAAAGACGCGTTATAACGTCATTACTTCTGCTTTTCCTGGCGATTATGTTTTCAATTCACTACCGGTATGCCAACTCATTCCACCGTGTAACCTCCGTGCAAGCCGAGGCTGTCGCCTGGCAGACAATAGCCCGCTACTTCCTGGCTTCAATGATCCTCATACTGTTTCTTGGCAGACCCGACCAGCTCCCTTCTTCGCTGGGATTGTTTCACGTAGCAGTCACGATATCCGCCGGACAGGTCCTTTTACTTAATGATATGCATATCACATTTCGGCTCTCAGAGCTGCTGTCGGTCGTTCTTGTTGTGCTTTATGCAGCCTCCGCTAACTGTTCGATGGACAGGCCCGTTCACGGGCGTATGTGGCGAATGTCCCGTTGGCTTGCTTTTGGCCTGATAGTGGTCTTTACGGTTAACGCCGGCTGGATTATGAGTTCAATACTATATCGTCATGTGGAGGTTCTCAATCTTCCGGTTTTGTTCTGGGGTAGAGGCGCCGCTCTTGGGGGGACATCAGATGGTATGTCACGGGTGGGATTCTCCAACAGCGGCAAGCTGTCGAGTGTGCTTTTAATCAAGGGAGAGCTGGATCCGACGCCCGCGTTGACTATCTCGAGCGACATAAGCCCGGGCTACTTGAGGGCCAGAGCATTTGATATCTATCGTCAATCCGAATGGCACGATGTGTCACACCAGGAGGCGCTCTTTCCCGAACAAAATATGTCGTTAAGAATGTTTTTCGTAGGCAAAACGAAGGTCTTTAGCCTGGAAAAAACAGATGCTTCCCTGTGTAATTATATGACCGTCCGGCATGAATCACGGTTCGGTGACACTATGTTTACGCCACTCGGAACGTCCTTTATTGAGGCGCCGCTCAAGTTGCTGATGCGCGACAGCGATGGTATTGTTTATAATCCTAAGTTTCGTAGCGACCTGAGATACCAGATTGCCTTCACGCAATCAGCCTCTCAAAAGCCCCCGACCGGGATGCTGAATGTCCCAAATGAGCTTGATCCGCGCATACATGAGCTGGCAGAAAGGATTTTCGCAGGATGCACCACCACGACCGAAAAAATCAATGCTGTCATTAGCTACTTTCGCACAAACTACACATATGTGCTCGGGCTGGACGTCCCCCTCGGCCGGGACAAGCTGACTTACTTTCTGTTAGAGGAATCCACCGGCTATTGCGAGTATTTTGCCTCCGGTGCTGCGATTCTGCTGCGTCTTGCCGGCGTTCCGACTCGGTACGTTACAGGTTTTTTAGTAACTGCGAAAGATGAGCAGAGTGAATTGTGGGTTGCGCGGAACATGGACGCTCATGCCTGGGTCGAAGCATGGGACCGGCAGCAGAAACAGTGGACTAATGTCGAAGCTACACCGGGGGAGGATCTGGATACAGCGCCGGTCTCGGAAGAGTTGGAAAGCATGGGTGGCGGTATTGGGTCTTTTAGTCAGCTTCTGCAGGCCTTGTATCAATATGGTCTTTTTGGTGTGCTTGGCTGGTTGTTTAATTCCTATGGCGTACTTAAAAGCTTAGTTCTGCTGGTGAGCCTTTTTGGCGGTGGGCTGTCCCTGGCCCTGTTAAGATACAGCAGGAAAAAGTCTAAATATAAAACAAACCAAAGGCAGCCGCAAAGCCTGGAGCTTTTGACTTTGCACAAGATGCTGACCAGGATGGACCGCAAAGTTAAAGCAGCAGGCTCACAGCGTCATTTTAATGAGCCTTTACATGCTTTCTCTCGGCAAATTCGACAGCGAGACTCCGGAAGTGGATTGTGGACAAGGATATCCGACTGGTATTTCGAATATGCGAACCTCCGATACTGCAGAAAAATCAGCCCCGAGCGGGTGCAGAAGCTGCAACAGCTTTATAAAGGGCTGCGGTAATCATTTTGAATTACGACAGGACGATGAAGTTACACTAAAAGGCCTTGCTACGCGCTACATGTTAACTTTTGCCAATTTCATTAAATGCTTTTGGTGGAAACCTCTAAGACCTACTACTGGCGAGTTGATGAGTTTGATGGTATCGATACATACAAAGGCGAGGTTTGGAGCTTTACAATTGAAGGTGCTGTCGGAAGTCCGAGTCCGGCAAAAGACGCCGTGGATGTCACGCAGACACCTGTTCTTACCTGGGTACCGGGAGTTTATGCTGCTTCACATCAAGTTTATTTCGGTACAGATAAAGATGTCGTAAAAAACGCCGATACGAATTCTCCCGAATACAAAGGCACTGGAAACTTAGGCTCCGAAAGCCATGACCCTGGACCGCTCGAATGGAATACTACTTATTACTGGCGGATTGATGAGGTCAATAACACCAACGCCGACAGGCCCTGGGCAGGCCCTCTCTGGAGCTTTACTACGGCCAACTTCCTTATCATTGACGATTTTGAGGCCTACAATGACCTTGATCCCGCCG
>CAZZAX010000183.1:0-10576 GCA_964653075.1 uncultured Pirellulales bacterium
CGGATTATATAGCTCTATCCAGTCTGTACCCGGGGGCAAATCGCTGTTGGCCAGCAGCTCGTTTATCACCACACGTGTGCTGGGATCGTTACCGCCGGCAGACTCATCCACAATCGCCTGGAGTACCGGGCACCCAAGACAGTCTGAACTGCCTGAAATCGTCGCGTTATGGGCCTGTATTGCAAGAACATTTACGCCGGGAACAAGCAGGTTCATCCTGTCGGTCAGGGTCACGTTGGCAATAGGCGGCTCCGTAGCAGGCCCGCCGCTTTGGTCGAAAGGTGGTGGATTTCCGAAGATTTGCCCGGAGTCCGCTACCCGCGTACCATTAAGATACAGCACAAAACCGTCGTCATAGTGGACCTCGGCCCATAATTGTGAGAAGGAATTGATTTGTTTTGCCGTCAGCGTAAACCGCAGGCGCGCATATACGGACAGATAGTTTCCATTCATATCGTTCAGTTCTGTCCGGATGAACTGAAGCTCATTGGCATTGTTACTGTAACCGTACCCGTTAGGCCCATCGAGCCACGCGGTCGTCTGCGGGTCGTCGTTGAACTCGGCGCCGGTCCAGACCGTCGTGATTAATCCGCCTCGCTCCGGTGATGGTTCCTCGGTTCCCTTGAAATAACGCCCGGGATGGCCTACATCCACGAGCGTTACCAGCGTGGGGTCTTCGGGTCCAACCTGTACCATATCCGGTCCGCCCGGTGTGCCGCCGATATATGTGCTGGCAGACCAGGTTGACGCCTCATCCGGGTCACCCCCCTGCTTAGCGAGAATCAGCGAGTGCCCAGTCCCATCGGCTGAGACCGGCCAGGGCCTTCCATCGTCGTATCGTAACGAAATTACAATCTCTCCGTTGGCGCTGGACAGCTCGACCCTTTCGCCATCGTTGCTTAGCCGACCTGCAAAAGGGCCCTGCATACCATTTATGCCGTATGCCGCCTCCAAAGCCACAGGATTTTGTGCCAGCACCAGGTACTCCCTGGGCCCGATAATAGTTTCAGTTTCGAACACGTAACTAATGCCGTTCGTGAATACGTAGCCTGTGATGTCCTCGAAAACCGCCCTATTATTATACAGCTCAATGAACTCTAACTCCCCTCCATCCACTGCAGGATTATACATAACCTCGCTCACCACAAGTCCCAGACCGGGCTGTGCAGCACATATGCTAATCAGGCAAATCATCGCCAACAAACTCCAACGATACCGCCTGTGGTCTTTCATGTATGTCAGGCCCTTTCTCCAACGATAGTGGTCAGCTCCCATCCCATCCAAATAATTGTACAATCCTTGTAATAGTACTATTATAGCAATTATCCTTGAAATCTCAAGCAGAATTTAACATATGCACTGCTTTACAACAATCCTCAAAATCCCATCTATCCTCTAATTACTGACTCATCAGCGCCGTAAGGCGTCCCTTAGTGGAGTACTTACGCGTGACAATTCTTTTCCCGTAACGTCTGTTTTTGCCGGGATTGACTCCGTAATATGCCCTATGAATATATAATGAATTCATGTCGCATTATGCCTAATAAACAACGCATCTCCTTATATAATAAGGTATTACAATAAATTAACTCGCCTCTGACATCGTCATTCAGAAAGGATGCAGCTTGATTAGAACCTCATTGCGATAAATCCTCAATAAATACCGAAGTTTGGAAATGTTTTTTCTTGACTTTTTTTTATAATCGTGTATAATAATACTTACTGGGGTGGTCAGTACAGCTTTGTATCACCGTAAGGTGTCCCCAAGGGAGTGCAAAGCTTTCCTGCCTGCGGCATCTAACCAGTGTAAACAAGAACTAATGGAGTTTTTATATAAGGGGAGAATGATGAAAAGACGTAAAAATTCAACTATACTAAAGGTATTAACCCTGATAATTGGGCTTTTCTTAGCCGTTACAGTTACGGGCTGCATTGATCCAGTGGCCTTCGACTGCCAGGAAAAACACTTTAGACTCGGTGAAATAGCAAAGCAGCAGCTTCAGTACGGTCTGCCTTCTTATACACTTACCACACAACAGGGAGAAACGTTCCATCCGGCACCATAGACATATTTAACGACATATTGCTGAAAATCAGCCCTAAAGGGGCTTGTCAATAGTTACAACCTATAGAAAACAGCCACCATTAATCGGTGGCTGTTTTCTATAAATCCTTATCGGACCGATTCCAGAGCATCCTTTCATGCATTTCACCCACCAATATGTGTATCATTGAGGGGATTTATAAGCCGACTCTCATGGCCCATTTTTCCCAATCGGTACTCATCATTTGCACACGGTCTGGATGGCTTGCTGCAAGGTCGTTCATCTCGGTTCGGTCATCAGCCAGATTGTAAAGCCGCCATGGCTCGTCTTTGAGGGCAACCAGTTTCCAGTTGCCCATACGAACAGCACGACCGCCCATATGTTCAAAGAAAATCCTGCCGTGCTCTTTGCGTTTACCCCCGGCTAAAATGGGTAATAAACTTTTCCCGTCCAGAGCAGTCAATTTATGGCCCTTGTATTCTGTCGGATAAATCACGCCAGCCAGTTCCAGACATGTCGGCATAATATCCATAACGTGGCCTGCCTGCTGTGTGATTGAGCCGGATTTGACTTTAAGCCCTTTAGGCCAGTGAATTATTAAAGGCGTATGACAGCCGCCTTCGTAAGATTCCTTTTTCCAGTAACGGAACGGCGTATTTGACGCACTGGCCCAGGCCGGCCCGATGCCGGTATAGGTCGTTTCAGAGCCGGGCTCGAAAATGCCCTTATACCGGATTTTATTACCATCCCGCGTTTGGGAGCTGCGGTCATACCCCGGTTGCTGCGGGACTTCCGGCGAGGCGCCGTTGTCCGCGAGGAAAAAGATAACTGTATTGTCCATCTGCCCGGTCGCTTTCAGGGCACTGACGATATCTCCGATGCCCTGGTCAATTCGGTCTATCATTGCGGCATGTACTGACATCTTCGCCGTGTGGAATTCTTTGTCCTTTTCGGAAAGCTGCTGCCATTTCCTTCCTCTATCCTGTATTGGCGGCAAAGGCGTATTTTCTCTGTCGAATAATTTCGCCTTCAACATCCGCTGATAACGCTCACGTCGCAGTTTCTCCCAGCCGGCCTTGTAAGTGTCTTTATACCTGGCGATATCCTCCGGGCGTGCATGCAAAGGCCAATGTGGTGCACAGTGCGCGACATATAAAAAGAACGGCTTATCGGTTCGGCTGAACTCCTCGATATATTCCACTGACTTTTCCGTAACCGCATCGGTAAAATAATAATCATCAGGCACAGTCTTCACCGCCTTTGTACCATCGACAAGCGAAAACGGATCGAAGTAATCGATTACACCCCAAATCACACCATAGTGCCTGTCGAATCCGCGATTGGCAGGATATGTTTCAAGCGGGGCGAACGGATGAACCGGCTCATATTGATGGTCCAGCCATTTTTGATGAAGTTTCTTGCCCGCCAGCGGAGCTGTTTTGGACAGATGCCATTTGCCCGCCATCGCGGTTTGGTATCCTGCCTGTCTGAGAGCTTCTGCGATGGTAATTCCATTTTGTGTAAGGTCCCGGCCGTTTTGTACCAAACCTACCTTATGCGGATACTGACCCGTCATAAGAGACGCCCGCGTTGGACAGCAGCGTGCACAATTGTAGAACTGTGTAAACCGTAAACCATTTTCAGCCAGCCTGTCCAGGTTCGGCGTATGAATCTCCCCGCCGAAACAGCCCACATCCGAAAAACCCATATCGTCGGCCATAATGATTATGATATTCGGCCTCGATTGTCTATTGGTTCGGGACGAGAATGCAGGCCGGCAGCCAAGTGATAGTACACAAGCCCCCGGCACTGAGCCAAGTAAAGTGTTCCTAAGGAATTGTCTTCTTGTTATCTTCATTTTGTCCGTACCTTTATTAAATCATCAAGAATCTTTTGTGAGATTGACACATTTGCTGCATTTGGAAACGTATTATACTTTTTTTGTATTTTAGTGCCAGGTATTTAACACGTCACGACCTTATAAATAATCACTTCAGAGCAGCCGGCAACCTCAGAGGAAATTATTCAGAATTTGAAAATCTGATGTGAACCGTTTAGAATATATAATTATGGAACGACAGCCAATTGAGTTGTCGCATTAATTGTTTGCACAAGGAGAAAGGTATGTATAAAGTCAATCCGACAAGACGTGATTTTCTGAAATTTTTAGGGCTTGGGTCCGTGTCCACAGTTTTACCCGGGTGCCTTAATACTACAAACGCGAACCGAGCCGTCAATAAGCCGAACATTGTATTTATCCTTGCTGACGATTTGGGCTTTAAAGATGTCGGCTATCAAGGCGGCCATATCAAAACGCCTAACATAGACATGATGGCTCGTGAAGGAACAAGACTCGACCAGTTCTATGTTCAACCCGTATGCTCGCCGACCCGCTCAAGTCTTATGACGGGTCGATATCCTATACGCTGCGGACTTCAGGTCGGAGTCGTCCGGCCGTGGGCTCAGCACGGGCTGCCGCTGCAGGAGCGCACCCTGGCAGAGGCGCTTAAGGAAGCAGGTTACACAACGGCTATTTGCGGCAAGTGGCACCTCGGTCACCTAAACTCGCAGTACCTGCCAACTTCCCGCGGTTTCGACCATCAATACGGCCACTATAATGGCGCGCTCGATTATTTCACCCATATTCGTGACGGGGGACTGGACTGGCACCGGAATGACCGGCCGTTGCAGGAAGAAGGTTATGCAACCGACCTGATTGCCGATGAGTCGGTTCGTATAATTGAACAACACAATGTTTCCCGACCGCTGTTTCTGTATGTACCTTTCAACGCCGTGCACTCACCGTTTCAGGCGACGCAAAATTACATCGACATGTACAAACATATAACAAACAAAAGACGCCGCATATATGCCGCCATGGTGACATGTATGGATGATGCGATTGGCAGAATAGTCCAGGCTCTGCATGAGCGAGGTTTGAAGCATAAGACCCTGATTATATTCTGCTCGGACAACGGAGGTGTGAGCAGTGCCGGCAGCAATGGCCCTTTGCGCGGACAAAAAGCACAGTTGTATGAAGGAGGGATACGTGTGCCGGCTGTTGTATTCTGGCCGGGTGTTATCAAGGTCGGGGCCGTTGTAAAAGAGCCGCTTCATATAATCGATATGTATCCGACATTACTAAAGCTTGCCGGTGCGAGGCTCGAACAACCACTGCCGATTGACGGCAAAGACGCCTGGCCGACAATTACCGATGGCAAATCCTCACCTCACGAAGAGATACTTCATAATGTCACCGCCGCAACCGGGGCAATTCGCCGGGGCGACTGGAAGCTCGTTTACAACGGAAATATCGGGGCCAACAACGTTGGCCCCGTTGATAAAAAAGTCTTTGAGCTTTTCAACATCGCAGATGACCCATACGAGAAAAATAATCTGGCCGAGAAGCATCCACAGAAATTCAACGAACTAAAACGCAGACTTGAGCAATATGTCAAAGAGGCTGTTCCGGCCAATATCCCACCGAACCGAATGCCAAAAGACTTTAAGGTACCTAAGGCCTGGGGCCACCCGGAATAATAACGACCATTCATCGACTGTTAAACAGGAGAAAAATATGAATAAAGTCAATCAGGCAAGACGTGATTTTTTGAAAACATTAGGGCTGGGAGTCGCATCATTGGCTTTACCCGGATGCTCAAAAGCCATAGCGCAAATAGACTCCGGTTACCAGGGCAAAAAACCAAATATCGTCCTTATCATGGCCGACGATCTGGGCTACTCCGACATCGGCTGTTTCGGCGGAGAAATTAGGACACCCAATCTCGATAGATTAGCATCTGGTGGAATGAGGTTTACTCAATTTTATAACAGCGCCAAGTGCAGCCCGACACGGGCGTCGCTTCTGACAGGCCAATATGAACATGCGGTAGGCGTACAAAATATGGAGTACGGCGCTACCTTCGCAGAGGTCTTAAGCACCGCAGGTTACCGGACAATCATCTCCGGTAAGTGGCATCAAAAACCGCTTCCGACTACGCGCGGGTTCGACAGGTATTACGGCCTGGCGGACGGATGCTGCAATTACTGGAATCCCGGAATCGAGGCCAGACCCGGCGAGCCAAAGCCCGGCCGCAAAAGGCCGGCACCACGCTGCTGGGCCATCGAGGGCAAGGCTATCATGGGATATGTACCCGAAGACAAGAACTTTTACACCACCGACGCCTTCACGGATTATGCAATCGAGAGACTTGAAGAATACAAGGATGAGAACAGGCCGTTTCTGCTTTATCTCCCCTTTACAGCGCCGCATTATCCGCTGCATGCATGGCCGGCCGATATCGCCAAATACCGCGGCAAATACAAAATCGGCTGGGACAAGCTTCGCCGGCAGCGCTACCAGCGGCAGATAAAAATGGGCCTGCTCGACGAGAAATATAAGCTCTCTCCACGGGATGAGCGCGTCCCGAGCTGGGAGTCACTAAGCGAAACTCAAAAGGACGAAGCCGATTTGAAAATGGCGGTTTATGTCGCAATGGTGGACCGAATGGACCAGGGGATAGGCAGGGTGTTCGCGAAAATAAAAGAGCATGGCAAATGGGACAATACACTCGTACTGTTCCTTGCCGATAACGGCGGCTGCCCGGAAACACCCGATACAACTCCCGATATACCACCCGGTCCTGTCGCGGGCTATCGCGCATTAGGCCCGCCGTGGGCCAATGCCAGCAATGCACCCTACAGGAAATATAAATCCACCGACTATGAAGGCGGCGCGTGCAGCCCTTTCATAGCTTCCTGGCCCGGTGTTATTAAACCGGGCTCCATAACCAGCCAGGTCGGACATATCATTGACATTGTTCCTACGTTCATGGAAATGACCGGGGCCGTTTATCCGGAGCAGCTCAACGGCAGAAAACTTAAATCTCCGGCGGGCAAATCACTGCTGCCGATTTTCGAAGGGAAACAAAGGAAGGGACATGATGTCCTCTTCTGGCAGTTCAGCAAGGCAAAGGCCGTTCGCACAGGCAAATGGAAACTTGTCCGCTTCGGCCAGGCCGACTGGGAGCTCTACGACCTTGAAAAAGACAGAACGGAATTGAATAATCTCGCACGGAAATATCCGGATAAGGTCAGACAAATGGCCGCTATGTGGGAAGACTGGTGGGAAAAGTGCAAAAAGAAAGTATAAGTCTCTACCGACCAAATCCATCGCTCTCATAAATCAGGAAAATTTCGATTGGCTGTCACTTGCCCATATCTTGCGGCAGGAAGTTCTCTATTACCCAAAGCTCGGTATCTCCGCCCCCCATTGCAGTAAAGGCTATCTTTTCCCCATCCGGAGAAACAGCATTTCCTCCCCATTGTAAAGATGAAGAAATCTTGGAATCTGCATCGATGGGGCTTATAGAAATTTCACCCCCTTCGGAGGGAACGGAAGTAATACCATGCCCTCTGAAGTATATCCTCTCTCCGTCAGGCGACCACCGCGGATTAAATGTAGGGCCTTGGGGAGTCACTTGAGTTGCATTGCCGCCAGAGGCAGGGACAGTGTAAATCGCAAAATGAAAAGGATTTTTTAAAAGGGCTCCAATCTTGTTATCCGGTGTCCATCCTGCTAAAAAGTCCACCGTTATAAGAGGAAGCTCTATTTGTGTGGGAGATGCTTCAGGGTTACCAGTCTCTGATACTGGAACTATACATATCTCCTTACTCATATCGCTCCCCAGATTTGCCTTTCGAGTAAAAGCAATCATTTTCCCATCAGGTGACCATATAGGTCCTGTTGCTTTCCCCGGTAGATCACTCACCTGTACAGGAGTACCACCTGCTGCAGGGATCACCCAAACATCACTTTTAGGGACATCTGTTTTTTGCGGCTTTTCTTTCACATAGGCATTTTCCCCCCATTTGGGGAGAAGGCAGGTTGTGTGCCCCCATCCTCTGTCAGTTGATTCACATCTCCCCCCTCAACATTAACCGTAAATAATTGTATTTTTTCTTTTTCATCGGAAGTAAAAGCCACTACCTTTCCGTCTGGTGAGAGGCTGAGAAGATAATTATGGATACTAACACCAGCTCGATACCTATTCACAATTCTTTTAACTTTTCCTCCTGAAGAAGGAACGATACAAATTCCCACATGGTCTTCAGATGGTAAGGTGTTGTAGGCTATCCATTTACCATCTGCAGACCATCTCATGCCCCAATGCCATGCTCCTTCTGTTCCGGGCAGCATAACAGGCTCACCTGCAATATCAGGACTTACCTTGCCGTGCACCGGGACTACCCAAATACTGCCTTTAGAGACAAAGGCGAGTTTCTTTCCATCCGGAGAGAGCACCCCATTACCCGGCTTGGTAGGAATCCGAATTTTTCTAAAGTGTGGCTGATGATCAGGCTTCGAAGCGAAAGCTTCCGAGGCCTTCGTGCCTTTGGCGTCGGGCAGAGAGATACAGGCCAGAGTGACAATCAAGATGGCAGCCAATGGCGACCAACGATATGAGTTGTTTTTGAATTGTGTAATCATGGCAATTCTCCTTCTCAATTGAGATCTATTTTCTATAATTCCCGCCATGGCAGGCAGTGGCCGAGAGCGGGAGAAGCGACGCAGGAGACTTACGGTCGCCCCGCCATATTCTTGTGATATGTCCTGTCCCGTGCGCGTGAGCACTAAAGCGTCGCAGGCGAGTTCCCGGTCGGCCCGCATCCGGTAGAAGGCGAACCAAACCAGCGGGTTGAACCAGTGCAGGACCTGTAACAGGCTTGTTAGCCACCCCAGGTAAATATCGTGCCGTCTCAGGTGAGCCAGCTCATGCAGGAAGATGTATCGCATCTCTTCTCGCGTGACAGTATCGAACATCTCTCGCGGCAAGAGCAGCCGCGGCCGGATAAACCCAAATAGGCCGGGGCTCCTGATGTGGCTGCCCGGCACAACCGCCACAAGGCTCTCGACGCCCATCTGGGCCTTGCATTCTTCAAAGAGTTCAAGCATCGGCTGATTGATCAATGGACAGTCCTGTTTGACAATCCGCCAGAGGGCAAAATTGCTCACGAGAAGATACGCCCCGATTACAATTACACCAGAGAGCCACAGAACGGGCAAGAATCGCCGAAGCGATGTCAACGGTGGCTTTTTTCGCTTTCTATATCAGCGAGTGCCTGCGGTCCCAAAGTCTCATTCTGAATCGAAGCATCGGGCCCCGAACTCCGAACTGGTATCGCTTCGGTGGCATCGGATGCCTGTGCGGGCAGAGACACCTTTTCTCGCTCGGCAGTCTCGGGTAATTGCTGCGATTGAGTCTGCCGGTTCCACGAAGGGATTAGATTGGATAGACTCAATCGGCTCGAAGGTGACCAGGGCAGCACCATGCGTATCAAAAGTACCAGCCACAGGGCGTGAGACCAGCGGGGACCCAGCTTGCCGCCCAGCGTTTTCTGGATTAGCAGAATCAGACAGACGACCACACTGGCAATCAGGGTCGTCTGAAAGAGCCAGACAAAAAACGGCTGAACATAACTCATAATAGCTTCCATCTTTATCCCTTTCTTTTCTGGTCAAGGACCTTCTGCAAAGCGTCGATCTCCTGCGTTGACAGGTCAGTATCCTCAAGGAAAGCTGCGAGGGCGGGCTTCATCGCTCCCTGATAAACACGCCGAACAAAAGATTTTGTTTCAGAGCGAATACAGGTTGACTCGTCCACCGCAGGGCAATACCGATACCGGTAACCCTCATCAGTGACTTTGATTGCGCCTTTCTTCACAAGCCTGCCTATCAATGTCTTGATTGTTCTGGGTTTCCACTGCACTTCTCCTTCGAGGGCTTTTACGACATCATTCGCAGTTTGTGGATCGTGTTCCCACAGTATCTGCATTACTCGCCACTCCGAGTCGGCTATTCTTGGTAATTCTTGTTTCATTGTTTTTCTTCTTGATTACATTAGTAGTCATGCTAACTATATTACAGATGTAATCATCTGGTCAAGGCAAAAATTTGAAAAAATTTACTTTTTTATAATAATCAGCATTCTGAACTTAAAAATGAGGATTTGTTTTGTTTATTTTAAATAATTTCTTTATGCTCAAGGTGTGAAAACGGTACTTTATTTCACCCATCTGTAAAACAAATCTCCACTACCCAATCCTCAAAGAATAACTTCAATAACTGATTACCTTCTGGGAAGACTGGTGGGAAAAGTGCAAAAGCAAACCCGGTTAGAGGCCTTTCCCGAATTTATACCGGATCTCTAATAGAGTAAAAACAATTCCTTCGGCTGTGCTTTCTGCATGAGACGGAGAATATAGAATTAAGATGTTAGAATAAATAATTGCAGAGATTTTCCTTGAGGTGAAGAAGGTTAATCTGGTATAAATACAATTAGCGAAACTTGCGCTCTTATAGGTGAGTACTTGTGCATTTCGGATCGATCAACGAGTTCATTTTTATAGTTTTTCAACGGAGGAGGAATTTACTGTAAATACTCGTGCTTTACAGCAAATAAATTTTACATTTCGATTCACTACTGTCCGGTTGTTTGATTTGTAAAACGTCATAACGATTTAAATAACAT
>CAZZAX010000184.1:0-10562 GCA_964653075.1 uncultured Pirellulales bacterium
GGATGTACGAAAACGGGCTGCATAGCCCTGCCAGAATATCTGGTCGCACCCTTTTAATAAGTAATAAGTAGATTTTACTTGACGAGAAGGTGGGTAATTTGGTATAAATAAGGTCGGTGAGGCCTGTGTCCGTGTTTTTTTATATCCGCGGGTTTTGACCTTTTGAAGTTCCGGCACTTTGTTGATTTGTCAATAGAGGAGGATGTTTCTATGCCGGGGGCAAAGTCAGTTGCAGCAATGACTTTGTATCCTGGAGTTGAGCTTTCACGTTACCAGATAAAAATTCATCTTGTGAAAACAACAAGCATTTTAGTGTGTGGCGAAAGCATAATTCATAAATATTTTAATTCGTTTTGAAGCAGGACTATTATGTACAGAAAATTGATTTATTTGGTTTCTATTGCGTTGGTGCTGAGCTTTGTCCTAACTAACGGAGCCTATGCGGAATTTGTCGGCAGGTAGAGGCTTGATGAAGGCACCGGAACATATAAACTTGACAAAATCGTTGAAAGATGATAAAAATTTAATATTAAAAAAGTCGGTTGGGGTTTATATTCACATCAACTGACAATTCGAAACCCGTGTAAAAAAATGAGCCTTTTGTGCAGAAGTAGGGGTATATTGTACACCCACGGGGACGGAGTCTAAAAAAGTAAGCCTGTGGAACGTTCTTGTAAAATAGTATTTCCGTATGGATTATTGAATCAGTAAGGGGTAAGAAAATGAAAGATGTTACAAAGTGTCTGAGCATTATCGGGCTCACTTTCGTTTTGCTGAATTTGGCTGGCTGCTCAAATAATGGATCATCTGTTTCTTCGAACGTGAGACAATCAAATTCCCAAATTATTGAAGAACCTGTTCAGCCACAGCCACAAAATTATGTTCTGCAAATCAATGATATCATAGACATAAAATTCGCCTACGAACCCCAGTGGAATGAGTGCGTTACAATAAGACCTGATGGAATGATATCTCTGCAGATTATCGATGAAGTTAAGGCGGCAGGATTGACGCCGGCAGAACTTGACCGCATACTTACGGAGAGGTATGCAAAAGTGCTGAATGATCCGGAGATTGCCGTCATCGCCAGAGAGTTTGCATTCCAAAAGGTATATGTGGGCGGAGAAGTTGCCAATCCGGGAATTGTCACTTTGAACGAGAACATGACGGTGTTGGAGGCCATTGTCAGCGCCGGAGGATTTCGCGAGACAGCGGAACGAAAGAGTGTAATTGTGATAAGTAAAAGCCTTCAAAATACACGTCTTGTTCGTACAATTAACGTCGAAGAAGTTCTCTCAGGAACTGTTTCCGCAGAGGAATTGCCCCTTAAGCCGTTTGATGTTGTTCATGTCCCGAAGACGGCTGTTGCCAAGGCTAACAAATTTGTTGATGAGCATATCAGGAAGATGATCCCAGTGAATTTGACAGGTGGTTTCTCTTATACTTTTTATCGAGACGTACGCAGATAATAGAAGCGTTCACGTTTAAACGAAGCACGGTTTGGCAGCTAAACACCCGGACAGGTCTTTTGAAGACTGAGCTTAGCGGGGAATGTATATCGGACTTGGTTTTATCGAAGATTGCTTCTGATAAAGATTAAATTGTTGGTAATCCTTTTCAAGGTATAATTCTTATGGAATTGAGACAGTTTTTAAGAGTGATAGCGCGATACCGATACATGATCATATTGATGTGTTTTTGCGCGATTTGTACTTCGGTCGGTCTGACATACATCTTATCCGAGAAGTACACTTCCTCGACCTATTTGTTGATTCGACCTCAGCAATCTGTAGACTTCGTTCCAAAGCGGAATGAGCTTTTGAATTTCCCGGTGAGCTACCACAACCCCGTCGGGACAGCATCGAAGACTTACACTGAAATCGTCAAGAGCCGCATAGTCTCAGAAAAGATTGTCAAAGCTTTGAAATTAGATGAGCTGAAATCACCGGCAGGATCCGGGCTTAGGTATACATTAAAGAAGATGGCGGGAAAAGCAAAAGGATGGCTGGTAAAAGGCTGGACATTGCTCAAATATGGGCGGATTGAAAAAGGTGACGCATTCAGCGAAGCTGTAAGTCAAGTTCAGAAGGGTCTTTCGGTCAAACCGACAAAAGAAACTTACTTATTCAATCTCGAGTCTAAAGCTAAATCACCGGAGCTGGCAGCTTCTATTGCGAACACGGCCGCTAATGTTTTAATCGAATATATGCAGGAGATGCACTCCGAAGAGAAGCAGAAAGCCCAACAATTAAGTGGTCCAAATCTTGAATCAGCCCGACGGCAGCTTAAGCAGGCAAGAGAAGCGGTGGTCGAATTCAAGAAGACCACAGGCATTGTATCTCTTGACGAAGAGACCAATTTGCACCTTAAGTCCCTTTTCGGACTAGAGACCAGCTTGAAATCCTTAAATACCGAGTTGGAAGGGTCTTTGGCGCAGAAACAAGAGCTGGCGAAGCAATTGGGGGAATTGGAGAACTTCACGAAGACATCTGAGAAAGTTATTGACAATCCCGTTGTCCGGGAGTTGAAGCTGGAGCTTGCGCAGAAGGAAGTTGTTCTGGCGGGGCTACGCGTAAGGTATTCTCCAGAGCATCATGAATTAAAGGCTCTAACTGCTGAAATCGCTGAAATTGAAAATGAGTTGAAACAACAGGCTCCGACTTTGAACAGCGAAGTAACTACCGCCAGCAATCCTGTATATCAGAGTTTGCTAAAACAGCAGGCGGAGCTGGAGACTCAGCTTGAATCACTCAGAGCACAAAAGGATGATTTGGCTAATGCGATTGAGCAGAAGAAGAAAATAGTGGACGGCCTACCCGTGAAAGAAGCAGAATTAGCCACCCTGACATTGGCGGCGACTCTCGATGAACAGAAGTACATGCTCCTTTCCAAGGAAATGCAGGAGCTGGAAGCCGCTGCCAAGAGACAGGCACCTTTTATCAATCAGATACACATTGCTGTTCCATCGTTGTATCCGGTGAGACCCATTAAGGTCTATCATGCGACATTGGCGGGAATTCTGAGTCTGATTGCAGGAGTTGGAATTGTCTTGTTGAAGGAGCATGCAAATGTGACTTTGCGGTCAACGTACGAGGCAGAGAAGGCACTTGATCTTCCTGTTCTGATGACTATTCCGAGGCTCAGCCCCGTTGGGAAAGAAAAATGGCACTTGATGAGAGGCGGAAGAGAAGAGCTTCCCGAAGTAAACCGTCAATATGAACGCGTTTATGTGCAGTTCGCTGTTGAAATAAAAGGCGGCAAAGACATTCCGGCTACCAAAGGGGAACTTGTTGATATCAGCCTTGGAGGTGCATGTTTCTGCACAGACCTGAGACGTGAATTTAATCCCGGCCAAAACGTCAATTTGGAGATTGATTTTGGCAAACCCTCGCCGGAGAAGGTTACTTTGGAAGCTGTTGTCGTACGCTCCAACGAGGAGGCCGACGGCGGAAGCCGTTTGACTATTGGAGTGAAGTTTGTGAGCTTAGGCGAAGTATCATCTGAAAAAATCACTGGTTTATTTAAGAGCCGGAGAGAAAAACTAACACCTTTGTTACCTTCAGATTTTGAAGAATCCATCCGTGGGCTTCGCGTTGACGTAGAGTTGTGCGCTGAGACACAGACATGCTCATTCCTGATAACCAGTTGCATTCCGAAAGAGGGTAAGAGTACTCTTGCAGCCAATCTTGCTTTATCTTTGGCAGGTATAAACAAAACAACAGTTATAATTGACGCCAATCTGAAAAACCCAAGCCTGCATCGGATATTTGAATTATCCAATGAGCGCGGGCTATCCGGTTTTCTTTCTGATGGCACAGCACCTTCGCTAAAGAAGGTTGCCTCCGGTTTGAGTGTGATTACAAGCGGTCCGCCGGTGAAAGACAGCTCGGCTTTGCTGGAGCAGGGACGGATGCACAAGCTTGTCAAATCACTCACGAAGGATTTCGATTTTGTACTGATAGACGCTCCCGCACTTTTGGCGGGGGCCGATTCGGCCATTCTGGCATCGAAGGTCGATAAAGCTGTCATGGTCCTCGATTCCAGAATGACTACTGCAGAGGACTCCAAACGAGCCAAACAGATTCTCGATAAGGTTAGTGCCAATATTCTTGGTGCGGTCATGAATAATTACGACAACAACTTCGGATGCCACTATGCATATTTGCGAAACTGAGAAAGTTCGGCGGCTCAGGAGATAAAATGGCCGGTCAGAGACTCATAACAATCCCGGAGTTTCTGCGGGTTATTTGATTTCTGACAATATTTACTCTTCAGCGGAACGCCCAGCACAACTCTCATGGTTATGATTTTTCTTTTTCCGACGTCCCTGAGCAACTTCAATATTAAAAAATAAGTCAGGGTGACTAATCTAAATATACCGAGGTATAATAACTGTCAATAAAGTCTTTTTGAATAACATTAAGAGCTTTTTTTTTACTTGAACAAGAGAAATGGATTAGGGAGACACAGGATGAGAATATTTATTACAGGAATAGCCGGATTCCTGGGCAGTCACATCGCCGATCTAATGATTAAGAAAGGACATGAAGTCGTCGGATGTGACAATCTCATGGGAGGGTATCTGGATAACGTTCCGGTGGACGCGGAATTTCATCAGGTTGATTGTGGTTATCTGAACACTATGGTTAAGATAACCAAAGGATGTGAAGTTGTCTATCACACTGCATGCACGGCTTACGAAGGGCTCTCTGTCTTCTCTCCCCATCTGATCTCACAGAACAGCTACCAGATTACTTCTACTATGCTTAGTGCTTCCATCACAAACAACTGTAAACGTTTTGTTTACTGTTCCAGCATGGCGCGCTACGGGGAACAGGAAAAGGTGCCTTTCCGGGAAGATATGGAATGCAAGCCTCAGGACCCGTACGGAATTGCCAAGTATGCAGGTGAATTACTTGTGAGAAATCTGTGCAACACTCACGGAATGGAGTACGTAATTGCTGTTCCTCACAACATTATTGGCCCAAGGCAGAAGTATGACGATCCTTTTCGCAATGTTGCAGCTATAATGATAAACCTGATGCTCCAGGGACGCCAGCCTATCGTTTACGGTGACGGTACTCAGAAGAGGTGTTTCTCTTATATTGATGACGTTATTTACTGTCTGGATAAGCTGGCTTTTGAGAGTGATATGGCCGGGGATATTTTCAATATCGGCCCTGACGAAGAATTCATTACCATAAACGAGTTGGCCGAGTTGATTGCAGAGAAGCTGGATTTTAAGCTGGATCCGATATATATGCCCGAGAGACCACAGGAAGTTCGCTTGGCGACGTGTTCCGCCGACAAGGCAAGGGAGCGACTCGGATATCAAACAAAGGTTACTCTCAACGAAGCGATAGATCATATGATTGATTACGTCCGTAAGAGAAAACCCAAAAGATTTATGTATCACCTTGATATTGAAATCATGAATGATGCATGTCCTCGAACATGGGTGGACAGGTTATTCTGAATTTATAAGAGAAGCAAAATGTGCATGATGTAATACGTGCATAGTTGTGCTGAAGGTATCGGCGAAATAGATTTGAAATAAGCATAACAGCCCACCTGCTTAAGATGTTAACAATTCTATCGACAGTCAGGAAAATTGTGGGGCTACAATCAGGAACGACTATTGTCTTCATAAGAGTGATTTATGGTCGAAATCCATATGTAAAACAATGTTGGGGATAACAAATTGAATAATTTAAAAAAGAATGTTGCATTAACCGCCAGGGGTCGTCGGGCGATAGTGAGAGACGCAAGGCGTGCTCAGAAGATTGCTGTAGTTAAGCCAAAATCCAACCTGCATATTGTTCTGGCAATTGTCTGCGGGATAATAATAGGGCTAATCGCCACTTCACTGCTTGTATTGGTAGGTGGACGACTCTTCTAATTTTATGAAAGTCTTATCAAGCAGCAATTCAATAGAAGGCCGTGATTTTATCATGTCACTGGCCGGCGGCATTCTGATAGCTTTGTGCGGAACCTTTGTTCTGAATCAATCCTATCTATGGGCATGTCTTATAACCGTGGGATTGGCCGTTGCGGTGTTGAGTTTGACCGCCAAAGACTTCAAGAACTACTGGCTGGCTGTCTTTGTGCTGGTGCTGCCCCTGGAAATCAAGAAGATGCTGGTTGACTCAGCGTATGTTTTGTCTTTTGTTGAGAGCTATGGTTTCCCAGTCGGTGAGCTTCCCGGTCCCGTCGTGTATCTATCGGACTTACCATTCATGGTTCTCTTGGCGCTATGGATCTTCGAAATGCTCACGAAGAAAGAGAAGCTGTTTCTGCCCAAATCCAATTGGATAGCGGTGGCGTTTATCACATGGTCGGGATTATCACTCACAAAGGCCGACGATATGGCTTCTGCTTTATTTGACTTGCTGAGACTGATCAAGTTATATGTTCTATACCTTTATGTGGCCAACAACGTTCGCTCAAAAGAGACTATAGGAACGTTAATGAAGTTTCTGCTTCTTGGAGTAATTCTTCAAGGCTTATTGTGTCTATATCAGTACTTTGCTCAGGATCTAGGGCATATTGTCTCCGGACTTTTTGGAGAACGAAAACTCCACACGGAGGAGTTTTTGCGAAATATGGATCCATCTTTCAACATATCGGGAGAAGGCCAGATCAGAAGAGCCAGCGGAACGGTTGGTCCAACCAATTCACAAGCACAATTCTTTGAATTTCTGCTTCCCGTTGCCTTGCTATTGTGGCTAACAGTAAAGAGGTCACGGACTTACCTATTCTACTTTGCCAGCTTCTTTCTTGGCTTGTCGGGACTGATTGTAACATTTTCCCGGGGCGGCTTTGTGGGGATAACATTCGGAATCGTAGTCAGCATTGTATTAGCCGGTCGATTTGGGATTATTTCCAATAAGAAATTGTTGGTGTTTCTCATTTTAGGGCTTGGGCTATCCGTTTTGATAAGCCCGATAGTGTACAAATTCATTATGACAAGGCCGAAGTCCGCCACAGTCCGCCTCCATTTGGCAAAGGTTGGCCTGGAAATGACTAGAACCCACCCAATTCTGGGCGTGGGACTCAACAACCATCTGGTCGTAAAACAACAATACGATACGTGGAGCTATGTGTTTTCGTTGCCCGCACACAATCAATACATAATTATTGCCTCTGAGGTAGGGATCCCGGGATTCTTGTTATTCTTGGGATTTCTTGCCGTGACTTGCAAGTTAGCTCTATTGTCTGCCCGTTGCGATGACGTTTATATAGCGTCACTTGCTGTGGGAATTTTTGGGGGCTTAGTTGCCATAGGAGCGCATATTATGCTCGACATCCTGGGCACCCATACTGTTATGACTCTGCTCTGGCTCTATGCGGGACTGGCTGCAGCTCTACACAAATGGTACCCAACGCCATCAATGGAGGATGTCTAAGTTGAAGATAGGACTTATTGACCCCGGTTTCAAAAGGATGCTCCTCGACTTCGGATTTCCCTATGTCGGCCTTGGGTATATTGCAGCAGTGCTGGAGAAGCAAGGCCATGAGGTGGCGACTTTAGATCTGGCGTTGACGTCAGAAGAACAGACCGAGCGTTTTCTAAAAGACGGATACGAGTTGATTGGGCTTTCGGCCACATCGTTTACATATGGCAGTGCCCTTGAAACAGCCAAAAATATCAAGGCCATCAACAAGGATATTGTCACCGTCTTGGGAGGACCTCATGTGGCTATCGAGATGGGGTCTATTCTTAATTCTCCTCAGGTCGATTATGCAGTTTATGGCGAGGGTGAACTCACGATAGCAGAATTTGTTGAGGTGCTCGAAAAAGACCGTACTCCGACGATCGAGAACCTTTCTTCGATCAAGGGTCTGATTTTTAGAGACGGACACAAGATTGTTACTAATCCTGCAAGGCCGCGCATCGAAAACTTGGATGAGCTGCCTTATCCTGCTTTCCATCTGTTTGATATGGACAAGTATGGTGCATTTCCGCTGCTTACCAGTCGGGGCTGCCCTTTTGCGTGTGCATTCTGTTCGATTAAGGCGATTTGGGGCACCCTCTGGAAGTACAGGAGCCCCGAGAATATTGTTGAAGAGATAGAATATGCCTGCGAGCGATTCAACTGGGAGAAGAAGCCGTTTAATATAATCGATGACTCTTTTAATGTTAAACCTAAGCGGGTCATGAATGTTTGTGATCTGCTGATAGAAAGAGGCTTGAACATTGAATGGTTCTGCTGGGGCATCAGGGCCGACAGGATTTCGCTGCCTCTGGCCTTGAAGATGAAAGAAGCCGGTTGCTATGGCGTCTCGGTAGGGATTGAGAGTGCCAGTAATAAGGTCCTAAAGGTGATCAAGAAAAGGGAGACGATAGAGCAGATCACCATGGGCTGTCAGAATCTGAAGCAGGCAGGCATACCTATCCATGCTCAGTTTATGATTGGCAATGCCGGAGGCACGTTTGAAACGTTCAAGCAGAGTATACAGTATGCAAAGAAACAGCGTTTCTCGACTGTAGCCTTTTACCTGCCTCTTCCTTATCCCAAGACGGAGCTTTGGGAGTACGTTAAGAAGCACGGCAGATTTCTGAAAGAAGACTATACCCAGTTCCATCACTTCTCCACCAAGCCTGTCTTTGAGACGCCGGAGTTTTCGGCCCAAGAGCGGGCCAAGGCCTATACATTAGCGCGGAGATTTGCGCTTGGGAGAAGGATAAGGTGGGAACTCAGGATCAAACTGAACCGTATCAAGCGGTTGGATTTTGAGGGCGTGAGTTTGAGGAAAATGCTCAGGGCCGTATGTAGACTGACCAAATATTTCATAGACCTGGCTCTAAGAAGAGACGAAAAGATTTAGGCAATGCAAAAGCGTTCTTGAAGAAGTTCAAAACGCTTTGATACCCAGACAGTGACGGATTACAGGTCGAGCTGAGGATAAATGCCTTTGGCCAACAGTCGGTTTAGGTCTGGTTTTAAGAAGGTTTGACTATGGAAAAAATAGTATTGGTTTTCCCAAGTATACAAGAGAGCGCGTCCGACTTGATGCCACCGTTGCCACTTATTTATATTGCCACCCCGCTTAAGAAAACCTTTGAGATCAAGATTATAGATCAACGTGTGGACAAGAATTGGCGTGATAATCTCAAAAAGGAGTTACTATCGGATAACGTCGTGTGCGTTGGTATTTCCTCAATGACAGGTCCTCAGATATCCGGAGGCATTGAAGCAGCTTCGATAGTCAAGAAATCCGCCCATTCCGTGCCGGTTGTATGGGGTGGAATCCACCCAAGTCTTCTCCCAGAAGAAACAATAAATGACGAGTTTATAGATATTGTAGTTATCGGCGACGGCGAGGAGACATTCAGCGAGTTAGTTGATGTATTACGAAAAGGCGGCGACAAGAAAAACGTCAAGGGGATTATATACAAAGAGGGGAAATCGGTTGTCAGGACAGCATCTCGGGAACAGTTCCCAATAAGCAAGATAACAAATCCGGCGTATGACCTGGTGGATATTGAAAGATATAAGTTCAGCCCGCTTGGGGCAGATGCGAAAGGTCTGCCTCTTTTAACAAGCAGGGGGTGCCCGTTCAGGTGCAGCTACTGCTACAATACGGAATTCTCGCAGAGAAAATGGACGGCACTATCGCCCGAGCAAACGATTTCATCGATTTTCGAGCTAATGAACAGGTATGATATAAAAGACATATTCCTGCTCGACGACAATTTCTTTGTCGATATGAAGAGGGTAAGACGGATATGCGAGTTGCTGATTGAAAACAAAATAAACGTCCGAATATTCAATGCGAACTGTCGGGCAGATACGATTGCGAGGATGGATGACGATTTTCTGCGACTTATTAAGAGGGCAGGATTAGCTCAAATTTTTGTAGGTGTAGAATCCGGCTCAGACGAGATACTAAGCAAGATTAAGAAAGACGTGACCGTCGAACAGGTTCTGACTGCAAGCAGAAAACTCAAAAAAGCCGGTATAGTACCCTTTTACAGCTTTATGGCGGGTTTCCCGTTTGAGACGATTGAAGAAATAAAGAAGACACTATACTTGATGAACCGCCTATTGCGAGAGAATCCGCAGGCAATTGTTTATAAGCTTCAATTCTATACGCCCTTTCCGGGCACTGAGCTTTTTCACCTTGCTTCAAAGCTCGGAATGCAATTTCCTAAATCGCTTAAGGATTGGGCGGATTATCATTATGACAGAATAAACTATAATGGTTTCAGTGCCAAACATAGAAGGTTCCTCGAAGCCAGCCAGTGCTACTCTACTTTTCTGGACAAGAAACTGCGCGTTAGCCATCCTCAATACCTCAAGCTTATTTCAAATCTATATTCCAAGATTCTGAAATTTCGGCTTGATCACGGTTTTTACATGTCTTTATATGAACTTTATCCTATAAGGATTTGTCAGAAGATTCGAAACAAGTTACTCGCCCGGACTTCCCAAGTAAAATAAGACAGAAATGCGACCACGCCAGTGCCATAAAAATCAAGAAAAAAAGATATGCTACTATACAACGTGTGTGACTAATTTTTCTGGCGCGCTGTTTTAGCATATGTTATTCTTTGTTCT
>CAZZAX010000185.1:0-4859 GCA_964653075.1 uncultured Pirellulales bacterium
GGAGCAAAAGTGCAACCGCACGTCAGTTGCTGGATAAGCTGTCGCTGGTGAATAAGAACAATCAAGTCGTAAAGCTATTCGTAAAGCTATAGTTAAGGAAACCTAGCCATGAGGCTGCCTTTTTGAATCGGAAAAATGTGATCGAAAATGGTACATGACTCAAAAATACAGCTTGATGAAGATACGCGATTGATGCTAAAGGCAGTTCGAGATGATAAAGCTGCTTACGGCAAGCTCTATAAGAAATACTTTATCATTGTAACCAACTATATCATAAATCTTAATGGGCAGTGTGACTCAACGGAAGACCTCGCTCAGGAGGTATTTGTCCGCGTGTGGCAGATTAGCATATACCCGTTCCCTTGGAAGACCAAAACACTTGCCTTCATATGACCAGTATTATGATTTGGGCAATGCATACATAAATTTGGTTACAGCGGTAAGTCATTATTGCGGATTATTTTTTTGTCAGAACGGCTGTTTTGAACCTGATAACTCTTCCGACTTGCTTGAGACTTTAAATTCCCTGCCCGAAGGTTCTGATGAACATGACTTGGCAGAGATTGGTTTTGGCGCCCACTGCAGGGGGATGGTGATTACTGAGTGCTTATTCAGTCGTTATCCAACAGAGAAATTTAAGCCTGTTATCAGGCTTTCATTTGAAGAAGCAAGAGCAAGATTATTCTATATGACAGGTGTTGAATTGCTTGATATGGATAGTTGATAATTGATCTTTCAGGTTGTTTTAAGTGGAGAAAATGAAATATTATTCAGGAATCAAACGTTATATTGCCTCAAGGATAAGAAATCCCGATGATGCAGAGGAACTGACACAATGCGTTTTTTTGGAGTTCTATCAGAGCAACAATGAAGATGATAATCTTCAGAATCCAGAGGCTTATCTTTTTGGTATAGCCAGGAAGCTAATCGGTCGTTATTACAGTCAAAGGGATAAGGAATCAGGACTCCTGCAGATAGATCCTAAGGTCGCTGACAAGATATCGTACGATAATTACAGTAAGGATTTCAGAACCAAAGATTTATTCGAAGAAATAAATAACATCATCTCTGAATTACCCCCTAAAGCAAGAGAGGCTGTCGAGCTAAGATTGATTGAGAATCTTAGCCCTAAAGAAGCTGCCCAGAAGGCCGGTTGTTCTGTCGACAGATTCTATGATCGCTTCCATGAAGGGCTGAAAATTCTCAAAGAAAAAATTTTGACATAATCCCCTTGAGCAAAAAGAGTTAGGTGGAAATGTCGCAATTTTTTCAAGATTTTTTAAATTTCCAATCCGAGATTTTACTACTTTTTCACCACTAAATATATGGAGGCAAAGTTTTTTTAGCCTCCGGAGTATTGATAAACAATAACGAAGAGATCTTATGAACTGTAAAGAGGCAAAAATATTGTTAGCACCTCATATTCTGGGTGATCTGGATAATGAGCCTTCGCGCTGTAAAGAGCTGCAGGCTCATCTTCTCTGTTGCCCGAATTGTGCTGAAATGTATGACGGCTTTAAGGAAACCATAGGATTTGTCCTGGAGCACAAAGCTGAATTTGCCCAGGCGTTCGAAAATGCCAGAGCCAGAGAAAAAAAGATTGATGTCCCGATACCATCTACTGCAAGCTTTCCAAAAATCAGAAAAATATTCATTAAGGCATCTGCAGTTGCAGCTTGTCTGGTCATTGGGGTGTTCATTTGGCTGGTATTTTCGCATTATTCAAAACCCAATACTTTCCCCCGAACCTCCTCTTCTGAACAGGTTGCATCTGTACTTAAACCTTCGGTGAAAGTTGAGTTGGTAAGACCATCTGGCAATATAGTGATTGCAACTGGCCAGAAAATTGTTGCTGATAATGAACTTAAAACACTCTTAATCAATGGCAAGCATCGCATGGTGATGAATACCTATACGGCTCTTGCTGTTGAGCCACTGTTAAAACACAGCAATATTGGTTGTTTGGTCAAGCTGGATTCCGGCCAGATTTACACTCATGTTCAGTATGATGGCAATCCGTTCATCGTTGGTACTGCTTATGGCAGAGCTATGATTACAGGCACCATTTTCGATGTAAAGGCAAGAAATGATAGCACAACATTGGTGGTAAGCGAAGGAACAGTTCAATTTGAGTCAGAAAATGGTGTCGTAGAAGTAGCAGCAGGTCAAATGTCTAAGATAGTTGGCCAATCGACACCCTCAATTCCTCTCTCATGTAATACAGCCGAACTCACTGTATGGGCAACTGGTTGTTGTAAAGTCGAACCTGTATTAACCAAAACCGAATCGACCTTTCCAGGTGATTTTGACCTTCCCGAATTTTCTCTATCGGAGCTTTTAGCACGAAAACCCATTAACCTTGAGAATATTGATTATGATGAGTGGATTGAAGAAAAGCGAGAGTGGTTCAAACAGCAATTCCTGTGGATATTCCAGCTTCAAGAAGTACTTGTTACTGCTTGCCATGGCGAAGCTTTTGCGAAGACGGGACAAATGGCTACCGATATTCCCGACTATCCCGAGCTTCTTCTGCAAATAGCCGACATTGGTAAGATTGTTTATCAGGATGGATGCTATCAGCGAATTCCTATTGAGATTGATCCAACTAACCTTCTCTCAAAGTTGGAAGGAGTGGATATTAACAAGGACTTGATTGAGGAAGCATTGTCTATACAAAGAAGTCCGGTCGATGCATCAGAAAGCAGGCTAACTGGGCCGGATATCTTGGATAGATGGCTTATTACAATTAGGGACCTTAAAACATTCTGTCGGGTCAATGAAGCCAAAACAGAAGCGTTATGTGATTATTCAATAGCAGCCTGCGAATATCTAGAGAATACAAGGACATTGCTTTGGTTGAGTATTCGGAATAACAAATATCATGTTGACTTAGGCAAGGGAGAGATGATTCTCGAATTGCTTGAGAAGGTCGTAGAGAGAGCCTATGACTGCAAGAAGACTGCATTGCAGTTGAATATGAGCCAAGCAGCATCTTGTTCAGAGAGATATGTGGAACTACGCCGCAATTTGATAGCAGCAGTAGAGGCAATTTGTGAATGTGATAGGCAAATCAGAGTTCAAGGTTGGCTGCATACGAAGAGCGAATTCAGAAAATGAAACTCCAATTAGCTTAGTGAGCATGTAGGAATGTCGGAAGAACCGGCGGTATTGATACGGTGTGCGAGAATTAAGGAGCACGAAAATGAAACAAAAAACCAAGGAAAAAAGAAACATAGCCATAGGTACTCTTGGGCTTGCAGCCGCAATCGCTTTCTTCTACTATATACTATTTGCCTCTGAGGATGCATCCCAACAAAGAAAGCCCGAAAGTCCGATCGCGCACAACAAGGCAGAGGATGAAACGGTGAACGACACGCCACCCAGAGCAGAGGTGGATCTTGAATCGCAAAATGAGACCAAGCCCCCTGGCCAAGCAGATGCAACGACAGTCTTCGCAGATGATATTATTGAGCTACCAGATCCTTTCAGTGATACGAGTATGAGACTAAACGCAGAGCTCATGAGACTCACCCTAATGGAGTTCTATCAGGCTGAGGACAAGATAGTGGCGGAGTGGCCCCGTTTTGACGAAGTCCGTGAGGACGTGCTTCAGAAACTCCGCGATATGTTCAATTTGGAGGAACTGACTGAGGAGGAGTTGATTCAGCATGTTGTGGAGCTTCGTGAGAAGTTTTGGCAGGCGGGTGGGCGTATGTTTCCAGGTGCATTCCAGGACATTTATGCAGCGAGGGTGCTGCTGGAGATAGGGCATGAGCGTTATCCTGAGAATCTCGCCATAATTGACGAGCTTGTAGAAACCATTCAAAGTGCCTGGCCCATAATTGTATACGGCCCTCTTGCAAAGGAGAAAGCGAACCTCGCAGGGCGCACACTATCGCCAAACAGAGCATGTATGGTCGATTTTGAGACTAATGAGGAATTGCTGGTACTCAGACAGAAGCAGTTCAGTCTGATTGAAGGTCAGATCAGAAAAGATCGAAAGCCGGACTTTCAGGATTTCTTACGCGTATGTGATCTAGGCCAGCTTTATCGAATGTCGCGAGAAAATAGGGAGCCCGACAATATAACGAGGACAAGTAAGATGGTGAGTTGGCTACAGGAGAATGCAGATGATGGAGGGTGGTCGTTCTATCAACAGTCGCTTGACCAGTGGCAACGGATTCTGGCTCAAGGAGGAAACCTTGGGATGAATGTGTTCGTTTCAAGAAAACAAGCAAAAGAACACCCCGGCCAGTTCAGCAGGAGGCTTCCTTCTTTCCGAGGGCCGGCCAGTCGCGATCTGTTTGCAGCAAAGGATGCTGATGTTTTAGGTGGCACAGTGCGAACGGGCTCCCTCTCAAAAAAAGGCTCCTTCAATCCTCAAGGAAGAGGAGAAGGTCCTTAGTGGAAAGGATTAGGATTAAAAGTAACGTATCGAGATCTCGAATAAATAAGTAAGTAATGGAACTTAAATTAAATCAAGAAAGGAGATTTTATCATGGTTGATTTTAGCCTAGGTAATATGTCGCGTAATACTTCTGCGACGAAGCAAGCAGGTGCCTGTCTTTGTTTGTGTGGGTGCTACTGCTGGTGCGATTGCTATTGTTACTGCGGGTGCTGGTGTGATCCGACATGCGAACTCGCTGGGAATATGGTCGATACGTTCAGCAGTGTAGCCGACGCAGTTAAGGTGACGTGTTATGATATAACTTTGGACACGTGTTTAGACCTCACGTTGGGTACCACTTTACTCACCGCGGCTGCTGGATGATTTATGGCAGCGCTGTATATGTGGTTCGTACATCTGGTAAAATGGCATTGATTAGAAGCGGCTATAGATCGGGGCCTTGCACGAGTGT
>CAZZAX010000185.1:4959-10480 GCA_964653075.1 uncultured Pirellulales bacterium
GCAAAGCTCATGACATAGTCGTTGACATGGCAATCGACACTGACGCTTGGTTAATGTGCTCGGGTATGGGATGAACCGTCCCTCAGCGAACGGTACTCGAAGAGACGAAGGTTGCAAACCCCGTGAGCAGATATTATGGAGAAAATAACTATGGAAAAATTAAAGGATAATAACGTGTTGACACACGAGACGAAGAAAACCAGAAGCGAAGCAATTGACAAGGCTGACGGCGATTCGTATAATCATATGGCACCCTTTGTGCATTGCTTTGAGACCGATAAGAGTAAATATGTCTATGACGCAAACACGATGTGTATTGCTAATGTGGATGAGGTAACTTGGGAGATCATCTCTGACGTGAGAGTGTTGGGCCAGGAAGAGATTGTGGTGAAATATGGCGATAGGTTTGAGACCGATAGCATTGCCGAAGCCTATAACCGCATCATTGAGCAGCAGCAGGCAGGATACTTTCTGTCCAAGCGCCCCAAGAAGGTTGAGTTTCACATGTCAGAGGAGCAGATTCGGCAGAAGCTTCTTACGGAACGTAAAATCCTGACACTGTATGTGACCGAGCTATGCAATTTTCGCTGCCGGTACTGTGTATATGATGGTTGTCATTCAAATCGGCCAAGTCATTCCATGAAGCAGATGGACTGGTCGGTGGCAAAGCAGGCCATTGATGACTTCCTGCCGCATAGTGACCCGGCGGACAGCGCTTCCATCACCTTCTATGGCGGTGAGCCTTTATTGAATATTGACCTTATCAAGGAGTGTGTCCAGTATGCTCGTAAGGCTGCAGGTGATCGTAAGCTGCGTTTCAGTTTGAGTACAAATGGTTCACTACTCAAGGGAGAAGTCGCTGAGTTTCTTGCTGCGGAAGAGTTCAGTGTGAGGATTAGCCTGGACGGTCCACGTGAGATACATGACAGGTACCGCAGAACGGCCGATGACCAACCCACTTGGGATCTTGTGGCTCAGAATGCTCGTGAGTTTGTGCGGCGCTATCCCGAGCGCAAATTAATGCTCAACTTCACTGCTGTACTGGTCCCGCCTTTGAATGTAGAAGATTTTGACGATTTTTGCAGGACGAGTGACTTAATACAGGAGGGAACGTTGATGCAGGTCACGTTCGTTGATACCAAGGGGCTTTCAGAAGACACGTTCGATCCACGTAGGATAGAGGGTCTCAAAACACTGTATGGGAAATTTATGGAAAATATGTGTAGTGGGGCTATTAACAAAGATGGTAGGTCCACGCAGTATCTGGTGCAAAGACAGTTATTCGAACAGGATCTTCTTCATTTCCACAAGCGTTTTGAGATGGACTCCCGACTGGAGCCCCTACCTGATATATATTGCTCATTGGGTACCTGCATACCAGGTACCAGGAGAACCTTTGTGGGAACCGATGGGGGATACTGGCCTTGTGAGCGGTTGCCACAGAGTGATTACTTCAGGATTGGGGATGTGGTAAATGGGTTTGATATACCTAAAATTCATCGTATGCTTAAAGAGTGGATTGACATGGTCAAAGACCAATGTGCTGATTGTTGGTGCATAAGGGGGTGTATGACGGGATGCATCTCGGTAATTAACAACGGTGAAAGGCCCACTCGAGAACAGAGACGCGCTGAATGTCAAAAGTTCAGGCGGAAAAAGCAGAAGCTAATGACTGACTACTGCAAGATACTGGAGAGCAACAGGACAAATCTAGACTATATGAATGACATAACCATAAAATAGCAGCTGGCCGCAACAAAATATGTTATGTTACATCGGTCGGTAACAGTAGCCCGACCGCGAAAGACAGCATATCAGACATGCGGGCAAACATAGCAGAAGCATAAGGCAAGAGTAAAGGATGATACCAATGTATAATGATATTTCTAAGCAGAAACGACACAGAGTTATTATTCGGGCCTTTGTTACATCAGTTGTGGTCGTATGGAAGTATGTAGGGCCTTTGCGAATGACTGTGCTGGGCATAACCACGATACTCGCGGGACTGGTCCCAGCCTGCAATGTGTATGTGGGCAAGCTTGTTCTCGATGCAATTGCTGAGCTCGTGCAGTCGGGTGCGGCTGGAGCAGACTTCTCACCACTGCTTATTGCGCTGGGAGCGCAGCTATCCATCATGGTGGTCGGGTTTGGGATATCGCAATGCAACATGTATGTGTCGTATCTGTCAAGCTCATGGTTGGCTCTGCAAATGAACTGCGAGATTTTGCAAAAGTCATCTGACCTCGACTATAGCTACTTCGACAATGCCGAGTTTCACGATGTGATGACAAGGGCTCAGCGTCAGGCCAGCATCAAACCACTAACTCTGATGAATCGAATCACCAGCATCCTGCGTGGTGTTGTGACTTTTGTGTCAATGGCTGCTCTGGTGTGCAGCCTGAGTTGGTCCCTTTTCGCAGTGATGATCATAGTGGTGTTGCCTGTACTTTGCGCCCAGATGAAGTTTGGCAGGCGTACGTACGAATTGGAATACAGTCGTACAGAAGCCACCCGTATGGCATCCTACTTGTCCGGCCAGATCGCCAACAGGACCACACGTCCCGAGATATTGAGTCTTGGTATTATAGACTATCTGTATAACAGGTGGTATGAGACCTCAAAGCGCTTTCGGACTCAGAATGTCCGACTCAGAAGCAAGTATACCTTGCTGCAATCTCTTTTAGAGACAGTAATGTTTATAAGCCAGGTGGGGGCTACTGCATACATTGTCTTCCTGGCTATAATGAAATCTGCAGCGCTGTCGGTGGGTAGTGTGATGATGTATTCCAGGGCTTTTACTTCCGGCATGGGTGTCTTCCGCATGATTTTGACAGATTTAGCTGCCTTTTACGAGGATGCGCTGTTTCTGAACGATCTGGCGACATTCAACCAACTGGTGCAGGAAAACAATGCCAGACGCCTAAAACTGAAGCCTTGTGAGGAGCGCCAAGTGCCTGCGGTCGTAGATCGCATCGAATTCCAGAACGTGACCTTCGCATACCCTGGATGCAATCAGCCTGTACTGAGGAATGTGAATCTGACCTTCTCATGCGGTGAGAGTTGTTTACTGGCTGGGTCCAACGGTGCTGGTAAAACGACGCTTATCAAGCTTCTAATTAGGCTGTATGAGCCAACCAAAGGTCGGATTCTCATTAATGGAGTGGATGCTCGTGAATATAACCTTGCCTCTCTGCGCAAGGCTATAGGCGTTATTTTTCAGCAGTATCTGTCTTTTGCGTTTCCAGCGAGGGAGAACATCGGTGTTGGATGCATAGATGCTATTGAGGATATGGAGCGTATTAAGAGTGCAGCGCGGCGGGCGAAGGCAGATAGCTTCATTGAGAAGCTTCCAGATCAATACGATACGTGTTTGAGCAGGGTATTCACAGGAGGTACCCAACTCTCAGGTGGGCAGTGGCAAAGAATATGCCTTGCGAGGCTATTTATGAAAGACTCCAGAGTCTTCGTGTTCGACGAACCCACCGCGAGCCTGGATGTGGAAACAGAGGTCCATCTGCTAAGGGAGATTACCCAACTGGCTCAGGATAGGTTGTGTATCCTTATTTCACATAGAAGCCTACGAAGGGGGGTAGCAGATCGGATCGTACTCCTGCATAATGGATGTGTTGCAGAGGAGGGGACCTATGATGAGCTCGTAGCCATGAACGGCCAGTTTGCGCGACTAAGCAGACTATACCATACCATGGGAAAAGTCGGCGACGAAATGGGCACCATATATAAAACAGACGGCAGGATGGGTACAATGGAGGGCAAACGCAAATGGACCGGGTAGATCGTGCCATCACTAAGCGGCTTTTAGTCTCCGTTTTGCTGCTAGAGTCTTCAGCTTGGAGTTGACGGCATCTATGTAAAAAAAGACGTCTTTCCGACTGTTTTTTGCCGCAGGTAGCCACCGAGATCAACTGGAGCAAAGAGGAATTTCTCTCGTACTGTTGTGCACACAAAGCCGGTCTTTCTTCTGATGCCTGGCGTGACCCGGAAACGGAAGTTTAGTTATTCACCGCCGATGTATTCGGCTCGGACTTCAAAGAGATATAGCCCGTCGATAAAGATGGGGATTTAGAATTAAACAGCAAGTGGGGCCCTTCGCACCACCCCACTTGCTGCTTTTACCGAACTAATCCTTATTGTCATTTTTTACGGGTTCGCCGCCCCCCATTTTTATGACCTTGCCATCGGACAGGGTGAAGCTATCCTGGTAAAGTTTGTGCTTAGCACCATCAATTTCGATAACTCTTAAGAATTTTCTCTCGAACTTACCGGCCTTTCTTAATTCATGAATCTCATCGAACTGTTTCTTCAACAACTCTTTTTGCTCAGCCTCAGAGCGGCCAAAGAGCTCAGGATCGATATTACCCCCAATTCTTGAACCATCTGAAAGAGTAGCTTCCCAGATGCCTGGCTCAACTTCCTTGGCTTTTCCTTGTTTATAAAGCTCATAGACCTCCCGTTCAGCTTTGTGTGCATCTTCTTCAGTAAAGTTGGGGTCAGAAGAACCAATACCTGATCCCACTCCATATGCATGCACTCCTCCACCGTCGTGAGGATACTCAAACTTGGCCTCAAATGTTGTGAAATATTTTTTAACTACTTTGGTAGCGCCAAAACTCAAGGGTAGCAGAACAGCTATTGCAATTACCACTGCAGCGGCTACTCGCCAAGGTAAGATTGAACCGTTGGCAGAAGCAAACCATCGGCGTAGAGACGATCGGTGTGTTTTAATATCCTGGGCGGATACGTCTGCCTGCAACTTGTCCAGTAAACCATCTGGTATCGGCAGCTTTGGGGCGGCTTTGAGACATTTCTTGATTTTATCTTCCGTATTCATAATGATTCTCCTTTTGCGATGGGAATTGTTTGTTTTTGTTCAAATCCGGTTTCTCGGACACCTAATTTTGCCCTAAGGGCCTTGAAGACTTCGCGAAGTCTGTACTTTACGGTACTTGTTGCAATGTTCAGAACTTTTGCCGTTTCTCTGATAGACAGTCCCTGGTAATAGTGCAGATGCACAACGTGTTTTTTGTCCTCATCGAGCTGGTCGACCATCTCATATATGCGCTGGGCTAATTGGTGCTCAGCGGCATTTACAAATGGGCCATGATTTTTGTCTATACACTCCTGCCACCATTGGTCGGGGCGGGATTGAGAGCTGATAGCATTTTTGCGCAGCCAATCTAAGAAAGTATTGTGGGCGATCCTGTAGAGCCAGGTCGAAAACTTGCTGCGGCCTGCGAAACCGTCAAGTGACGACCAGACTTTAAGAAACGTTTGCTGGATCAAATCTTCGGCATCGTGTCTGTTGCCACAAAGACGTCTTAAATATGCAAAGATGTCTCGGTAGTAAATCTTCAACAGTTCGCAGGCGGCATCTTTATCTGCCTTTTTAACGCGCCTGCACAGACTCTTTATTTTTATTTGATTGTCCAAAGGTGCTCTCATAAATAAATATTACAATTTATTTTTACAGGATTAGTCAAGTAATTGCATCATTACTAAAGCT
>CAZZAX010000186.1:0-10479 GCA_964653075.1 uncultured Pirellulales bacterium
GGTACGAAAGCGTTTTCGTAATGCCTGATCTGTGGCGGGCCTTTTGGGCCAAGGACTATTGCAGCAACATCAAAACGAAAAGGCCTGTCATCGATTTTGTGCGTGGCAAGAAAATAACGTGCTGTCCTGACTAATCTTGCTTTCTTGGGGGCTGTGATGGAAGATTCGACCGAGTTGAAAGTTTCACCCGCCCTGGTTCTTACCTCAATGAAGACGATTGTTCTGTCTGTATCGACCATAATCAGGTCGATTTCGCCGGTTTTGCAGGAGAAGTTGCGTGTGAGTGTTTTGAGGCCTTTTCTTTTGAGGAATCCGTGGCAATATTTTTCGCCCCATCGGCCGAGCAAATCGCGGTCTGCCAGCAGCTTACGCTTGTTTAATACCATACCCAACATATTAAATGAAATGCCGAAATAAAAGCTTCGACTGTGATCCCCTCGATAAGCTCGGGACAGGCAGGTCAGGGGGTCATAGTATTATTATTTTGAGACGGTATGGGTGCTGTGCCTTTGTGAGAGCCTGACGGCTTTACCTGTTCGCTTGCGGAGGTAATATAGTTTTGCCCGCCTTGTTTTTCCGCTTCGGATGGCTTTGACGTCCAAAACGTTTGGTGAATGAAGCGGAAAGATTCTTTCGACGCCCTCGTTATTGACAATGCGCCTCACTGTGAAGGTTTCGTTAACGCCGCGGCCCTTGCGGGCGATTACTGTCCCGGTAAATACCTGGGTGCGCTCCTTGTCGCCCTCTTTTATACGGCAGTGGACATCTACAATATCGCCTATTTCGAAGTGCGGTATTTTTTTCTTCAAACTTTTGCTTTCGACCGCATCCAATATTTCTGTTTTCACTGGTTTATCTCCTAATTAAAAAGTGCACAAGAGCCCCCGGCAGAGAAACATGGAAGCTCATCCGGGGATGAACTCCAGAGCGTAAGCGCACATAAACACTTAAAGCTAATACAGTCGCACAAGTATAGCCATCTTTGGCATAATGACAAGTAATTTTTTGAAAATTGTGGTTTTTTAGGCGTTCAGGACTCAAATTCGGACGGGTCTGAGTCCGGCAGCTAATCGTACATCTTTTTTCGGCCTGATTAGACCGGCCAGTTCGGTGAATCGGTACGGGCGGTTTTCAGGTAAGCCTCGAACTTGGCGATTAAATCCGGATTTTCGGCGGCGATGTTGTTCTCCTCGGTAATATCTTTACTCAATTCGTACAATTCCAGCGGTTTTTCCTGGGCCTGGCGGATGGCCTTGTAGTTGCGCCAGCGAATCGCTTGCTGAAAAGTTCGCGTTAAAAATTCCCAGTACAAAAAGCGGTCGTCTGTTCTCTGCGGTTTGCCGAGCAGGGTTGGCAGAACACTTATGCCATCGATATTGGAAGGCGGTCTGATGCCGGCCAGTTCGGCGAGTGTGGGCATAATATCGGCAAAGTACCAGACGGCACTGCTTATTTGGCTGGCGGGGACTTTACCGGGCCATCGGGCAATCATAGGTGTGCGGATGCCGCCCTCGAACAAATTGGTTTTGTTACCGCGCAAGGGGCCGGAGCTGTCGAAAATCCCGTCCCAGCGTCTGGCGGCTCCGTTGTCCGAACAGAAGAACACGAGCGTATTGCTGTCAATTGCCAGATCTTTTAGCAATGTCATAATGCGGCCTATATCGGTGTCCATTCGTGTAATCATAGCGGCGTGTACCTTCGCGTCGGCCGGCCAGGATTTGTCTGTGTAGGGTTCTGTGCTGGGGATTTCGTATTTTGCGTGCGGGATGGTATATGGCAGATATAGAAAGAAAGGCTCATGGCTGTGGCGCTGAATAAAATCGAGGGCGAAATCTGTGAACATGTCGTGAGAATATTTTTCTCGCCGGCCGTCTGCGTTACCTTCAAGGATTTGCTTTTGTTCGTTGTGCCACAGGTAGGGCGGATAATAAGTGTGTGCACGCCTTTGGTTAAGATAGCCGAACCATTCATCGAAGCCCTGCTTGTTGGGGACGCCGTTGTTGTCCGGTTCACCGAGACCCCATTTGCCTGTTATGCCGGTTGCATAGCCGGCCTGTTTGAGCACTTCGGCGACGGTGATATCCTGCAGTTCGAGCGGGACGCGTCTTTGTGGTGAGCCGTTATCGAGAACGAGCGTGCCTCCTACCTTGCCCATATTATTGCGAACGCGGGTATGGCCTGTGTGCTGGCCTGTCATCAGGACGCTTCGGGACGGCGCGCAGACGGTTGAGCCTGCATAGCAATCGGTAAATCGCATACCCTCGGCGGCGAGCCGGTCGATGTTGGGTGTTTTTATTTCCTTCTGGCCGAAACAGCCGAGGTCACCGTAGCCTAAATCGTCGGCCATAATGAAGATGATGTTCGGCAGTTTTTGGGTTGATATTTTTTCAACAGGTTTGGTTTTGCAACCTGCTAAAGACATCGCCGCTGCTGATACACATCCGGCTGCATGACGTATGAATTTGCGTCGGCTTAGTTGTTCCATTTGCTATTTTCCTTTCTTATGTATTAGTCCGGTTTTTTGTCCCAGGGCTGAGGCGGTGTCGGGTCGTATTTTGGTTTAGCGTCCTCAGCGGGGAAGGAACTTACGACGGCCTCGAGTTTTTTTTGTGCGGCGAGGACCTTCGGGATTGTGCTGTCGATGAGGTTGTTTGTCTCACCCGGGTCGGCGAGCAGGTCGAATAATTTGGCGCTTTTGCCGTCCAATATCCAGAGCTTATATTGTTTATCACGGACGACGCGGTCGGTAAATTTCATTTTGGGTGTAACGCCTTCGGCGGTAAGTCTGGCGGCGCCGTACCCCATAGCCATAATCCATTTTCGGGGTGAATCGTTTGTCTTACCGAGGATGAGCTTTGCGATGGAATGGCCGTCAATGACAACGTCTTTCGGCAATTTGGCGGAGGCTAATTCGGCGAAGGTCGGCATCATATCGGTAAAATCGGTCAGGGCGTCTGTGACGATGCCAGCTGGTACGAGGCCGGGACAGTTGACGATGAATGGGGCACAGGATCCGGATTCGCCGAGTGAGGCCTTGCCGCCTCTGACGAGGCGGCCATTCATCCGTGCGCTGATTCCTTTGCTTGTGCCGTTGTCGGTTGTGAAGAACACAATTGTATTGTCGCGAATGTTAAGCTCGTCCAATGTCCTGATGAGCCGGCCAACGGCAAGGTCTGTGTAGCGAACCATTGCTTTGTGCATTTCCATTTTGCCTTTGGCATCGGGGTCGTGCGGGGTGGTGGTAAGCGGCCCGTGTGTCAGTGCCATTGGGAAGTACAGCATCATCGTCTCGTTCTTGCGGCGTTTCATAAAGTCAATCAGGAAATCCACGAATACATCGGTTCCGAATCTGCCTTTATAGGTTTTGCTGCCCTGTTTAGTGTTGATGTACGGGTCCCAGTAGCGTTTTGCACTGGGCGGGTTTTGTGATTCATAGCCTGTCCACATGCAGTGCTCATCGAAGCCGTGCTGCTGCATTGCATCGGGCTGTACACGAAAGTCATTAATCTGCCACTTGCCTGCGGCGGCGGTTACGTAGCCTGCCTTTTTGAGCACGCGTGCAAAAGAGAAGTTGTGTTTGGGGTCGAAATGGCAGCCGGCCCCCCAACGGGGGACATCCCAGTGATTGCACCAGCCGTGACGGAATGGATATTGTCCGGTCAGCAGCGTCGCGCGGGTGGGTGTGCACTGAGGCATGGAGTAAGCGCTGGTGAAGCGCATTCCTCCTTCGGCGAGCATGTCGAGGTTTGGGGTTTTCATTTCCTGGCCGCCGTAGCAGCTTAACCACTCGGGGCCGAGGTCATCGACCATTATGAATAGTATATTCGGCTGTTTTGCAGTATTTCTGATTTCGGCAGGTGCACTTTTACAGCCGGCCAAATGTAACATCACTGCGGCAGTGCCGCCGGCTGCTGAACGAAGAAATTGACGTCGATCCATTTTTTACCCTTTCCTGTTTTTTATGAGCCGCCTTCGGCCTTTTTGGCAAGTTCGTTGCAGCGTTTTCGTAGGGAGGTGAGAGTCTTTTGGTATTTATCGTCTTTTGCGAGGTTTATTGTCTCGGCCGGATCATTCTCTAAATCATAAAGCTCTTCGTAATCGTAGTCAGTATATCGTGCGTATTTATAGCGCTTGGTGCGAAGGGCCTCGCTTTTAGCTATGGTTTTGTGTACGAATGGGTGCTCGTAAAAGAATTCTGTACGCCATCGCGGCTTTCTGCCTTTTAAAAGGGGCACAAGGCTTCGGCCCTGCATTTGCTGCGGGATATTCAAGTGGGCAAGCTCCAAAATTGTCGGTGCGATGTCCACATTGAGTGCCATCTGGTCGAGGGTAAGGCCGCGATGTTTGCTGTCCGCTCTTGGGTCGTAAACCAGAAGCGGCACGCGGATGGAGAGTTCGTGGGGGAACCACTTTCCTGCAAGGCCGTACTCGCCGAGATAGAAACCGTTATCACCGATTAGCATTATTACTGTGTTGTCGTCAAGATTGAGTTGTTTTAGCCGGTCGCGGATTTTGCCGATGACGACATCGACGCCGGTGATAAGGCGGTAATAGCTCCAGACAGATTCCTGGAATTTGTCGGGATTCGGGAAACGTATCTGCCAACGCCTGCGTGCTTCTGAGGTTCGCAGGAATTCGGGTAGTGCTTCGAAATAGCGGGGATGGGCCGTCTCCGGTGTAGGGATAGCGATATCTTTGTACAGGTCGGAATACGCGCGGTCGTAAATAAACTGTCGCGGGTCGCTGTCCTGAACGTGAGGGGCCTTGAAGCTAACCGACAGGCAGAAAGGCCGGTCCTCTGAGCAACCCTGCAGGAACTCAATCGCCTGCTCACCCATAATCTGTGTAAGGTGTTTATAATTTCCGTTTTCATCTTTGTTTTCGTATCTGCCCTGCCCGGGGAAGCCTTTCCAGTAGTCGTATTTATCTATTGGCAGGTCTTTTTTTGGCCCGACGCCGTACTTACCTATAAAGCCGATTCGGTATCCGGCCTGGCTTAAGAGCATAGGGTAAGTCTGGGCAAGCGCTTCTTCGGAGAAATGCGTGCCGAAGCCTTTGATGCCGTGACGGCGGGTCCACTGGCCGGTAAAGATGCTGGCCCGGCTGGAGGCGCATATAGATGTGGTGACAAAGGCGTTTGTGAACCTTACGCCGTTAGCGGCCAGGTCATCCATATTCGGGGTTTGGATGATGGGATTTCCGGCACAGCCCATAGCATCGGCCCGATGGTCATCAGTCACCAGCATAATTATATTCGGCTGTCTTTTTGCGGCTCTGCGGCGTTCGGAAAGGTTTGGGTCGCAGCCGGTTAAAGACATCGCAGCGGCCACCGAGCTGCCGGCCGCCAGAGATAGAAAGTCACGTCGATTTAGATTCTTCATTTTGTTCTCCCTATTGTTTTATATAGAGTATTGACTTTGGGGCTTAATTTTGGTCTATTATAGATATAAAAGCAAAAGAACGAGATATCAAGAAAGAAAGCGAAAATCTCGTAGAGGATTTGAATAGCCTATGACTTTATAGCTTTTAAGTTATTTTTATATAGCGGACTTGGAGAGTCAATGAGATATGGATACAAAAGAGAATATAGAGACTGCAGAAACAACAGAGAAAAGACCAACGATTGACTGGAATAAATGGGATGCGATTTTCTCTGTAGTTATTGTTGCTTTTGTCATTTTCGTTCCTTTGGGAGGGCTCGGATATTTGGAGGGTAGATTCATTAGTTGTCCAATCTTTTCTTATGCTTGCCTTATATATCTAACGACAGTGATTTTAATTATTGTATATGTTGTCTTATGTTCAAAGCATCTTCTTCGCCATTGGGAGAGATATGCGAAGAGGAAAAGGCTAATCAAAATTCTCCAGATTGGTATTCTGATTACTTTTTTCGCATCATTTGCAATATCTGTCCTTACTCCTATTGAAATTTATTTATGGCAGCCTGGATATAAGCCATTTACTTATGGTTTTAGAGGACTTGTAAAAAGTAATGTTGATATTGAAGATATAAGGGATTGGATGAAAACGCTTAGCAAAGAAGATTGTACTGGTGAGACTATTGATTTATATTCCGATTCGGATTCCTTCAAGAGTTATTGGCCTGATTCTGTTGAGTGGCCGAAGTCGTTAAAAGTATTTAATGCACATTATGTAAATCTTGATCTGGATAAGAATGGAAAGCCTAAAATCAGGTTAACCTGGGGTTCTGCCTTTGGGCATTGGGGGTTTGAGATTGGGATGGCGGATATGGAAATTCCATCATCGGATTTTAGGCGATATGGAGAGTATAGATTGCCTTTGGAATCCGGGGCTTATGTCTGGTATGAGCTGCAATAGATGTTGTTAGTCTGAAAAAGCATACTCTACTTTTTATCGTTGTTGTCATCATGAAGTAAATCCGGGCGCCATTTTTTTGTTCGTTCGAGGGATTGCTGTTTGCGCCATTCGGCGATTTTTGCATGGTCGCCGCTTAACAATACATCAGGGACCTTCATATCGCGAAAGACTTCCGGTCTTGTATATTGAGGATATTCCAAAAGTCCTTTGCTGAATGAATCATCTTTCGACGAGTCCTCATCGCCGAGGGCTCCGGGCAATAATCTGACGACCGCATCGATGATTACCATAGCAGCCAATTCGCCGCCGTTTAAGACATAATCTCCTATGGATATTTGCTCGGCGTCGAGGCCGATGCGAATTCGCTCATCGAAACCTTCGTATTTTCCGGCTATTAATATTATCCGCTTTTCTTTGCTTAGTTCGGCGGCTTTTTTCTGGTCGAATCTTTGGCCCTGCGGGGTAAGGAGGATGATGCGTCCTTTGTCGGGTGATAGCTTTTGGACGTGCTCGAAGCAGTCGAACACCGGGCCGGGCATCATGACCATACCCGGGCCGCCGCCGTAAGGTTTATCATCGACCTTTCTATAGCTGTCGGCGGCGAAGTCCCGAATGTCGGTGAGGGCTATTTCGACCAGCGCCGCCTCCAGAGCCCTTTTTAGTATCGAGCAGCCAAGGGGCGATTCAAACGTCCGGGGAAAAAGCGTAAGGATATCTATCCGCATAACAAAGGTTTCACTTATCTATTGTAAAGTGAAGGCAAAGGTTAAAAGCCTCACGTAAAATCCTTCAATCCTTTCGGCTGCGCTCAGGGCAGACGTTGGTGCTTAACAATCCCCCAATAAATTTTTTTGGGGTAAATACGATATCTATTCTTCTTTTGCTTCGGGTTCGGTTTTTTCTTCTACAGGCTCAGTGGTTTCAGCCTCAGGTTTTGCCTCGGTTTCAGGTTGAGCCTGGGCTTCAGCTTCGGCTTTTGCTTTAGCTTCGGCGTCTGCCTTGGCCTTTTCTTCTTCAGCTTTGGCTTTAGCCTCGGCTTCAGCTTTTTCTTTTGCTTGGGCTTCGGCTTTGGCCTTTTCTTCTTCAGCTTTTGCTTTTTCTTCGGCTTCTTTTGCCTTTGCTTCAGCCTCCGCCTTGGTTTTTTCCTCGGCAGCCTTAGCTTCTTTCTGGACGGCTATTTTTTGAGCCTTGTTGAACAGCTTGCCTTTGGCGCCGGCTATGGCTCGGGCCTTTGCCCGGCGTGCAGCTTGATCTTCGGCGTATTTATGTTTTAATCCGGCTCGAAGCAGGATTTGCGAGACTGTATCTGATGGTATTGCCCCTTTACTGAGCCAATACTCTGTACGCTGCCGGTCGAGGACAATCTGCTTGGCCAAGTCTTTTTCAATCGGGTCGTAATGGCCCAGCTTTTCGAGAATCTTGCCGTCTCGCGGTGTGCGGGATTCGACCGCGTTGATTCTGAAGAAGGGCCTGTGCCGTCTGCCAATCCTGGTCATTCTTATCTTTACTGCCATATTTTTTCCTTTCTTTTAATATAATCAATTCCCGTGATTTGCTCTGTGCAAGACACGGAACAAGTTTGCTTTTTAATTTATAACGTTTAAGAATTTACAACATTTTCCCAGGAAATCCAAGTGTCCTTTGGCGAAATTTTATTTAGTTAGTCTCGGTTTTGGTTGTTTTTTTCAATTCACCGCTTAATTTGGACGGTGAAACACGTTTGCAATGTAAGGCGTAGCCGTTTATGAAAATCGCGAAGTTTGCAGGGTCAATTTTGGCGTCGTCCGCGATTTTCCGAGTTTGTTCATCTGTCAGGCTATCGGCATTTTGTTTTTCGGCCGGGGTCATTATCGCCACTGCTTTTTTCAACTGTTCTAATTCCTCTGCGCCCGGAGCAACCAACATCGCCAGCTCACTGCTGCCTTTAATATCCTTGAACTGGTTTCGTATCAGTTTGCCGAATTCGTTACCGGAAAATCGGGCAACTTTTACCAGGTATTGTTCGATTGAAATTTTCTTTATTACTGTCATTTTATCGTTTTTAAGGTAACTTTGCCCCTTTGGCAAGCTCAGGGCAGGCTTGCGGGCGACAGTTAATCGATCCCCCAACAAATAGGGGGGAATAAATATTTACACTATTATCTTTTTGTTATCAATAATTATTTTTTAATTCGATGAAAACAATAACGGCTTTGGTGTTACCACCCAGCCGGCCGGTCGCTGACCTGTGCCTTTGCGATCGACATCTCCGAGGTCCCGGCGAGCTTTTTCTGCCAGGGCAAGAAGACGCTCGACCACATCAGGATAAAGGTCTGCGATATTGTTTTTTTCAGCGATGTCGGCTTCGAGGTCATATAGTCTTAGCGGTGCATTAGGTGCGTCTTTTTCCTGGTTGCGTTTTTTTAACTTAAAGGGCAGATGCAGTTTCCATTTGCCGGAGCGCACCGCCTGTAACTGGTCTGTTTTATAATAGTAGAAGGCCTGGTGCGGTGATTTTGCATTTTTTCTGTCTGCCATTAGCGGCCAGATGTTTTTACCATCAATTATTCTGTCGGTCGGGGCCTTTGTACCTGCAAGTTGTGCTAATGTCGGCATCAGGTCCAGTGTCGAGGCTAATTCGGTGCAGGTTGTTCCGGCGGGTATTTTGCCCGGCCATCGCATAACAGCAGGCTCACGCATACCACCTTCGGCCGTACTGCCTTTGAATCCTGAAAGCGGCAGATTGCTTCCGCCCCAGCGTTTAGCCGCACCATTGTCGGAGGTGAATACAACTAACGTTCGGTCATCGATGTTGAGCTTCTTTAGCGTTTCAAGAATCCGGCCTGTGGAGAAGTCAATTTCTTCGACGCAGTCGCCGTAACCGTCGTTGGCGGATTTGCCGCGAAACTTCTCGCTGGAATGGACAGGGTTATGCGGCATCGTGTGCGGCAGATAGACGAAGAAGGGTTTATTCTTATTAGCCGTGATAAATTTTATTACCTGCTCTGTGTATCGCTTTGTCAGCGTGTTCTGGTCGGCGGGGGCTTCTATGACTTTTTCGTTTTGCAGCAACGGCAGCGGCGGATTTATCTTTCGCTGCTTAGTTCCCATATCGTTGCTGTAAGGTATGCCATAGTAGTAGTCGAAGCCCTGGCGTGTGGGCAGGAATTCGGGCTGGTCACCCAAGTGCCACTTGCCAATACAAGCGGTGGCATAGCCCCGGGTTTTGAGTACCTCGGCGATGGTGATTTCATTTGGATTTAGTCCCTTTTTGGCGACCGGGAACAATACCCATTCCTGCCTGCCGCTTTCGTGCATATTAACACGGCGGGGATAGCAGCCTGTCATCAGGCTCGACCGGGACGGTGTGCATACACCGCTGGTTACATAGAAGCTCGTAAAGCGCATTCCTTCATCAGCCATCCGGTCGATGTTCGGTGTACGATGTTTCTTCGAGCCGAAACAGCCGAGGTCGCCATAGCCTAGGTCGTCGCAGAAAATGATAATGAAGTTAGGTTTTTCAGCCGGGCTTTTTGCACTTTGGAGGAATTCGTCCGCGCAGCCGGGCAGTACTGCTCCGACGGCCGTTGCGCCGGTAAGCTTTATGAAATTACGACGGTTTAAGCTTTTATTCATAATGTTTTTTTCCATTAGCAAATTTCAATAAATCAGAGGAATATATCCCTTGTTTTTGCAGGGGTGACAAACTTGTGCGGGAATGACAACTAAACTTTATCGTTTCTTAATTTTGCCTCTTCGCCTTATGACCCTTTTTCTTTTGGAGCGCTGCTTTATTTTTCTTCCTCCGGTCATCATCTGGTTCAAAGCGCCCATATTGAAGCCGCCGGACAGCAGGCTCTTTAGGCCACCGAAGCTTCCGCCGCTGATTGCTTTCATCATATCGCGACTGCGTTTGAATGTCTTTACCAGGCTGGAGACGTCGTTAACCGCCACACCGGCGCCCGTGGCGACCCGTCTTCGTCTGGAGGAGTCTATAATATCCGGCTCGCGGCGTTCGGCGGGCGTCATCGAATAGACAATCGCTTCTGTTTGTTTGAGCTCGACGCCGTCGAGGTCGAGGTCTTTAAGCTGTCCACCCATTCCGGGCATCATTTTGAGCATATCTTTGATACCGCCCATCTTTTTGACGGCCTGCATCTG
>CAZZAX010000187.1:0-10385 GCA_964653075.1 uncultured Pirellulales bacterium
TGTTAATTTGGCTGGAGCATTTTTTCTGTTATTTTTTCGGCCTTTATCCAATCGGAGTGGCCGTCCATGAAGGCCGCGTTGCAGCCATCGCGGTGGCGTGCCTGGGCCGCTCTTCGCTGTCCATCGGGGCCGGTGGGCAGGCTCTTTTAATTGATTATTGATGATTGACTATTGATTATTGGAGTTGAGATTGCCACGTCGGCCTACGGTCTCCTTACAATGACCCCCGTTAGAGTAAACGACACTCTAAACGGGGCAGGCGGCAATACGAAGAATTAAGGATTGGTGGGGCAAGCCTCACGCCACGAGGCTACGTTCGCTTGGTGGCTACCATCTGTCGGCAGCAGGATAGCAAGCAGCAGGGCAATAATGGCGATTACAACCAGTAATTCAATCAACGTAAAGCCTTTATGATTTCTCATACCCTACTATCCCTATGAAACAGATTGGTTAAAGGAGAATTTATCATATCAAATTGTCGAATAATCTTCAAGAACAAAGCGCCCCGTCCAATCGAAGACGGAAGTTTTTTGCTTAGGTATCAAATTGTTGGTAATAAATTCTTGACAATGGGAAGCCTAACACATAAATTAGCACACTCGTTTATCCCTAAAGTATTGATTGGTGGGGCTTAAATCAGAAAAAACCTTATTTAGAATGTTTAGAAGGAGATTTAGAAATGTCAACAAAGGTGGCAATTAACGGATTCGGCCGAATCGGCAGGGCCGTAGCAAGAATTATTTTCCAAAGACAGGGCGATTTGGAGCTGGTCGCCATCAATGACCTCTCGGACGCCAAGAGCCTTGCGCATCTGTTTAAATATGATACCGTAATGGGCAAATGGAACGGCACGGTCGAGGCAAAGGACGGCGAATTAGTCATTAACGGCAAATCCGTCAAGGTGCTGGCCGTGAAGAATCCGACCGAGCTGCCCTGGAAAGATATGGGCGTAAAGATTGTCCTTGAATCGACGGGCATCTTCCGGACAGCCGAATCACCCAAGGGCGGTTACGCCGACCATATCAAGGCCGGCGCCGAAAAGGTCCTGCTGAGTGTCCCGGCCAAGGACAATATCGACGCGACCATCGTTTTGGGTGTAAACGACGACGTACTCACCAGCGACGTCAAATGTGTCTCGAACGCAAGCTGTACGACCAACTGCCTTGCGCCTCTGGCAAAGACGCTTAATGACGCCTTCGGCATCGAGCAGGGAGTCATGACTACCATTCACGCTTATACCAACGACCAGAAGGTGGCCGATATGATTCATTCCGACATGCGTCGTGCTCGTGCCGCCGCGGCAAATATCATTCCAACGAGTACCGGCGCCGCCAAAGCCATCGGAAAAGTGGTTCCGGCTCTTGAGGGCAAACTTGACGGTTTCGCCGTCCGGGTGCCTATCCCGGTGGGAAGTATCGTTGACCTTGTGGTCAATGTCAAAAAAGACGTTACCGTTGACAGCGTAAATGCGGCAATGAAGGCCTCGGCAGAAGGCCCGATGAAAGGCATCCTGGTTTATTGCGAAGAGCCCATAGTCAGCAGTGACATCGTTAACGACCCCGCTTCGAGCATTTTCGATTCTTTGTGCACAATAGTCATCGACAGGACAGTTAAAGTCGTGAGCTGGTACGACAACGAGTGGGGCTACTCCAACCGCAGTGTCGATATTATGGAAAAAATGGCAAAGATGTAGTGAGATAATCGAATTCGCCGTGAGTGTTATTTGTGACAGCAAACAGGAACTTTTGATTAGGAATCGACAACTCCGCATAAAAGGCGGAGGTGAATCCGGATATCCGCTTATATGGGAATGACATCAAATGCAGGTAGAAGAAATGGCCAAAAAAACTGTTGCTGATATCGATGTAAAGGGCAAGAAGGTCCTGATGCGATGCGACTTTAATGTTCCGATGGATGAAGATTGCAACATTACCAGCGATGACCGAATCGTTAAGGCACTGCCGACTATCAAGAAAATCCTGGCCGGCGGCGGTGCGCTGATACTTATGAGCCACCTCGGCAGGCCGCAGGGGCAAAGAGAGGAGAAATTCTCTCTGGCGCCTGTGGCCAAAAGACTCTCGGGGCTCCTGGGCCAGGAAGTAATCTTCGCCGAAGACTGCATCGGCCCCGAGACAAAGGCAAAGGCCCAGGCGCTGGCCGGGGGCGAGTGTATGCTGCTCGAAAACCTGCGTTTTCATAAAGAAGAAACGATAAAAGACAAAGCGGCAAAAGAAGATGCGCAACTGCGCCAGGCAAAAGACAATTTTGCGCAGCAGCTTGCGGATTTGGCGGATATTTATGTTGACGATGCTTTCGGCACGGCGCACAGAGACAACGCCTCAATGTACACGGTGCCCATTCTGATGGAAGGCAAGCCGCGCGTTATCGGCTTCCTTATCGAAAAAGAATTAAAATTCCTGGGCAAAACCTTACAAGATCCCGAGAGGCCGTTCGTTGCGATACTGGGCGGGGCCAAGGTTTCGGACAAAATAGGTGTCATTGAAAATCTCATTGATAAGGTAGACCGGATTATTATCGGCGGGGCCATGGCATATACCTTCCTCAAAGGCAGGGGCAAAAGCATCGGCAAAAGCCTGTGCGAGAACGACTTCATCGACAAGGGTCAAAAACTGCTGGAGCAGGCGGACGAGATGGGTTGCGAAGTAGTCCTGCCGGTTGATCACGATGTAACACGTAAGCTCAAGGCCGGAGCGCAGCACCGAACCGCCGTCGGTGACATTGACCCGGGCTATCAGGCCGTGGACATAGGGCCGATTGCCATCCAGGCGTTTTCAAAGAAAATTACCGACGCCAAAACCATCGTCTGGAACGGGCCGGTGGGAATTTTCGAAATACCACCTTTCGATCAGGGAACTAAAGCCATAGCTTTGGCTGTTGCCGAGGCCACAGACAAAGGAGCACGCAGCATAATCGGCGGAGGTGACAGCGCGGCGGCAGTGAAAAAACTCGGTCTGGAAGATAGAGTGAGCCATATTTCCACCGGAGGAGGCGCTTCGCTCGAATTTCTGGAAGGTAAAAAGTTCAAGTGCCTTGAAATCCTTGACGAGAAATAGAGTTCATCGTTCGTGGTAATCAACAAAGATGCGGTTGCCGAAAGCAGGAACAGTTGAGATTGTGCCGTCGATACTAAGCGCGGACTTCGCCAGGCTGGCCGAGGAGATAGCTGTTGTTGAGTCTGCCGGTGTGAGTATGGTGCATCTGGATGTGATGGACGGCCACTTTGTCCCGAATATCACAATCGGCCCGCCGGTAATCGCCAAGCTTCGCAAGTGCAGCCGTCTTGTTTTCGATGCCCACTTGATGATAAGTGAGCCGAACAAATACTACGAGCAATTTATCGAAGCCGGCGCCAACCATATAACATTCCATATCGAAACAGCCAACCAGCCGCTAAAACTAATCGACAAATTACACGATTTAGGATGCAGTGCCGGAATATGCCTGAACCCTGAGACTCCGGTTGAAGCGATAGAAAGCGTTGGGCCGCTCTGCGAGATGGTACTGGTAATGACCGTGCGGCCGGGTTTCGGGGGACAGGAATTTATGCCCGAGGCGGCGAAAAAAATAAACAGAATCAGAGACATAGTCGGCCCTGACATCCGCATAGAAGTCGATGGCGGGATAGATCCCAGAACCACGCCAATAGTGGTTTCATATGGGGCCGATACCCTTGTTGCGGGCAATGCAATATTCGCAAAAAAGGACCGTATTGCCGCAATAAACGCCATTCGAAAAGCGGCCGGGTAATTTTTTATAGCCATTTCTGCTGTTTTTTGGTAAAATTCTAAAATTACTTTCTGTTTATGTCGATGCAGGAATATGCCGCGCTGAATGCGGGACTTATTAAATACAGGTTGCTATGGGCAAACAAATCAAATCCAAATGGAACGGCTTCTCATTAAAACCGCGAAAAGAGATGCCCGAAGGACTGTGGGTCCGCTGTCCGGGCTGTGAGCACATGCTGTACAAAAGCGCCGTCGAAAAGAACTTTAACGTTTGCCCGGATTGTGACCATCACTTTCGCATCGAGGCGAAGACCCGGATTAAGTACCTGGTCGATGAGGATTCCTTCCAGGAGGTTCTCGGCACCTTAAAGACCGAGGATCCGCTGGGCTTTAAGTTCAGGGGAACAACTTATAAAAAGCGGCTCAAGGAAGACACCAAAAAATCCGGCGCAAAAGAGGCCATGCTGATTGGGAAGGCCTTTATCAAAGGCAGAGGCGTTATGCTGGCGGTTATGGAGCCGAATTTCCTCATGGGCTCGATGGGTTTCGTAGTCGGTGAGAAACTCTGCGTAGCGGTTGATATGGCAATGAACGAAAAACTGCCTTTGGTGGCGGTCTGCTGCTCCGGCGGGGCAAGGATGCACGAAGGAGTAATCTCGTTAGGCCAGATGGCAAAGACCTCCGCAACCCTGGCGAAATTCGACGAGGCCGGTGGATTTTATATCTGCGTCCTGACCGACCCGACTACCGGCGGGGTTACCGCCAGCTATGCAATGCTGGGCGACTGTTTAATAGCCGAGCCGGGGGCGCTTATCGGGTTCGCCGGACCTCGCACGATTGCCGAAACAATAAAGGTCGAGCTGCCCGAAGGATTTCAGACCGCCGAATTCATGCTGGAACATGGTTTCGTGGATATGATTGTCCACCGAAAGGACCTTCGCAGCGAAATCGCACGCCTTATCGACTATTGCCATAAGTAAAATCCTTATGCTGAGTGCTAAAAGTTACAGACAGCACTGAAAGAACTTTGTAAGGACATATAGTTCCAGAATAAACAGGGCCGTTTATGATAGCATTAGGTATTTTTCTGCATTCGATAGGGGGCTTTGCAGCGGGAAGCTTTTACATCCCATTCAAAAAAGTCCGCAACTGGGCGTGGGAGAGTTACTGGCTTGTAAACGGAATTCTATCCTGGATTATTATGCCCTGGATTATCGCACTACTGACGGTGCCGGGATTGATTTCTATTCTTCGAGAATCGCCAAAAAGCAGTATTTTCTGGAGCTATCTTTTTGGTCTGCTCTGGGGCATCGGGGGCCTTACGTTCGGACTGTCGATGCGATATCTCGGAATGTCCCTTGGTTATGCGATTGCACTTGGTTTTTGTGCGGCGTTCGGGACAATTATTCCACCGATATATTTCGGCACTTTCGGCGATTTAATCACCCTCGCCTCAGGTCTGACCACGCTTGGGGGAGTACTTGTCTGCCTTGTTGGTATTGCAATTTGCGGCTGGGCGGGCATGTCCAAAGAAAAAGAGCTGCCGGACGAAAAAAAGAAAGAGACGATTAAGGAATTCAACTTCACGAAGGGGCTCTGGGTTGCGACATTCGCCGGCGTAATGAGTGCGTGCATGGCATTCGGCATAGCCGCCGGAAAACCAATCGCAAAACTCGCCGTCGAGCGGGGCGTACCATCTTTGTGGCAGAACAGTGCGATTTTTATCTGCATCCTTGCGGGCGGATTCACGACGAATTTTATCTGGTGCGTTCTGCTGAATATTAAAAACCGTACAACGAAAGATTACCTCGATACCAAAAACTCTTCACTTGCCGGCAACTATGTCTTTTCCGCACTGGCGGGAATTACCTGGTACTTCCAGTTTATGTTTTATGGAATGGGCACTACCAAAATGGGACAGTACGACTTTTCGAGCTGGACCATTCACATGGCCTTTATCATCGTCTTCAGCAATATATGGGGACTGATTTTCCGGGAATGGAAAGGAAGCAGCCGTCGTACACACAAAATAGTTTTCTCCGGGATACTTGTGCTAATATTGTCAACATTCATCGTTGGATTGGGAAACTACCTTGCGTCAATCGGAAAGTAAGAACCGAAATCCGTCAGGTATTCAAAAGGCCGATGCCGGCCAAGTGTTTTGGGAGAGTAAAGACAATGGCAAATAAAGAGACAATGACTTCAAGGCAGCGTCTCATAAAAACCCTCAATCACGAAATCCCCGACAGGGTCCCGATAGACCTCGGAGGATTTCAAACGGGAATACATAAAAGAGCTTATGCCCAATTACTTACTCACCTGGGGCTGACAGAAGAAATAACAATTCTCGACCCGGTCCAGCAGCTCGCCAAACCGAGCGAAGAAGTTCTAAAGCGATTCAGGGTTGATACCCGCTATATATGCGCGCACGGCCCGGACGATTTCAAAGGCGGAATCGAACAGAATATTCGCAACGGTAAACTCTGGCACGATCTCAAGGACGAATTCGGCGTGGTCTGGTCGATGCCGGATGAGCAGCAGCTTTATATGGACATCTCTCACCATCCGCTTGCCGATGCGAGCGTTAAAGATATCGAAGATTATCCTTTCCCGGACGGCAGCGATCCAAGCCGCTTCACCGGAGTTCACCAGGGGGCACTTGAGATGCGACGAGACACCCCATACGCCATATCAACCGGCATAGGCGGTGTGGTCTATGAATACTGCTGGTATATGCGCGGGCTCGAAAGGTGGCTCATGGATACGATAGAGAACCCGGCCTTTTGCGAGGCGCTGCTTGACCAAACCCTTAAATTCTGGATGGATTATCATACGGGCTTTATGGGCGAAGTTGGTGATATCGTCGATGTAGTGATGATAGGCGACGATTTGACGGGCCAGAGCGGGCCGCTGTTTTCTCCGGATTTTTACCGAAAGATAGTCAAGCCCAGACAGAAAAAGCTCGTCCAGCATATCAAGTCGCTGACGAAAGCCAAAATCTGGTATCACACGTGCGGGTCTTGTTTCGAGTACATTCCGGAGCTTATCGACAACGGTATAGATATTCTCAATCCCGTCCAGATCGGCCTTGTAAATATGGAGCCCCAAAAGCTAAAAGATATGTTCGGAAGCCGGATTACGCTTTGGGGCGGCGGTATAGACGCCCAGCACGTTCTTGCCTTCGCCGAACCCGTCCAAATCAGAGAGCATGTGCGTAAGAACCTTGAAATCTTCAAGCCGGGGGGCGGTTACGTATTCAATAACGTCCATAACATCCAGCCTGGCGTACCGCCTGAAAACATCGTTGCTCTATTCGATGCCGCCTATGAATTCGGCTTTTATGATTGAACATCTAAAGTAATAAGACGTCATCCATTAAATATATCAAAATCACTCTTTCGCTCCCCAAGAAAAAACCTTATAATTTTGGACTGGAATCTTTTGGAGTAAGCAATGGGGTATTTTCGGAAAAATATTGAAAAGGTAAAAGGTTACGAGCCGGGTTTTCAGCCGAAAGAAACAGACGTAATAAAGCTCAATACGAATGAGAATCCGTATCCGCCCTCGCCTGAGGTATTAAAAGTGCTGTCTGAAATCAGTCCGGAACGTCTTCGGAAATATCCTGACCCGATTGGTAGTGAATTCCGGCAGGCCGCGGCTGAAATCAACTCGGTGCGCTGCGATGATATTATGTGCTGCAATGGCGGAGATGATTTGCTGACGATGGCTTTCCGGGCGTTTTGTGATAAAAACCGGCCTGTGGCTTATCCGGTTCCGACTTATTCTCTCTACCCCGTATTGGCAAAATTGCAAAATTGCAAGGCAATTGAAGTGGCCTTCGATACCGAATTCAATCTGCCGGCAAAATTGGCCGGCACCGATGCCGCCCTGACCATCGTCTGCAACCCAAACGCACCGAGCGGAAGCTTCGTTAGTATAGATGAACTCGCTTCGCTGGCCGACGAACTCTCCGGAATATTACTGATTGATGAGGCCTATGTGGATTTTGCAGAAGCCAACTGTACACAGTTGGTCAAGGAATTCGATAATATCATTATTCTGCGCTCGTTGAGCAAAGGATACGGCCTTGCAGGAATGCGCTTCGGATATGCCATCGCCCAGTCTAACCTGATAAAAGGGCTGATGAAGGTAAAAGATTCCTATAATGTCGACGCAATTGCCCTCGCTGTGGCCACCGCCGCAATAAAAGACCAAAAGTACTTCACCGAAACAACCGAAAAAGTAAAGAAGGCCCGTGGCTTACTTATCGAACAACTGCGTGATTTGGGATTCGAAGTACCGCAAAGCCATGCTAACTTTGTTCTTGCCAGGTGCAAAAACCGTAAGGCGGACATAATTTTCGACGAGCTCAAAGAACGCAGGATTTATGTCAGATACTTTGGCCTGCCCGGCCTCGAAGATAAACTGAGAATAACAACAGGAACAGACGAACAAAATAACAAACTTATTTCGGCCCTGAAAGAAATCCTGTCACAAGAGACTGCCCCCTCAGACTGAGATGGGAATCGAAATAGTACATAAAAAGGACATTATAATGGACAAGCGAACCGCCGAAGTTCACAGGCAGACAAAAGAAACCGATGTTTCCGTACAGCTTAACCTGGACGGCGACGGCAAATACGAGATTGACAGCGGTATCGGCTTTTTGGACCATATGCTCACGCACCTGAGCAAACACAGCAAAATCGACCTTATGGTCAGGGCCAAAGGTGACCTTCAAGTCGATGCTCACCATACGGTAGAAGATATAGCGATATGCCTCGGCGAATGTCTATTGAAGGCCCTCGGCGAAAAGAAAGGGATAGCCAGATACGGACACAGCTCCCTGCCGATGGAGGACGCGCTGGCTAATGTTTCCGTTGACCTGTCGGGCAGGGCCTCCTGTGTATATAACGTCGAATACCGAACAGATAAAATCGGAGACTTCGACGTCGAGTGCCTCGAGGAAATGCTGCGGAGCTTTGCCAATAACGGGAAATTTAATCTTCATATAAACGTTCCGTACGGTACAAACAGCCATCATATAGCCGAGGCGATTTTCAAGGGACTGGGCAAAGCGCTCTGTACGGCTGTCGGCATTCACGGCAAGGATGTCCCAAGCACGAAGGGGACATTGTGATTGAGGAACCCAAGAGTGAATATCGAAGCGGGATAGGAACCGATATCCACAGGCTCGTCGAAGGCAGAAAGCTGATGCTCGCCGGGGTTTACGTGCCGTACCCGGAGGGGCTGGCCGGACACAGTGACGGTGACGTTGGTCTGCACGCCGTTATCGACGCCCTGCTCGGGGCAAGCGGCATGGGAGACATAGGAGCGCTGTTTCCCAGCTCCGACAAGAGATGGAAAGATATAGACAGCAAGGAACTTTTGTTTATTGTAAAAGAACAGCTCGAAGAAAAAAAATGGGAAGTCGTGAATATCGACCTTATTATACATGCAGAAGCGCCGAGACTCGAGCCAATCAAAGGCCAGATGAAAAGATGTATTGCCGGGCTTTTAGGTATTGACTTTACATCTGTGAACGTAAAGGCTAAAACCAACGACGGGCTTGGCGATGTAGGCGCCGGAGAAGCGATAGCCGCAACGGCCACGGCACTGTTGAGAAAAAGAAAAAGAAGAACACTATAAATAATTAATGGTATTTGCCCATGGCACTGAATCTTTATAACAGTCTGACAAGAAGGAAAGAAGAATTCGAACCATTGAAAAAAGGCAGGGTCGGAATATACGTCTGCGGGCCGACCGTATATGGACACTCGCACCTTGGTCATGCAAAAAGTTATGTGAGCCTCGATGTACTTGTCAGGTATCTTCGCTATCTGAATTACGATGTTACCTACGTGCAGAATATAACGGACGTGGGCCATCTCACCGACGACGCCGATGAAGGCGAGGACAAAATCGCCAATGCGGCCAAAAAAGAGAAAAAGCATCCGATGGCGCTGGCCGAATACTACACCCGCAGCTACTTCGAAGATATGGACAGGTTGAACTGCGTCCGGCCTGATATAAGCCCGAGAGCAAGCGGTCATATACTCGAACAAATCGGGATGGTAACGACACTGATTAAAAAAGGCTATGCATACGAGGCCAACGGCTCGGTCTATTTCGACGTCTCCAAATTCAAAGACTACGGAAAGCTCTCCGGAAGAAATATCGAAGAGATGATTTCCGGCGCACGCGTCGAGGTCTCGCCGGACAAAAAGAATCCCGCTGATTTCGCGCTGTGGAAGAAAGCCGAGCGAAACCACATTATGCAATGGCCAAGCCCCTGGGGGCCTGGCTATCCCGGCTGGCACCTGGAGTGCTCGGTAATGAGTACAAAATATCTCGGCAAGACAATCGACATACACGGCGGGGGGCTGGAAAATCAATTCCCCCACCACGAGTGTGAAATTGCTCAGTCGGAAGCGGCCAACGACGTGCAGTTCGTACGATACTGGGTGCATCATAATATGGTCACTGTTGACAGTCAAAAAATGGGCAAGAGCCTGAATAATTTCATCACTCTCAAACAGGCCTTTTCAGGAGCACATGAGAGATTAACGCAGAGCTACGATCCCCTGGCGGTAAGGCAGTTGATTTTGAACAGCCATTACAGAAGCCCGCTGGATTTTT
>CAZZAX010000188.1:0-10375 GCA_964653075.1 uncultured Pirellulales bacterium
GTGCCCGGTCGTTTCGGCCAGGCGCTTGAACTCACCGGCTCACCTCAGTATGTTAATTGTGGGACTGGTGTGAGCTTCACGACCGTAGAAGATGGAGGAACAGCAGAAGGATACACGATTTCGGTCTGGATAAATCCTTATAACCCAGGTGGGGATTGTAAAATATGTGGTGATCTCGATGATCCTGGCTGGGGTGCCGCAGGCGGCTTTAAGTTGGCCCTGTACCAAACCAGGATAGAATCAGATGTAAGGGATTCCAGCGGGCGCTTCTTTAGCAGAAGTACAGACGGAATAGTTCTGGAGGCGAATACATGGTATCACGTTGCTGTTGTTTATGATGATGCTGGCGATACCTACACAGAGTATATTAATGGAGAGGTTTCCAGATCAGTGTCTGTAACACAGGGAGTTGCTGCTTCGACCGCCGAGTTTCGTATTGGCACCGACACCCCAAACCTTAACTATTACTTCAATGGTCTGCTCGACGATCTCCGCATCTATGAATATGCACTTAGCGAGCAAGAGATTTTTGGTGTGATGCAAGGTGGTGGAGTATCATATCCATTTGCCTTGGGTCCTGCCCCGAAGGACACTGCACTCCATGAGGATACATGGGTGAACCTTAGCTGGCGGGCGGGTGATCCCGCTGTCTCGCACGATGTGTATTTTGGTGACAATTTCGACGACGTGAACGCCGGCGCCGAAGACACGTTCCAAGGCAACCAGACCGACACGTTTTTAGTTGCCGGCTTCCCCGGATTCGCTTTTCCGGATGGTCTTATTCCGGGCACGACTTACTACTGGCGAATCGATGAAGTCAACGACGCCGAGCCGAACAGCCCGTGGAAGGGCGACGTCTGGAGCTTTAGTATTCCCCCAAAGACAGCATACTTTCCCGATCCGGCTGATGCCGGCGAGACTGTCGCAGTCAATGCCAGCCTTAAATGGACACCGGGATTCGGCTCCAAATTGCACACCGTGTATTTCGGCGACAATTTTGACGATGTCAACAATGCCGCAGGTGGACTCCCTCAGGGAGCTGCAACCTATAGCCCGGGCGAGCTTAAACAAGCCAAGACATATTACTGGCGTGTCGATGAGTTCGATGCCGTCACCACTTATAAAGGCAATGTCTGGAGCTTTACAACTGAAGGTGCTGTTGCGGCACTTGACCCGATTAATGGTGCCGTGGATGTATCGCAGACGCCTGTTCTCACCTGGGTACCGGGATTTGGTGCTTCACATGAGGTTTACTTCGGCACCGACGCAGCCTCTCTGGAATTAAAAGCCAGTGGAAACCTTGGTTCCGAGAGCTATGAACCCGGACAGCTCGAATGGGATACTACCTACTATTGGCGGATTGATGAGGCCAATAACACCAACCCGGACAGCCCGTGGACAGGCCCACTCTGGAGCTTTACCACGGCCAACTTCCTTATCATTGACGATTTTGAGGCTTACAACGACCTTGACCCGGCTGACCCTGCGAGCAACAGGATATTTAATGCCTGGATAGACGGATTCGACAACCCGGCTATAAACGGTTCCGTAGTTGGTCATGCCAATCCCCCATTTGCCGAGCAGACTATTGTCCACAGTGGCTTGCAGTCGATGCCAATGTCCTACGACAATGCAGTCGGCAAATCCGAAGCGACTTCTGTCTTGACCTCCAATCGTGACTGGACGGTCAAAGGTGTCAACACGTTAACGATTTGGTACCGGGGCGTTTCATCCAACGCCGCAGAGACGATGTACGTCGTCCTGAACGGCAGCGCTGGTGTCGATAATGATAATCCCAATGCCACGCAGGCGATTGCATGGATAGAATGGAATATCGACTTGCAGGCCTTCGCCGACCAGGGCGTGAACCTTGCCAATGTAACTTCGATTACTATCGGTCTTGGTAACAGGGCTAATCCGGCTGCCGGCGGTGCGGGTATGTTATACTTCGATGACATTCGTCTCTATCCACCGGCACCTTAAACAGGTATTTGACTGTTAAATAAAACTGCATAGCAGATTCGTAATTTCGGGGCCTATACTGTTTTGGTATAGGCCCCCTCTTTTTTATCTGTTATTGATTATTGAATTATTTATTATTTTGCGTTTTTCTTTCCCACCTTACGCGCATACGAGTACACATATCAGGTCAACTTCAAATACAAGACAATGTTCTGAGATTCCTGAATAAATAAAAGCAAAATCAGAGTTTAAGGAAGATAAAAGTAATTGTTGCAAATGGATGAATAGTGAAGATAATGTTTACATAAAAATAATATTTTGCTTCGGTGCGGCTTTTGTAAGAATACTTTCAAAAACCGGGCAATAAGTTATTAAGGAGAAAATAGAGGTGGAAAAAGTGGCTGGAATTATTCAAGGAAAGGATCGGAAAATTAATAAAGCCGTTAAACTAATATTTTTGCTCCTAATGTTTTTTTGTTCTTTAATAAATGGAGGCTGCTCGAAAACTTCTCAACCAGGAGCAGTAAATGAATCATCCAGAGATATTCCGGTTGCTTATGATGTGGACGTGTTGGTGGTCGGAGGAACTTCGGGAGGTGTTGCTGCGGCTGTCGAAGCAGCGCAAAAAGGCGCGAAGGTATTTCTTGCTGCACAACGGCCGTATCTGGGGGCAGACCTTTGCGCAACGTACCATTTGTGGCTTGAGCCGGGCGAGGTGCCGACCCTGCCGCTGCAAAATAAAGTTTTTGCCGAGCCGTCCGTCGCGTTGCTGGCACGTAACAGAATCAATTTTACTTACGAAACCGATATAACATCCGCCGGCGTCCACAAAGACACACCGTCTCCATCGCTGCTTACTGACGGCAAATGGCACAGTGCGGCAAGCCAGAGCGTTCAATATGACGGTAATGTGACCATTATCGCCGACCTGGGCGTTGAACATCAGCTTGAGAAAATCCACGTTATGGCTTATCAGCGCCGTAACCGTACACTCGGAGATGACTTCGAAGTAGAAAGCGTTGCTGTCTCCATCAGCAACGATAAACAACAATGGAAACAGCTCGCCCTCATTAAGAATCAAAGACTCGCCGAAGCCCTCCCGCAACCTTGGGGGCCGATTGAACTTTCAGCACCGATTACCGGTAACGCCCGCTACGTAAAATTCATGGTCAAAAAGAGCCCCGATGTCAATCGCTTGCTTTTGGGCGAGATTGTGATAGAGGATAAAGATTCATTCGCAAAGTCCGGTGAGCCGACAGCACGAATTCCTCCAACGCCGATGCAGGTCAAGCGTACTCTGGATGAGGCACTGCTGGAAACAAATGTTCAGTTTTTATACGGCTGTTATGCAACAGATGTACTTGTTGACGATGATGGGAAAATTGCCGGAATTGTTATGGCCAACCGCTCCGGACGACAGGCAGTCAAAGCCAAAATTGTTATCGACGCAACTGCCAGGGCAAACGTAGCAAGAATGGCCGGCGCAACATTTAAGCCATACCCGAAAGGTATACAAAGCTTTAAACGCATCGTTGTAGGCGGCGGAGTGCGAACCGGCAAAGACATTCAGGCAAAAAAAATATCGTCGCCGATATCAACTAAAAGCGGCTTGGAATATACTGCCATCGAATACACGCTTAAAATACCGATGAAGGACGGCTCTTTTGCTTCTTTTGCCAAAGCCGAGCAAGTCGCCCGTGACAATACCTGGCATCCCGACCAGCAAGATGCTTCGGAAACGCTTTTTCAGATATCCCCTGACCCAATGAAGGGCAAAAAGACTCTATCCGAATCCTGGCCCGGCGCAGAAAAAGTCGAGCTGGATGCCTTCCGGCCTCAGGGTGTTAATAATCTTTTTGTCGTTGGCGGCTGCGCGGATATACCACGCCGGGCCGCGGAGAAACTGCTGCGACCGTTGGAGTTAATGAAATTAGGCAGTCGCATTGGTGCCGCGGCAGCATTACAAGCAAAGAATATAGCCAAAGCAGATAACGTCAAATTACCTGGCAAGCCGGTTTCGGGTATCACATCGGGAGATATCAGGGAGAATTTGAGCGGAATACAAAGGACATTAACCGAACCTTCGAAAGTTCATGCAGACAAGAGGGCAGTGCCCATTCTTAAAGAAGTGGATGTAGTTATTGTCGGCGGAGGTACCGGCGGAGCACCGGCCGGGATTTCCGCAGCTCGTCAGGGTGCCAAAACGCTCGTGTTAGAGTATCTCCACGGACTTGGTGGAGTGGGAACAACGGGTTTTATCAGCAAATATTATTATGGGAATATCACAGGTTTCACTAAGGAAATGGATGATGGCATAATCGGCTTCGGTGGTGGTAGTGGTAAGCATAAAGACGGCGGATGGAACATCACTTTGAAAAAAGAATGGTATCGTCGGAAATTGCATCAGGCAGGCGCCGAGGTCTGGTTCGGCGTGCTTGGCTGCGGCGCATTTGTTGATGACGGACATGTCAAAGGTGTAGTTGTCGCAACACCCGAAGGACGGGGCGTTGTCCTTGCGAAAGTGGTTATCGATTCGACCGGCAACGCCGACATCGCTGCCGCAGCCGGCGCAGATTGCGAATATACCAGCGGCTCAGCCGTTGCTGTCCAGGGGGCGGGACTTCCCGGGCATAATTTGGGCGCCGGTTATACTAATACGGACTGGACTTTTATAGACGACACAGACGTTATAGATGTTTGGCGGGCATTCGTTGTCGCTAAGAATAAATTTAAAGACGTTTACGACCTGGGCCAGCTTGCCGATACTCGCGAAAGAAGACGGATAGTTGGTGAGTTCGTGATGTCACCACTCGACATCTCCAATAATCGAACATATCCCGACACTATTGTTATTGCCCGGAGCAATTTCGATACGCATGGATTTACGATACATCCGGTATTTATGCTAAAGCCGCCCGATAGAAAAGCATTCTTCGTTAATGTACCTTACCGCTGTCTGTTGCCGAAAGGCCTGGACGGTATCTTAGTTACAGGGCTTGGCGTTAGTGCCCACCGTGACGCTATGCCCGTTATACGTATGCAGCCGGACATTCAAAACCAGGGCTACGCCGCAGGTCTGGCTGCGGCAATGGCAGCCAAAAGCGGCAAAAGCGTCAGGCAGATTGATATAAAAACACTTCAGAAGCACTTAATCGAGATAGGCACTCTGCCCGAGCAGGTATTAACGGAGAAAGACTCATACCCGCTGCCGGCGGAAAAACTTGAACAGGCTGTTGAGAGTCTTGTTAATGACTTCGATGGGCTGGAGATAATCCTTGCACATTTGAAGTATACAATGCCGCTGATTAGAAGAGCCTACGATAACGCTGAAGATGCAAAAGTCAAACTTAGATACGCCCATGTCCTCGGAATGTTGGGGCATTCGTCCGGAGCCGATACTCTTATTAAGGAGGTGAAATCCAGAGCCTGGGACAAGGGCTGGAATTACACTGGTATGGGGCAGTTTGGGGCGAGCATTAGTGAGCTTGACAGTTTTATTATTGCTTTAGGCCGGACCCGCAACGAGAAGGGATTGAACCCAATCCTTGAGAAGATAGAGCACCTCGACGCCGGCAGCGGGTTTTCGCATTACCGCGCTGTAGCGATTGCACTTGAGACTCTGGGGCATCCCGATGCCGCTGAACCCTTAGCCAAACTTCTGAAAAAGCCCGGTATGATCGGTCATGCTTTCATGGATATAAATACTGCAAGGAACCGGACACCATCGAACCATGTGGATAACTCGACAAGAAACTTGTCCCTGCGGGAGCTGTTTCTGGCAAGGGCTTTATACCGCTGCGGTGACTATAAAGATATAGGTAAACAAATCCTGACCGAATACGCCAATGACCTTCGCGGCCACTACGCCCGACACGCCAGGCATATACTCAATGAACAAGAATAAATAAGGTTAAAAAATGTTCGCTATGTTGATGGAAACGACAGGGAGTAATCAACTGCTGCCAGAATTTCAAAGGAATACACGCAGGAAAAAATTTTAGGAGAAAAAAGATGTCCGGAGAATATCGTTTTTCGTTTGGTCCGTGGAATATCCACGAAGGAGCCGACCCGTTTGGGCCGACGGTCAGAAGTAGTATCGAATTCGGCAAAAAACTGAAGATGTATAAAAAGCTTGGCTTTGATGGTGTGCAGTTTCATGATGACGATGCCGTGCCTGATATGGACAATTTGAGCTTTGTCGCAATTGCTAAAAAGGCAAAAGAGGTGCGTTCGATGCTTGAAGGAGAAGGACTTGCCGCTGAATTTGTTGCACCACGATTGTGGGAGAATGAGCAGACAATCGACGGGGCTTATACCTCGAACGACCCGGCCGACCGGCAGTACGCCAAAGACAGGAGCCGGCGGATGATTGATATCGCAAACGCCCTTGATACGAAACTGGTCGTTCTCTGGCTCGCACGCGAAGGGACATATATCCGTGAAGCTAAGGACAGCAGGCTGGCCGTCGAGAGAATTGTAGAGGCCATAAACGATATGCTGGCCTATAATCCTGATATTAAGATTGCAATCGAGCCGAAACCCAACGAGCCTATGGACCAGGCCTATATACCTACAACAGGACACGCTGTTGCTGTCAGTTATCTCTCCAGCGACCCGGACCGTGTCGGTGTTAACATCGAAAGTGCTCACGCCATACTTGCCGGCCTTGATCCGTCGGATGAAATGGGTTTTGCCCTCGCTTACGATAAGCTGTTTACCGTCCATCTCAATGACCAGAACGGCCTGAAATTCGATGAGGACAAAACCTTCGGCTCCGTCGATTTGCGAAGGGCGTTCAATCAGGTACGAATACTCGACCAATATGACTACGGAAAGAGCGGTGAATTTGTAGGACTGGACGTAAAAGCTATGCGCACCCAGAAACCGGATGTTGCTACAAAGCATTTGCGTAACAGCAGAGATATTTTCCTCGCACTTGTGAAACTCGTTCGAAAGCTCGATAAAACCAAAATCGAAAAATTGATAGCTGAGCGGGATTATGAAGAATTGGATATGTTGATAATCAACCATTTGATGGGTAAATAGGACAACCGAAAATTTTCAGAAAGTGTAACCATGACAAGCAATAAAACTGTTTTGAGTTTAGGTGCTCATCCCGACGATGCGGAGTTCTTCTGTACGGGCACACTGGCTTTACTTCAAAAAAAAGGCTGGCAGATTCACATAGCGACAATGACACCCGGAGACTGCGGCACGGTTCAGTACAGCCGGGAAGAAATAAGCAGAATTCGCCGCGCTGAAGCAGCTAAAGCCGCCGGCATATTAAACGGCAGCTATCATTGTCTCGAAAGCAATGACATCTTTATAATGTATGATAAACCAACTCTAACCAGGACCATTGAGCTGATGCGAAAAGTGCGACCGGCTATCGTACTTACGACAAGCCCGTCGGATTATATGGTTGACCATGAAATGGCCAGTAAGATTGCTCAGACAGCCTGTTTTGCCTGCGGTGTCGTGAATATCGAAACCCCCGGCGCCGAGCCGTTCGAGCCGATACCGTATCTCTATTACATGGACCCTGTAGAAGGAAAAGACAACTTAGGAACCGAAATCGAACCGGGCACAATAGTTGACATAAGCAGTGCGATGGATGTTAAAGAAAAGATGTTGTGCTGCCATGAAAGCCAGCGAAACTGGCTCTTAAAACACCACGGCATAGATGACTACGTCATTTCGATGAAGAAATTAAGCGAGGCAAGAGGCCGGCAAATAAACACGCAATTCGCCGAAGGTTTCAGGCAGCATCTGGGCCATGCCTATCCCCAGGATAATATACTTAAGGCCGAGCTTGGGGACCTGATTCACATTGTATGAGGAGAATAACAATGGCAAGAAAAATCAGTATGCTTGCACCGCAGTGGTGGGATTATACGACACTCGATGATGAGATTCTAAATGATGCAGCTAAACTTACGGCCGGGGACATGGCCGGCTTGAGCAGAGAAGGTTTTAAGGTCGTGTTCTATGACAGCCTCGAAGATTTTTACCTGGCCGAAGCCCTTGAGTACATCACATCCTGGCAAAAAGCTTCTGCTGATAATCCCTCGGGCGTCTGTGGGCCGATTGGCCCGACTGAGCAGCTTCCTCTTGTTGCAAGGCTGGTAAATGAATTGAGACTGGACATTAAAGACGCCCATTTCTGGGGGATGGACGAATGGTATATGGACGGCAAAGAGGTGCCATATTCACATCCGCTGTCTTTTGCAAAGGCGGACATGGAGCTTTGCTTTAATCGAATTGAAGATAAGCTCAAAATGCCCGAGTCCAATATCCATTTTCCGAAAGCCGATACGACAGAGTATATTAATAGCTGGGAAGGTGTTCGCTGCGTGGTTATGCAGGGCGGCCAGGGTGACATTAAACACTGGGCATTCAACGACCCGGTCAAGCGGGAAGGTAAATATAAGGACGAGCCGCCAACGCCACGGGAGTATTGCCGGCTTACAACGCGCATTGTGGATTTACATCCGGTTACTGTTATGCAGAACGCGCGAACCAGCGCCGGTGGCGTGGTTACAAGTGTGCCGAGGCAGGCGATTACAGTTGGGCCCGTCCAGACGTGGAAGGCAGAGAAAGTCTCAATCTGGCAGCCAGGCACGCACGACAATCCTTTCGGGATGAGATTAACTACTCTTATGCTAAGTAAAAAAATCGCCGACAGCTCGGTGCCGATGTCACTGCTGGCGGGACACCCTAACGTTCAGTTCAATTTTTACAGGCCTGCCATAGGTAAATGTGAAGCGGAAATGCACTGATAGGTATCGAGATACCTTTTTGGAAAAATCCAGGTATGGCTACGGATGTGTTGATTCTAAATACGGGTGTGGTGGATTTAAGACACCCGGATTTTACATTCGCCGACAAGCTGGTTGGTAAAGGCGGCCTGGCTAAGTGTCAATCCAAAGATATGCCGGGTTACTCACAGCAGCAATTGAAAGAATGGATAGAGCAGGGTTTCGCGACGGCAGGCGGGCCCGGCAACACAGCCCCTCTGATTGCAAGGACCGGCTTGAAAGTTGCTGTCGGAGTGAATCTGGGCAAAGGTAATTATGACGGTTTGGACGCACAGGGCAGGTTTTTCCACGATGTGATGACTGAAAACGATATCGATATGTCAGCAACCCATATACATCCCGATTTGCATACAGGGACAACCTTTATTCACAGCACCTCCGGTGAGGATAGAGGCGGTATTGCGTACTTTCCCAACGCTAATAACGATTTTGATTTTGAGATATTCAAAGGCGCTGTTGAGAAATTAAAACCCATTATAGTTTACTATATGTACTCCGGCCTGTCCGACAGAGGCGATGCAAACGGTGGCCGGGACTTAGCTGAATTTATTAAATGGTGTCGCAGCAAAGGCGCCGTTACGATTGTTGACAGCCATACTTTAACAGGCAGTCCCGCCGAATTGATTAAGGCCGGAAAACCTATTAAAGAATATCGGCTCTTGGAGCCGCTTTTACCCGAGCTCGACGTGTTCTTTACTTCCTGTGACGAGGCAAAGCTGATAGAAAATACCCTTGCCCCCGGACGAAAATGGGAAAAGTTCACCGAGCACCGGAACAACCTGCACTTCCTTGAGCTTCTGACCGAACGGTTCTGGAAAAATACTTCGTGGCACGGGCATCCTGCCAGTGATCACGGCCTGGAAGGCCGTGCCACGGACAGCAGAACAAAGCTGTTCGGCGTCACCGTCAGCAACGGCGCTTACGAAAAGCACATTTCCCCTGGGGATCATATCGGCGGACCAAACAAAATCGAATCACGCTTCATGGCGGGCGAGGTTGTTGACCTGGTCGGGGCGGGCGATTCGTTCAGGGCCGGTCTTATTACATATATCGCATATAATCTAAAACCTTTCAGGGACGGCTCGATAGATTTTACCGAAGCAGTACAGATGGGTAATCTGTTCGCATCGCTTTTTATCAAAGCATCGCTCGAAGACAGATACGGCAATATAAAAGCCTTTGATAAAATGTTGAAAGTAGTCCGCAGCAATATAGCTTATCCGAATTTCGAGGCATTGCAAGACGCCTTAAATTAAGCGGATTAGAAAAAAGAAAGGAAGTACAAATGGCCGCGAAGAACACTGGATTAAACTGGCAGAATAAAGTTAATAACCACGCACAAATCGGAGGCATAGAAACCTCTGTTCTGGATAATGGCCTGGCTAAAGGTACACGTATCGCCTGGGTAAACACCGGGACCGGCCTCCGATATAAGGTGGTAATAGACAGGGCCCTGGATATCGTCGATGCCTTTTATAATCAATACAGCCTTGCCTGGCTCAGCCACGCAGGCCTCACCTCGCCCCGGCCCGATGCCAATCGCGGACTGGAATGGCTTTATTCTTTCGGCGGCGGCTTATTAACGACATGCGGCC
>CAZZAX010000189.1:0-10351 GCA_964653075.1 uncultured Pirellulales bacterium
TTTTAAGGAGTCAAAGAAATGTTAGCAATCAAGAACAACCTTATGGCAGTCAACGCCGCAAGGCATCTGGGCCAAAGTTATGACGCCCTGGCCTCGTCGGTCGAAAGGCTGTCGTCAGGCTTACGCATCAACAGCGCAAAGGACGACGCAGCCGGCCTGGCTGTTCGCGAGTTGATGCGGGCCGACATCGCCGTCATCCAGCAGGGCACCCGTAATGCCCAGGACGGCATTAGTATGCTTCAGACGATGGAAGGTGCTATGGCAACAATCGATGATGCCTTAGTGCGTATGCAGCAGTTGGCCGAACAGGCCGCTACAGGCTCGTACTCTTCGGCACAGAGGGCGATTATGGAGAACGAGTTCAAGGAAATGCGCCAGGAAATCGACCGTATCGCCGGGGCAACCACCTTTAACGGCATCAAGATGCTCGACAACTCCGCTTCTGTGAATATTCACTTCGGCAAATTTACGACCGATAACATAAATGTTACCGGCAGCAACATAACAAGCGCCTCGAGTGGTCTTAATATCACGGGCCTGACCATTGCCGACGTAGCCAGTGCCAAGAACGCATTGGTTACATTAGACAGTGCAATCAGCACCAAAGACACTGCACGTGCCGCGTTCGGTTACAAGATGAACCGTCTTGAAGGTACGATATCGGTGCTTGGTATTCAGGCTGAGAACCTCCAGGCCGCCGAGTCCCGTGTTTCGGACGTCGATGTTGCCACCGAAATGGCCGAGATGACAAGGAACCAGGTGCTTGCACAGGCCGGTATCTCGATGCTGGCTCAGGCCAACTCGATGCCTCAGATGGCATTGACGCTGCTCAGGTAAAAAACTGCTGTCATTCGAGCGGATTTTCTGCTAAGTGCGGGGCTAATCTGAACTTCTAAGCAGGGAGAAAACAAAAAAGATAAAAGACCTGAAAGTAATGTCAATAAATACCGGGGCCGTTTAGTATTTCATACTCGTACTTCAATGGGGGCACTTCGCAGACTGATATTTCAGATTTAGGATTTTGTATAGTTAATCCTCTGCCCCCCTTCTTGGGCAAAGGCGGCTAACATCGGGTGTTCGCCGGCTTGTCACGTCCTGATTTTTAGGGCCTGAAGGTTGTCTGTACATGATGTATCTCTTGTTGAATTTTGAACATTTGGTAATTTGAATTTGTTTCATATTTCGATATTAGTGCTTCGAATTTCGTTTTTATACTAACCATAGGGTGGCTGCCCCACCATTTCTTTGGACGTCCTCTTCCATTGTTCTAAATCAAGCGGGGCCTATACCGAATCAATCAGTATAAGCCCCGAGTTAATACAAATCTGCAATATCAACTATGCAATCTTAGCTGCCGGTTCCGGTTTAACGCGCATACAGACGAATATCGTCGAAGTACATCATACCCGAACCGCCTGCAACCGGATTATTCTTATTGCCAAGGCCAATAGTAATCGAATTGACATTGGCGAGGTCCACACCCTGGTCGGCAAACGCCTGCAAGTCAATATTCCATTCGGTCCAGGAAATTGCTTGCGCTGCGTTAGGATTATCATTATTGACCACGGCGCTGCCGTTGAGAGCAACGTACAAATTCTCAGCAGCGTTACCGGTACTGCCTCGGAACCAAATTGTCAGTGTGTTGATACCTTTGAATGTCCAGTCACGATTGGAAGTCAACGTCAAGGTCGCCTCTGATTTCCCAACACCGTTGTCGTAGGACATTGGCATCGACTGCAAACCGCCGTGTATGATAGTCTGCTCGGCAAAAGGAGGATTGGCATGACCAACGACAGAGCCGTTAATCGCCGGGTTGTCGAATCCATCCAGCCAAGCGTTAAATATCCTGTTGCTGGCCGGATCAGTCGGATCAAGGTCATTGTAAGATTCAAAATCATCAATAATAAGGAAGTTGGCCGTAGAAAAGCTCCAGAGTGGGCCAGTCCACGGGCTGTTGGCGTTGGCATTATTGGCCTCGTCAACACGCCAGTAGTAAGTAGTATTCCACTCGAGCTGTCCTGGGTCATAGCTCTCAGAACCGAGGTTGCCGCTGCCTTTATATTCAGGCGAACCTGTATCGGCGTTTTTCACGGCTTCAGAGTCTGTGCCGAAGTAAACCTCATGCGATGCACCAAAGACTCCCGGTGACCAGGTAAGAATCGGTGTTTGCGTTACCCCCTCGGCACCATTAGCCGGTTCTGGATTTGCGACAGCTCCTTCAGTTATGAAGCTCCAGACATGGCCTTTATGGGTTTCGGCAATATCGAACTCATCGACCCGCCAGTAATAAGTCCTGGCCATTGTAAGTGTACCGGGATTATATTTCGTAGTTCCCTGAGGAAGACCGCCGGCTGCATTATTAACATCGTCAAAATTGTCACCGAAGTACACGGTGTGCAGTATCGCTCCGAAACCTCCGGTCCAGCTAAGTTCCACATCCACATCTACAGACTCTGCCCTATCAGCCGGATCGGGAAAGTATGAGGTCTTGGGAGGAACCGTAAAGCTCCAGACAGCACCTTTGTGTTTAGTAGTGCCGTCAGCCTCAACCTCATCGATTCGCCAGTAGTAAGTCGTGCCCGGGACAAGGCCATCCGGATAAGCGAATCCTGGAAAGCCGAAGACAAGAAACGTCGCACCCTGGTTGCCCTGGAAAGTATCTTCGGCACCTTCGTTCACAGCATCGAAATTGTCGCCGAAATATACATCATGCGAAACGGCTGACGTTCCCGGTTTCCAGGAAAGGCTTATCCATGTGTCCTCATGAATGGCCCCATCAGCCGGATTGGGACTAAAGGCAGTTGGAAATATACCCAACATAATAGTCTGAATCTCAGCCTGTGTCAGGGCATGGTTGTAGATCCGCGCCTCATCCAGGGTGCCGACAAACGTTTCGTTGTTGGTAGAATCAGTGCAGCCGATCGCCACCGGGGTGTCGTCCGCGGTATCTCTAAAAGTAATATTCCCACTTTCAACTTCCTCGCCATTGATATACTGCACTGCGGCGCCGTCGTCCCAGGTCAGTGCTACATGAGTCCACTCATTCGCATAGGGCATGAGGATCGCATTACCCCACCACAAACCCGTACCACCTACGGCGTTATCGGCTCGAAACACGAGGTCGCCGGCTGGCGTGGTCTCCCAGAACCACTTGACACCGGTGCCGGGATCCCAACCCAGACGTTTGCCGATGATACCCTGGTGCTCGATGGTATGTCCCTCGCCCTCCCAGTTGATCCAGGCGGCCAGGGTCATGGCATCAGTACCTGCGGAGGGATCGAGGGGGCCGACCACGACTCTTTCGCCGGCCGTGTCGAAACGCACGCCCGAGTCCTTGTAGCCGGGCACCCACTCTATGTCACCATTAAACGTTCCATCATTCCCGTTTCCCGTGATGTCGGCGGCCTCGGTTCCCTTGCCTTCATCGAATGGCCAATAACCAATCAATTCCGCCATAACTGCATCTGTGCAGATGCCTAAGACCAGCAACATGGCAGCAAACCATTTCATTTTTCGAAACATAATACATCCTCCTGCAAAAAAAGGTTACGATAACGACCACTATTCGATAAACAGCGATGATTCCGCAACTTTGGGGAGCAGAAACTGCAAACACCCTCATACACGGAAACAAGTTTCAATAATATTATCTTATACCAAATCACCCACCTTCCCGTCAAGCAAAATCCCCTGATGATACGTTGGTATATTTTTAATTAGATTATGCCGAAAAGCAAAAAGCAGGGGCAGCCCCGTGTGCCTGCTCGGATATGCTTTTGAGTTTACCCCCAAGAGCTTGTCCTGAGTTTATCCCCGAGAATTGCTTACCTGACTTGCAGCAGGGAAGTGTGTGCTTCCCTGCTTTGGAGTTTACCCTCGGGTGTGCTTACCTGTTTTTCTGCCGGGGGCCGGGGGGATCCTCTCACCGATGAAGCAATCAGGCAGGAGTTGATCAGAAACGCTCTAAAGAATGCCAGACGATTCTCGTGGGAGGAGACAGCGCGGAGAACGCTGGAAGTGCTTAGGGAAGCGTGATACCTCGCGCCAGCGCGTATCGCGTATAAACCATGTCCCGAAAAAAGCGTCAGCCATTTCTGACTGACGCTTGTGTTTGGCCAGAATGATGACTCTATGAAATGTAACGCTGTAATTCATCTCTCGCATTCGCCGAAGGCGAATTCGAGTTTTTTGGTCAAGCTTTTCCAAAGCTTGTGAAACCGCGCTGCTGGGTTCATAAACTTAGCGTAACATTTCGCATTTGCCACCTTGTTATGGATAGAACTCAAAATTCGTGGCTGTCCACGTCCAATTCCGGTCACTTAGATCTGGTTGGAATGCATCTGACACGTTGTTCCCGTCTCCCACAAACCCGCCACAGAGCGAACGATCATACGCGTACAGAAAAACCGTGTAGCGGCCCCCCGCTGGTTCTTTCTTGCCGTATACTGCGGGGATATCGAGTTGGCCCAATACAACCGGGTTTGGGCCAACTGTCCCCGAGTCATCCAGTAGGGGTGTTTCATGATAGTAGCGCCGCTCGAATTCCTTCGACCCCTCGTGAAAATTATAGACAACAAGCCGGTACGCGTAAAAATTATCGCCATCATCCCTGATCTTCCCTTCGACCGTCAGTGGCATGTCGTTAGGATCGAATTCTTCACACTCTAGCTTGTTTTCGAGCTGCGGGACCGGTACTGTGTTGTCTATCTGGACGGGCAATTCGTCGCATATCTTGATGTTCCCGTCAGCGTCTTTGCACTCCAGAGTCAAGACATACTTACCATAAAGGATCCCCTCTTTTCTTGTATTCCAATCGACCATGATCAGATTGCTTAAGTAGGTTCCCCTCACCCACTTCCAGAGAGCTGTGTTCATCCACCCAGTCACCGGATCTGTCGACAAACTCCAAAGCGGAAAATCTCGCCAGAACAAGTCAGGATCCCGCGGCATGATGATAGGTGAATCTCCACCTCCTTCAAGGCGAAAAAGAACACGATGTTCCACCGCGTCTTCAGAGATTATACCGCAGATGCTTACCTCTCTTCCGAAGGTATGATCCTTCAGCGGCTCCAGGGCTGGCGGGACGAGATCAGGTCGCGCTGGAGGGTCAATATATCCAGTTGCGAAATCCCAGGTGGCGGAGCTGATCGTTACTCCGCCCACTCTTTCGAATCTGCATTTTTCTACCGGCGGAAGGCCAATTGAAAGGGCGTCCAGACCCAGGTCTCTCACCTTTGGTTCTAACGCGCTGATGAGACTTATATTGTGGAATACAACCCCATCGCCTCTCAGTAAGGCATCGCCATCGGTGAATGCTGGGAGCAGGCCATTGATCTCGGTTGAGAACAGCAAGAGTTCAATTTGCTCGATGGGATCAGACAGGATGGACACAGCATCCATGCCAAAATCGACGCCTCGATCGGGGATCCCGGCCGGGACCGCCAGTGGCAGCGCGTCAAAGTTGCTCAATACAATGGTACCTGTAGCAGCAGAGAGCAAATCTCCATCCAGAAACCAGGGGGCATCTGGGAACGGCGCCGTGCCCTCGGTGGAGAACCAGATATCGACGTTAAATTCCTTGAGACGCTCCATAAGGACTCCAGGATTTTCCATCAGGAACTCTCTGCCCTCTTCATTGACCTTATCAAGGAATCTGACAACGTCCTCCCGTTTGCCTTCGAGGTGAACTGCGTCCAAACCGAGGTCTAGCTCGCGAGGGATGTCGAAAGCCGCAAGTAGCGCCGCGTTGGGCACGATAGCCCCATTGGTGGCCAGCAGATCACCGGCTGTGAACATACCTTGAGGATGATCGAGTTCGGTCGAGAAAATCACCAATCGATTCTCCACGTCGATGACATGAGCGGCATCCAGGCCAAGATCGAAACCTACATCAAATACGCTCAAAAGCTCGCTATTCCGCATGTAGACGTACCCTGCGGAATTAAGCAGGTCACCGTCAGAGATGATAGGGTTGCCATCATGAGGCTCAGGACCTCGGGTAACAAAATCCTCTTCAGTAGAGAAGAAAACACCACTTTCGAGTACTTCTTTCGGTACTTCTTGGGCAGTTGCCGGAACCATCAACATACATGTGATGGATACGAGCAGTAACAGCGGACTAATCTTAAATTCTTGCATTTTTTCCTCCTTTTGCGTCTTAGACGCTCCTGAAAATATAACTCTTATTTTGTTCCAATTACCCAACATAATATCTACCCATCTTACTTCAGCTTCTATATTAGTTTCCAGCCATCGTATCACCTCCTTCTTATTTGCAAGCGTCTAACTTTGTTTACAGGGCTGCTCCTGAGACTGTAAAGGAATCTACAGGCACCTTTGAGGCCTTTATTGAGAACATAGGTATAGATCATGTCGTTATCTCAGACTCCGGCCCCATCAGTGTCCCATAAAGAGAATGCACATAAAGAACCTTCGCTCCCAGCGTAACATCAACTGTCACTTGCCGGCTAACAAATCAGACTTTAACGAGGATCATTTTTCTGTCAATCGGGGCAGTGCCTGATTCCTCTATCGGGATTGTCCCCGTATTTGTTATAGGGGATTTCCCCGATGACCGCACGCTTTGTTGGGAATTAAGAATGTAATTGGGCGTTAATAGGGTGCAACCGCTATAGGAAACATATACCACAAAAGCCAGATTTTCAAGAAAAAATGCCTCTACTTGGATATGTCACTTTTGAAAGCCATCCCAGACAAACAAAATCAACCACATTTTTACCCAAAAACCCTCTTCAATGGGCTACCTTCGGTTCGCTCTAATTTTTATCACTCCGAAGTTTACCCAGAGTTTATCCATAGCTTGCCCTGAGTTTATCCCCGGGTGCCGCTCTCCTGACTCGCAGCAGGGGAATGTGGGCTCACTTGCTTTGGAGTTTACCCTCGGTGTGTGCTTACTTGCTTGTCTGCCGGGGGTCGGCGGCTTCGCATCTGCGAATATCTACGTGCCTATAAGGCACCTCATGCTGGGGTAGAAATACATTATAATTCATTCTTCACTTCTTAATTCTTACTTTTAAATTCGCTCTATTATACTATGGAGGGGACAAAGGGGCCCCCTCCACTCTATACCTTGCTCTCCCGTAATCTTTTATTAAGTTTCTCCCAAATCCCCCTGAATTTGTCCGGCTACAAGCCTACCATACAAATCGGCCATCGCGTGTATCGATTGTTTAGTCGGTAATCCGATACCGTTCCAATTATCTCCTCTGACATTGTTAGCTCCTTTCCTATTCTATCGACCATCCGCCATAGGTGGCGATTACTTCCTTAATTCAAATCAGAATACAAATCTTTCCACTCAGGATTAAGTTTCTCGATTAATCTGATTTTCCACGAATTGTTCCATTTCTTCAATTGTCTCTCACGCAACACCGCTGATTCCTTACCATCACGTTGTTCATAATAGACCAGCTTCTTAATTTTATTTTTTTCCGTAAATCCTTTAAGGAAATCTTTTTTATGCTCACTCATCCTCTTTTTCATGTTCTTCGATATACCAACATACAGCACCCCTTTTTTCCGGCCAGCCAGAATATAAACATAATATCCGCTCATTTTGATGAGTATATCCTATAGTTTATCCCCGGCACATGCTTTTCTTAGTTTACCCCCGATAGCCGCTCCCTTGGCCTACAGCAGAGGGTCGTGGATTATTGTCACGAAGCCTGTCCCTTCGCGAAAGCGTATAACAGTAATTTAGAAAAAAATCAATCATCAATAATAAATCAAAAAGTCCCCGGCGTATCCTTATCTTAGTTTACCCCCGGTGTGTGCCTACTTGCTTTTCTGCCGGGGGCCGGGGATCTATACTTCTCTAATTTACCCCCGTTATTTATCGCGGGCTCGTTTATTTCATATTTCTTGGAGTATCAAGCCCAACCTATGAAACTTGATTATGAGAAAAATGGTGAATTAGCCCATAGATCCGTTTACAGTAACTGGGGAAAAGAAGTAGATTTGCATGAACAGTTTCTCGTTCAATCTTCTTGCCTGTTGGGTGGCCAGCATCATTACGCGTTGTTCTTATTAGATCAAATACTCTGTCAAGAATAACATGCATATCATCACCTAATCCGTCAGGCAGCTGTTGCGCCAAAGGTCCCAAACGTTTCCAAAGGGCCTCATATTTACGTCTGATCATCCGCGCCTTCACTTCTTTTCCATATTTCGCCTTCTTATCAGCATCCGCTATCGCATTACAAAACGCATCTATAAGTAACAGCATTGCTTTCTCCGCGGCACAACCAATCATCACTGTACTTGCTAACAAGAGATTGTTTCGGTAACAGTTGACACCTTCCTCGAGGTAACGAACGATCGCTGGATCAATTGTAGGCAAATCAGCTTGAATACGAGATAGATAACCTGTGGGATCATGTGGCTGATATTCAGGATTATTTACTACCTCTTCTCCGTACTTAGTCAGTCTATAGAAAGGCCAGCTCCAGGATCCTGCGCCACTAGACCCTGGTCTCGCTCCAAGAATAAAAATCCTTTCGAGATATAATTCATGAATTACCTGTTAGAGATTCTCCAAGTCGGTTTCATCTAGCGAAAAGCCGTCAGTTTCATAAAAGTGCTGTATGCTTCCGCCTTGAAGGTTGAACTGACCCCTTGGATGCCTTCTGAGGTAGCTAAGCATAACAACTCGAATGTCATTATATTTAATAACCATAAGCTTTCCCTCCACTATTTGACTATGTCATTTATCAGGATTTATTAGCACACTCACCGCTTTCTGCCCTTTTTTCTGTGCGTTGTCCCCAGCCATTATTTGGTGGCTGCCCCTTTTTCTCCGAAATACATCATTCATCTGTTAGCTTTGCCTCGCCATGTAAAGTAGCACGAATAGTCGCTTTCAATTTTTCCACTGCTTCTTCTGGATTTTCGTCATCCCAGATTATTGTCAAGTGATGATTTGTGTCGAAGTGCGTTTTCTGTTCTTCGAACTTCTCTTTTTCACATGTGTAAATGACCGGTTTTCCGAGTCCTTCAGCATATCCAGCTTCCCAGTAAGCTCCTACATTCTCATGTGTCAAGTCGGCAATTAGGAAACGTGACGTTTGTATTTCCACTCTTAGTCTATCGTCTATCAATCCGGCTTTGGGTCTATCCACAAGTTTGAACAAATCAAAACCGGTTTGTTTAACGGCTGGCTTAAAGACTTCCTCAACTATTTTGTCCATTTTTTCGTCACCGTATTGCATCGCCATAAATGCCTTTCGGCTTTCATTTGCCCCTCGTTTGAGCTCTTCAAAATACTGCCAGCCTTTAAATGACAGGGTTACGTTCGTTGTTCTTGTTGACGAATTTCCTTGCAGGATTCCTGAGTCAGTCAGATGCCTAATGACCAATGCAAAATTATTTGGTGTTATAGCACCCATAATGGACAGATGAGTATCTCGTTCCAGCTCTACAATTTCTCCAGGCGCATCTATATTTTCTCCAATCCATCGGATGATATTATCTGCCTGCTCAGCAGGTGATGGAGGCGGTCGTTTAATTATGGTGTCTACTAATTTTTTATCTAAGATTATATTTTCTCTATAAAATTGTTCGTCCGGTGGTGATTTTGATATTTTTTCGTGTTTTGTTCTTATCCAGTGGCTAAGAACAGCGATTTTTTTGTTGTCGTCTCCGAGTGTCGCATTCAACGTTTTAGAAAAACTACCTAGTACATCGAAATCACCACATCTTTTACATGAATAATAGTTGTTAAAATGTTTTTTATATTGATGATATTCAGGTTTTGCGATATCGGAGTTGCATACAGGACATTTATCACTCACTTTTTGTTCTCCTTTCTCGCAGAGCATACGCTACCATTCTATTTTCCACTTGTCTGTATAACTGGCTTTAGCTCATTCTGTCTATTATCAAATCCAAGTTTCCAATCCCGCTTCTGCCGATGAAATTATGGCCTTTTCTTTAACTAAAAGCAACAAAAATTCCCTTCTGTTTTGTGCTGCCTACGGTTCGCTCCAGTTTTTACTCACTCCACCACTTCGTGTCTGCGTGATTGTATGATGCTCTTGCTGGCCTTAGTCAGCACAAACGGCTGCCAAAAATCAACAAAATCAACCACATTTTCACCCAAAATCCCCTCCTTCTTTCTACCATCTTCCATCGTCTTTCGCCCTTCTCCCATCGTCCGTCCTATCTGTTGCGCTGCCTGTGTTTCGCAACAGTTTTAATCACTCCACCGCTACGTGATTGTATGATGTTCATGCTGGCCTACGGTTCACACTGGTTTTAATCACTCCACTGCTTCGCGTCTGTGTATATCTACGTGCCTATAAGGCACCTCATGCTGGCCTCAGGTAGAAATGCT
>CAZZAX010000190.1:0-10285 GCA_964653075.1 uncultured Pirellulales bacterium
TTGGTGGTAAGGCCCACGAAGGCTGGGTGGCAGTTGCGTTATCACTTGAGACAAACCGTTGGAAATAACCTGTACCATGATTGTAGATAGCTACTCCATAATTGGTTGCTGAGCCGTCTACCCACTGCTGAACCAAATTAGTTATATCCCATTCATACCAAGTGGGGGAAGTACCGCTAACGGTGACAGATGATTCGGCAGTCGAGTTATACGAAGGTTGGGTTGAATACGTTACACTTTCTGCCCAAGATGAAGTAATCTGATAAGCATCGAGGATTAAAGAATCGCTATTATAAGCATCGTAACGGTATAACCCAAGCTTCGCTGAGTTTATTGTTGCGGCGGATGATAGCGCAGATAAGTCGATGAACTCGATTAGGATACGTTGCTCCCAGGTGGAAGTATCATTTGCCCGCAATTCGCCCCAATCACCGTGAGAGTAGTCCTCATTGTCCCAGACAAAGGTGTCTTTAACATCGGTAGGCCCTGGTTGTATAAAGGTTGTATTGGACCGTGCTATGTTACTGGCCGTTAGAATTAGTCCTGTCGTTACACAAATGATAATTAACTTTTTCATATTTTTTCTCATCCCCCCATGTGATCCTAAAGATTTTTTACCCTTACATGATAAAATTATGCTATTCTTTTTCATTTAACTGCAAATATACGAGGCCTTCACAATTAAGCCCAAGTTCTAAGGATACATCAATAATTGATTTTATCCCCACAATTTCACTTCGAACGGACAAACAAATGGCATACCGTTACAGAAATAATCGGTAAATCCTCCTCCTTTGAGGGACACCTTTATAATATAGTATTTTATCAAATTCGGAACCGAATGTCCAGAAAAAAATGGGAGAAATAGAAGTTTTATATAAGAATTTGTATATGTTTGAGGTTATAGATTTTACACGGTTACAACATCTTTAATCCGCGAGGTAATCATACGGACTATGGGATTTTCGTCCAGATGGGACAAGCTCCATATCGGGATGATGGTGATAAAAAGCGACATGTAAAAGCCTCTTAACGTACATAATGGATGCCTTATTTACGAACCTTTCGACTACAAGTGGGGTCCAACCTTCCTAACTTGTGTTTTTCAGGCATTTCTTCTCTTTCTCCTTCCATAGGGGAATACCTGATACTGACAATAGTAGTTAACCTGATAGTTAAAACATATTCTCCACTGATTTACAGAAATTGGCGCCTTTTGTTATTATAAAATTATAGATTATCAGAATTCAAAGAAAGAACATCGATTAGTAACCTTTTAAGAGATAGAGGATTTTAAGGAAATTTTGAGAATTTTAGTAAAAAACTTAAAAAAAACAAAAAAAGTGTAGCATTTTAGGAAGATAATCTGTATAATAAGGGTCTGGAATGGAGATGTGGTCGGCGGAAAGTACAGCGGAATATAAGGTATTTCTGCGGGTGTTTTTCACTGAAACTGCACGGATGCGCCAATAATTGTGTGAAAAAGGGCACATTGTGTGCTCTATGGTTAAATTGCGCTCGCAACATATATGAGTACATTATTGAAGATGCGCATGCGACGAGGGGGTTATGCGAAGGCGAAAACAGTATCGTGCTTGCAAAGAGCGTCGTAAGAACTAAGACAACCTGTGGTTAAAAGCATGTCCAAGAGGCGCAAATGTTGTTGCTTTGTAGGGGGTTTATAAAAGATTTCCTACTGCAACCCACAGGGACGGAGTCTGCTTGATAACTGTGGCCGAGGAAGGATTGTGATGATGTTTGAGACGTCTTAACACCCGACGCATAATCTTAAGGTTTTCAAAGGTGAAACTATACAGAGAATAAATCGGAGCGTAAATTGCTATAATATGTGAAGTCTTACTGTAACTATAATTGAGGATATAAACGTCTTCTCTGCTGGTAATAACTATTGCAATTAGAGGCTTAGGATTGAATAAATTTCCTCGAGAGAGCAGTTAGTTTCAGTAATTGACAATGTCTTTCATCAAGACCATAAAAGGATTGGTTAGCAAGTGAAAACTTATTTGACAGTTTACTTTGGGACGGTTCTGGTGGCGATGTTTCTTGTACCGATTGTTTCGCGGCTGGCTAAGTGGTATCGTTTGGTCGATGCTCCAGGTCCTCGCAAGGTGCACAAAATCCCCATCCCGCGTATAGGCGGAATTGTTTTTGTGGTATCGACACTTGCTCTAGTGCTGCCTGTGTTTTTATTAAATAATAATATCGGTCAGTCTTTCCGTGAGTCGGGGAAAGAATTCATCGCACTACTGGTAGGGGCCATTTTCATATTTACAGTAGGTTTGATCGATGATTTGCGTTCTATCCGAGGCTACATTAAACTGTTATGCCTTGTTGCGGCCTCGTTGGCGATATGTGCTTCGGGAGCAACATTGAGTTCCATTTCTTTCGGGAAGTGGTTTGTACTTAATACTGGTTTGGCGGCTTGGCCGCTTACGGTACTTTGGATAGTAATTATTACGGTTTGTATGGGCGTAATTGACGGACTGGACGGTCTTGCCGCCGGTATAGCGGCCATTGTGTGTGGTACACTCGTACTTATGGCTCTTTGGAGTGGTCAGGCAGCAATGGCGGTGTTGATGCTGGCGCTTCTGGGTAGTGTAACGGGCTTTCTGTTCTTTAACTTCTATCCTGCCAAGATTTTCATGGGAGACTGCGGCTCTATGTTCCTCGGTTTTTTGATAGGGGCCGGCAGCATCGTATTCCAGACAAAGACTCATACCCTAGTAGGTTTGGCGATTCCTTTTTTGGTAATGGGTGTGCCGATTCTCGATACGGGCTTTGTCGTTATTGCTCGCCGCTTTCTTGGCCGGCGTTCCATCTTTGCACCCGATCGAAACCACTTACATCACCGTTTGATGGATCTTGGCTTGCATCACCGCACCGTGGTTATAATTATTTATGCTGTGACAGTCATTTGCGCCAGTATTGGGGTATTTATGTTAACCGTGGAAAGCGGGTGGTCCATAGGGCTGCTGGCGGTTGGATTAATATTTTTGTTTTCAATGTTCGCGTGCGTGCACGGCAGGCGTTATTGCGAAATATTGAAATCCCTAAAACGTAACCTGGCTATCGCGCATGATGCAAGGAAATACAGGCGCACTTTTGAAATGGCCCAAGTGAGGATGCGTGAATCCACATCTTTCCAGGAATGGTGGGAGGCAGTGTGCACCATGGGCAAGAAAATGCATTTTCAGACTATTGGCTTGTGGAATTGCCGTAGCGGCCAGTGCATAAGAACCTGTATGTGGAATGTGCCGGAGGATAAGTTCAAAACTAGTAAAACAGCAATATTTACATTACCTATTCGTGGAAATGGGTCGGCAGAATGGGAGATAAAGGCGCATACTTCGGTAAATGGCTATTTGGAACTAAGCGGCCAGCAGGCTATCCTGCTGGCTCGGCTGATGGATGAGTTCCCGCTGCCGGAGCAGGAGGAAGAAACTGAAGAGTTGGAATTATTTACCTATGCAAAACGTCTAACCTCGATTCAAAAAAACGCAGAACCTTCATTATGACAATGACAGAGACACAGATATTGAAGAAACCGGTACATATTCCCACACCAGTTGACATAATGGGAATTCCAGTAGTACCCTTCGAATCGTATGACCAAGCCCTCGAATGTATTGAAGAGACGATTGAGTTGAGCCGGAAGTCCTTCTGGGTTGCTATCAATCCTATAAAGATTTATCACTCCTGGCATAAACCTGAGTTATTGAATCTCTTGCAACAAGCAGATGCCGGTGTTTGTGACGGCGTTGGTGTTTCGATCGCTTCCAAGATACTTCATGGTCGAAGTATCAAGCGGTGTACCGGTTGTGATCTGTTTTTCAAAATTCTTTCTTTGGCGTCCCGGAAAAAGTGGGGTGTTTTTCTGCTGGGGGCATCAGCCGAATCCAACGCTGCCGCACGCTCGGAGCTGCATAAGATGTATCCCAACCTGAAGATAGTCGGTTGGCAGGATGGGTATTTCGAGGATTCACGAACGGTTATCGAGCAAATAAATTCCAGCAAGGCTGACTTGCTGTTCGTAGCCATGGGTTCCCCAAAGCAGGAACACTGGATATGGCGCCACCGGCAAGCTGTCAATGCAAATTTTTGCATGGGCGTAGGGGGCAGTTTCGACATCGTTTCAGGTGGTCTTAGAAGAGCCCCAAAGATTTTCCGAATGACCGGCACCGAGTTTCTGTTCCGTTTGATTAGAGAACCACGTAAAAGATGGCGAATCCAAAAAGTTCTTTTTCCCTATTTTTTTCGAGTAATCCATAAAAGGCTGTTTGGTTTTCCTGTTCCGGCTAAGGTTCACAAAAACACTGAGTGAAGAAATAAATGTGTCTTTGCCGCTTCGTGCAATAGCCACAAATGAAATAGTTAAGTAATATTAGTTGTGGAGTGATTTTTATGAGGTATGGATACTCTAAAAGAAAAAGCTAATTGGAGGGGATATAATATTGGATAATTTGGAAGATAAAACCAGACACAATACGAACTCGTCAGGAGAATATCACCCGCTCCATCCGGATAAGATAGGGCAATCAAGGGGCGATTCCAGCAGGCATCACGAAGGAATTCACCCTGCAGAAATCGTACATAGTGCCAAAAGGCCGGTACCTGTAACCAATGCTTCATTATTGCCTAATCAGTTTATGGGGAGGGGGGAATCCACGCAAGCCGTCCAGTCAGGAAGCGATATTATAAAATCGATGCTTCGTTTCAAATGGATGATTCTGATACTTTTCGTATTAGTGGCTGCTCCCATGATTGCCGCCATATGGACCCAAATAGTTCCTGAGTACCGAGCCAGGGCACAAGTACGAGTTCGGCCGATTATCCCATATCTTGTCTTCAGGACAGAAGATAGTGGAATGATACCCTTATATTCATCATACGTGAACACCCAGGTTTCTATTCTGCAGGGGGCGACAGTCCTTCAACGTGCATTGGACCAAGAGAAAGTCCGGGAGACAAAGTGGTACAATAATCCTCCGAAACCGCTTTTGCAGCGGCTGCTCGGAAATCCACCTGCTTCCCGTATGGAAAGGCTCAGGGATGGTGTTTCAGTCCGGCCTCGAAAAGAAACTGAGATAATTGATGTTACCTTTATCGATTCCAGCGCCAAAGATGCCAAGATGATTTTGAATGCCATTTTGAAAGAGTATATACAATACATTGGGGAAAAGTCTGATGAGACTAAGGATACACTTCACAAATCACTACAAGAACAGTACAAATCTTTGGACACCCAAATCAAGGGGCAGGAGATGATCTCTGCCGAGCTTATCAGAAAGCTTGGCACGGGAACACCACAGGAGCTTATCTCCAGCCAGAGAGTTCGTCTCGATGGTATGCAAGCCCGTCTTAGCGAACTGCAACGAAGTAACGCTATATTGGAAAGGGAGCGGAAAGAAATATATTTACAATACATTAAGGATATGTCTAATGCGGCACGGGACAAGCTCTACAGCCAACTGGAAGACCAGTACAAATCTATGGAGACCGAAATTCTGGAGTTGGAGAAGACCTCTGCCCAGCTCCCATCAACCAGTACGGGCACTCCGCAGGAACCTTATTCCGGCATGAGTGTTCGCTTGGATGAGACACAAGCCCGTCTTAGCGAGCTGCGACAGAGTATTGCTGTATCAAAATGGAAGCGGAAGAAATTGGAAGATTTGATGAAGCAGGCCGTTACCGATGACAGCAGTGATGTATCGGTTATTTCTGATGACAAGACGGAAAAGCAGCCAAAATATTATGAGGATGCGGAATGGCGAAGGCTGGATATCGATGTTAAAACTATTAAACATAACATTGACAACGGTTTGCTTACTCCCAAACATCCGGATGTGGTTAAGGCGGAAAAGGACTTGAGGTTTAAGGAGGAATTGCTGCGACAGCGAGAGGCACAACTGGACGAGCAGTGGCGCAACAGACCGCAAAATGAGGATGGAGGGCCAATAACGGTTACCGATGCCGGCAACCCTGGTTATGAGGAACAATTGAAAATCCTGGAGTATCAACTGGCCCGAACAAGACAAGAGGAGCAATTTTTAAAAGAAGAGCTCAAGAATCGGCAGACAAAGTTTCAAGAGCTTTTTGAAAGTGCCCAATTACTCGAAAAGGAAACCAATGCGTTAAAGCACCAACGCGAGTTGTTCAGTGCGGTTCGGCAGCGTCTGAGCCAGAAGGATATGGAGCGCAACGTCCCCGGTGCAATCGAGGTATTGACGAAGGCTTCTGTATCTTCCAAGCCTTATAATGACCGTAGAATTGTTCTTACTGCCATGGTGCTGGTTTTAGGCTTAGGTATGGGTGGTGGCGCGGCATTCATCAGGGCCAGCAGGAATCAGACTATTTATTCTCATAAGGACATGCCCCATCCAATGCAGGTTCCCTTCCTTGGTTACATACCTGCGGCCCGTAAAAGGACATCACCAATTGATGAAGTCAGTCCTGCTATGATCGAATCCATCCGATTTGTTCGTACGGCATTATTGTCGCGGCTGGATGGTCAGGGCAACACTACTGTACTGATTACCAGTGCTGATTCGATGACCGGCAAGTCCACATTCGTTATGATGTTAGGCAGGAGTATTGCTCAGGCGGGTAAGAAGGTCCTCATGATAGATGCGGACTTTAGAAAAATGACTCTGACGAAGCGATTCAATCTCCCAGATAAATCCGGCTTTTTGGATTCCCTGTATTGCAAATCCATAGACAAACGGCACATTTTTCCGACGGAAACATTCGGCCTGAGTATAATGCCTGCCGGAAAGCAAAGCAGAGACCTTTTGATATTTGAGGAAACAGCTAACGGGGCTTTCAATGCCTGTATCAGCCAGCTACGTGAGCAGTACGATATGATATTACTGGATAGCTCCCCTATTTTGCCGGTTGCGGATGCAACAATCCTTTCTGGTCAGGTCGATGGCACCATTATGGTCGAGCGAAAGCTTGTATCACGGCGTGAGAATGTAATTAATGCTCTTGCCCGTTTGGGTTCTGCCGGGGGGCGTCTGTTGGGGACTGTCTTCGTTGGTTCAGGCTATCACGAAAAATACGGATATAATTATCATTATAACAAGATGAGGGAATAGTGATAGTCTCGTTGTTATCGGAGGTTATCCATAAGCATGTGACTATTATGTGAGCACGGCGAAATGTAACTTGGGCTTATTACTTGAGGAAATCACCCTTTTTGATTTCCAAAATAACCCCTAAGTCCTTGTCGAATAAGGCATTACTGTTTAACGGTAAACGCTCAAGAAAGCGAGTTTCCATAGTTGGAGTATGCCTTATTTCCGTTTTGCCTAAGCTCACAGCTATTTTAAGATTAGAGGTTTAACAAAAAGACGATTAGCAATGTGAAATAGAGAAGATTTCCGATTGGCAGAAAGAGGGAGGATGTGCTGGAATGTTTACTGAGCAGAGATTTGTGCTAAGGAGTTACACTGCTTTTTTCAGTGCAGCGGACGGGGACGGAGTGTATCCGGATGGAGCGAATTAATAGAGTCAGACTATGAGTCCAGTGGAGATAGCTGCGCTCAACGTGTGACGAAGGTAGGAAATGGGGGATGTAGGAAGGGAAGAAGGAACGAAGGCAGGCTATGGTGGAACAGCGAAAGAGGGATATCCGGCATTTCCGGGACCTGGACGTGTATCGACGAGCGTTCGATGCAGCTATGAAGATTTTTGAGTTGACCAAAACATTTCCAAGCGAGGAAAAGTTTTCTATGGTCGACCAGATGCGTCGGTCTTCACGGTCAGTATGTTCAAAGCTTTGCCCGATTAAATAGCTTGAGAGTAAATGTATTACACATATGTTCTGAAAAGCGAGAAAGATAGCAACTTTTATGTGGGTTATACTAAAGATCTCAAGCTACGATTTGAGCAGCATAAGAAAGGTCATGTTGAGTCTACTAAGGACAGACTACCGCTTCAGCTTATCTATTATGAAGCATGTGTTAAACAGGAAGATGCCTTACATAGGGAACGTTATCTCAAAACATATAATGGGAAGAGATTTTTACACAAGAGACTTAAATCGTATTTAACTGGGTGAAAAGGTTGGAGAAAGAGACGATACGTATCGGTCTTTCGAAACAAAATGACAGATGCGATGCAGGAAGCGTCTGAGAAACAATGCTGGCTTGAATTCGCTTGTGCCTGCAGATATATCAGCGATGATGTATTTAAAAAATGGGACGACCAATATGAAGGCATTATAGGAATGCTGTCATCAATGGAGATGAAATCCGAAAAGTGAAAAGTTCTGTTACGTGGAATCAGACAATGCGAAAGAGAGAAAGCAGGTGCAGAAGGCAAGTAACTAAGATCTTACTTTCATACCTTCCTACTTTCATACGCTCTTGGATTTCTGATGGTCACACAGTCAAACTGTCACACTGTCACACTGTCACACAGTCAAACTGTCACACTGTAATACTGTCAAACTGTCACACTGTCAGACAGACACGGCCGTCATCAGGCGTTTCGCTTCAAGCTGTTGATTACACCATCCTTGCGCCGGTTATCGGCAACGGCGCCGATACCGAGTATGCCGAAAAGTGAAACCTCTACGCCGACAGGGTTAACCGAGCTGCCTTCTGCCACTACCATGGCATACTCGAAGAGCTGCCTTTTGAATGCATCCTGTCGGTTGAGGTCCTCGAATTTCAATTTGGCCTCGGCAAGAAGGGTATCCACCTCTATTTGAAGCTCTGGCCGGGTCACCTTTTTTTCGGGTGTTTTCATGGATTGTACTCGCGACTGGCACCCATAGATCCAGCAGGCCAGAGCGATACAAACCACAACTGCTGTGGCCAGGCATTGATTGTGCCTGATTGCCCGCCATATTTTTTCTATTAGATTTTTCATTTTTTTATGCCTTCAGAAAGGTTTACATTGCAGGGAGCAAAACGCATTTTTTCGAACCTCCTTGAGTTCCAGTACATGACACTTACAAGCTCAGGTGAGCCTGATCCTATTGGCTGCAGGTGCCGGAGGGCCGGGCTCGTGGTGTCGGAGGACCAGGCTCACCATGCCGCACCGTGGACCTCATGGCCCCGGAGCTTACCGATTCAGTATGATAATCCGGTGATTGGTAACTGGTCGGCAGCCTTGCCGGATTTAACTATACAACCAATCACCATTCGGCTGAGTTTATGCCGGAGCCATTTAACCAATGCCGCCTTTAAGTTACTGCAGGTTCTGCAGATTCAAGTATCTCATCCAGGCGGCCGGTGCGAAGTTCGGCCGAGTCTCTGAATCGGGTTCGAACCTCCAGGTAATACTGGCCGTCTGGCATACCCGGTGCCAGGAAGACCAGTTGGCCGGGTTTATTTTTCTGGATGGTGGTTACCTTGACCTCGGCGGCGGTATCGATATTGACAAAGTAGATACCATTATCGTTCTGGTCGGGATTGAATTTCAGCCGGTGGCCATTGATAGTACCTATATTTCCGGAAGTTATTTTGCCGTTGGTCTCACCGGAGCCCAGATCGACGTATTCCAGCAGGGCCGGTGCCGGTTTGATTGTTTCAGTCTTAGTGACTGTGGCACCTTCGCGAACCGTCTTTCGGACTCTGGCTCCCGGGTTGGCGCCTACGTCCACCCGATGACGCGATGCATCGAAGGTGTCGGTGATACCGTTGAAGACGCCCTTTATGCGGGGAAACAGCTCGCATAGCCCACCGAGCTGCACCCGATTGCCATCGAGCAGGCAGCTTTCAATGGCCTTGATGGCATCTTCGAGAACGGCTAAGATGTCCGGCTTAGTGACGGTCGAGCCCTGGTCTACCATCCGTTGGGCAACTACTTCAAGGCCAGCCGAGCCGGTGATTCTCACTTGAGCGGCGTAATCTTCCGGATCGCTGGTAAGATGGTTCTCGAATAAAGCGTAATTGATAGTCATTTTCTTTCTCCTTAAAAAAGGGTTAATAAATATTTTCCCTCCGGGTAACGCCCCCGGAGCTCATAAGATTCTTGTTTTGAGACTTCGATGTTAAACAGCAAACACGATGCGCAAACCACCCTTGAAGATTTGTGGTTTAAACTCTATGACGTTTGAAATAAACTCTATGCCGTTTGAAATGTCTTTACTATTTTACCATGTATTTGGCCCCCCAAAGAGACCCAAAGAGAAAAGTCTTCTAACCCATTCTCTCTACTATTTTTACTGTCTAATTTCATTTTCGTTCTTTAACCCTTAGCGGAGCCAATAACTTATGTCGCTTATAATGATGAAAACGAGCCAGCTCTCTCCGCT
>CAZZAX010000191.1:0-10183 GCA_964653075.1 uncultured Pirellulales bacterium
TGATTGGGTTTGTTTTTGACTTTTGTCAGACTGGCAAAAATTGCATAATTCATTGTTGATAAATAACTTAAGTTCATTTGGACAATTGGTGAATTGGGTTTGTTTTTACGAAAAGTGACAGAACTTTTCGTAGTTTTTTCAATGGAAAGCTCAACATTTTTGTACTTTTCGTAATTTTTCATCGATTGAGCAACCTTTTTCATTATCCTTCGACTGCGCTCAGGACTTGCGCTTTGCTCCAGTTTACTATGGATTTTTTAATGAAGGCAAAAAAGAAGCGCCTCTATAATTAGACGTACCTGCGTGTTTGATACGAAATAGGGGGAGTTTTTTAAAGGTTATATTTTGCTAAGTGCTTATATATAAAGGAATAAAAATTTTTTTAGAAAAATTGAAATTTGTTCAAAATTACCAGCGTTTTTTGTCGAACATCGGGCGATTTTCGCCTGTATTGCGTCCCTTCGACTCCGCTCAGGGCAGGATTGGGTGATGTTTATTGCGTGGATTTTTTAGCCACCCCCGACAGAAAATCAAGTGAGCTAAAATCGGGGGTAAACGCCGGGGCACAGGGAGCACAGAGGTTTTTCGTTCAGCTTTGTGTTCTTGACCGGCAAGTCTCTTAAAGCGAGCTTTATCACCTTGCCTGTCGGCCCTCGACAGAAAAACAAGTAAGCTCAAATCGAGGGTAAACTATAGTGCTGCCGGAGGCAGCACAACACTGTTGCATTAAGATGCAACATATTTGAAGCTGACGAAATTCCCTATTTATGTTGAAAATTGGTGATTTGGGGGATGTTTTTAGCGTTTTTTGTCGAAATTTCGTCTATTTTGCCTGTTTTAATGGCAAAATAAGGCAAAAGTAAAAATAACGATGTAAGAATGTGGTTGATTTTTTTGTGATAGTTTTTGGATTGATGCCAACTGAAAAAAATAGGTGACTGTCCCTCCGGGTCCTCCGGGTCTTAATAAAAATGATGTCAAATATTAAATAGGTAAACGTCCCGAATGGCGGTTCCTTAAGGGAATGATGCGTAGAAATCCCCCTTGTCGACAAGAGGGCGGATATGAATTGGAAGATACCACTCTTGTCGTAAAAAAGAGAACAATAACTGCCTTTAGAAGTAATTTCGTCAATCGGAATATGAAACCTTCAATAATTAAGAAAAAGACCGATATGCGGCTTAACAAACCGCCATTCGGTAAACGTCCCATATATTTCCCCCTATATTTCCACCCTATATTTCCATTATTACTAATCTGGTGGTCCTTAGTAAGGTTGGCGATCGCAGACCGCACTAAGTACTGACCAAGCTAAAGTGATGATATTGAATAGCTTTTTTGCAGTTTGGTAAGGAGCCGTTGGCAGTAAATGTTATCAGGATCTGCTTCCAAACCCCTCTGTGTGAAATAAATCGCCTTTTCCTCGCTCTTGAGATGCAGGCAAAGCCAAGCTAATTTCGAGAAGTCATTCACGTCAGCCTCTTTGATGCGGCTTTCCATTGTATCAACGAGAGCTTGCACGATAATCAGTTTTTCCCGCGTCTCGAACAACTTATGCTCCTGCCGAAAAAGCTCGTTCAGACGATTCGCGGTGTTGCTAATCATATAGAATGGCGTGCTCGGCAATTGTGCCATTTTTATACGCGCGTGTACCTCTCCATTCCAGTCTTGAGCCTTCTGGCAGAGGTTCGCTAGCCTCTCCCACCCACACTTTCTTTCTGCTTCAGTCGGTGATGTTTCCAGAAAGGTTGTTATCGCTTGCTTCGCTTTTCCAAGATCATTCAACTCTTCATACAATGATGCCAGCGAAAGCCACGCCGGAGGATGACCTCTGGAGATGAATTCCAGCACCGGAAGGTAGTTCTTCAGTTCATCGGGACTTATGCAAACTTTTCTCGCTACCTGATCAAAAAGTCTCTTGATGCGAGGTTTGATCCCGTGTTTTATGTCGGAAGGCTGACTAGCGCCAAACAGTTGAAGGAGTTCCGTGTCCGCTTCAATGGAGGTCCTCAGAGGGCTCACCTCTAACTTGCCTTTGCCAAACTGGAATGCCACAAGAGGGACGCTGATAAACCGCGTACCATTTTCGTTCGATATTTCAATGAAGGAACTATGCCTCAGTTCGTAAATAGCACTCTCGACGTCCATCCTTTCTTCGTGCTCCGGTCGCAGCAAGACCGCCTCCAGAGCAAGCTGGGGTATAGCCGAGCGCCAGTTGCACAAAGTTAGAAAGACTCGTTTCGCCACCGGCGATAGAGCAGAATACGTCCTTTCGAATAATGCATCTAGTATATCGCTCCGCCTGGCAACGATCCTCTTAACATTCTTCCACTTAGGGTGCTTCGCCAGTTCACCGAGCAGAATCCTAACTACATAAGGATGCCCGCCGGATTCTTCGTACAACCTCATCCGGTACTCTTTCATAATCGACGATTTAATCCCGAATTCTCTTGCAGTAGATTTCACGAGTTCATTGAATTCTCTATCCGTCATTCCTCTTACTTCCACCGGGTAGTCCCCTTTGGAATCCCTTACCCTTGTAGTAATCAGGATTTTGTTCGGAAATCTAATATAGGTATCAAGCCACTTATACAAATCAATAGGATTCTGGACCGTTTCGAAATTGTCGAAGACAAATAGGATAGGGCCCATCTGGCTCTTCATAAGATATTGCTGAAAGAACTTCACTTCATCAAATAACTTACTGCTTGCTTCCCTTGGCTGAAGGAGATTTACAAATTCAGATGCGATGTCGCGAGGTGTTAGAACATGCGGCTTAACTAGTTTGGCCCCTTCGGACAGCAGGTCAATGTCCCGGGCGCTGAACCATAGGATGCAATCAAAATTGCCAGTATCTGCGATTCCATCCAAGACATGGAGCGAAAGCCACGTTTTACCTATCCCGCCTCTTCCCACTAGCGTCACCATTGGACGTCGATCATCAAGCAAAACCTCTTCAAGCTCCTTCTCCAAGCTGGGCCTTCTGATGTACCCGTCAGGAATTGGGGGTAGATTGGTGAAAGCTTCGCCTCTTACGTCGAGCATCAGGAAACCCTGTGTTTCACTCTCAGGTAATTCAGTTGGTGGATGTAGATACAGACTTGGCTCACCACACGAAATGTCATCTGTAATGTAAGATATCATTTCGAACCTGTTTTTGCCGAAGTTTCCATTCGGGAAAAAGAAATCCCCGGCATCTGGGTCTGAGGAAATCAAGTCCACGAAACATGGTTCATAAAGGTGTAAATAGACTCCATCTTTTAATTTTCCTTCCGTTGACGACTTAAGATAATCAAAAGGTCTAGAATCATGCGATAGTCTTGTTACTCGATATTTTCCAGAAAGATTTTGGTGCAAATAAACCCATGGACGCTTAAACAGTATGTGGTTTTCAGCAATCAAGCGTATCGACTTTTCAAGCGGTCGGCACATCTTGCTACAATCACCTCCTGTGAATGCACCATGCCCTTTCGTCCTATTACGAAGCGTGACAAATTGCGAAAACCAATTCCGACAATCCATCTTTCTCGGCAGTGCTTCGCAATCTTTATCTAGCGTTCTCATGCATTCCATCAGAAACCTGTTCGCTTCATACTGCCACGACCCATCTCCACATTTCCTGGTCAACTCTTGTTGTTCTTCCCTTGCCATAGGATACAAATGCTGGGAAGATGTGCCTGTTAACGCTTCATTGAGAGCATGCGACCATTCCCCCAAGCTGTTGGCGCGCACCAGCTTATGAAGCAGCCGATAACGATGTCTTTCCTTGTCATCTTTGATCACCGCTACGAGCCCCGCAACGATTATCTTGATCATCACCTCGCCGGTATACATTAAGCTGAGAAACATGAGAGCGTCCGAATCCTGTCGCGCAATCTCTGTTCTCTCCCACATTCTATCAATAGGCAAAAATGTCGTACGCTCAGACTTCATGAATCTAACATTAAATACCGAAACATTTCTCTCAATAGGTAGGCCAAAGAAAACCCAATGCATATCAACGCTATTGAAATAATCGGCTAGAAATCCAATTCAATTAACCAGAAGGTTCAATAATTCTTACTCTCTTCACTGCGTAACAAGATGTTCAGTGCCCAATTTTTTTTTTGCCGAATCAGTATAATCAAATGTGTTTCGAACTAAGTTTTGTATTCCACAGGATTCCTGCCTCTCTCAGAATGGGGAAATAGTTTTTTCCCGCCAAGCTTTTCGGACCTTGATCTTGTACTTAAAAAAGCAATAAAAGTACGATGATTTAGACCAAACACCAACAACTGGCGAAAGATATGGTACGGCCGGTGAAACATTCACATCTCGTAAGAAATATGAATCCATAGAGGATTATACACAATACTCCAGAATTTACCCTCGATGTGAGCTCACATTCTCCTGATGTGAGTCAGGTATAGCAGGGCTGTTCGCGAACCGCCCCTACGAACAATATACAGAGGATTTGGCAAATAGCAAATTTCTTGACGGGGGTAGTGGTTTTGTATTTAATAGCACAGAGCACAAGAGCACAGGTGCATAAGAGCATAAGAGAACAAGTGCTTAAGTGCTTAAGTGCATAAGAGCATAAGGGCATAAGAGTTGTTTTGAATTCAATTTTGAAAGGTGCGATGAGGATGAAGGTTAGTAAACGGGCCCAGGAGGTTCCGCCATCGGCGACTTTGGCGGTTTCGGCGCGGGCGCTGGAATTAAAAGCGCAGGGTGAAGATGTAGTTGGTTTCGGAGCAGGGGCGCCGGATTTCGATACTCCTGATTATATCAAGGAGGCCGCAATCGAGGCGCTGAAGGCGGGTAAGACGAAATATACGGCCGCAGCGGGTATAATCGAACTGCGTGCCGCCATCGCGGACAAGCTCAAAAAAGACAACGGTCTCGAATACAAGCCGGAGCAGGTCATTGTCAATATAGGTGGCAAACATTCTATCTATGAGGCGATGCAGGTGGTGCTTGACCCGGGTGACGAGGTTATTTTATCTACACCGTACTGGGTAACTTATCCGGAGGCTATAAAGCTGGCCGGGGCGGTTGTTAAAGTTGTTCAAACGGATAAGGATAACAGCTACAAGATGACGCCTTCGCAGTTGGAAGAAGCAATAACTGATAAGACGGCTATGGTTTTGATTAACTCGCCGAGTAATCCGGGCGGTTTTACTTATACTCCCGAAGAGCTGAAGGCCATTGCGAAGGTCCTCGAAGGGACAAATGTGATGGTACTCTCTGATGAAATCTACGAGAAATTAATCTATGGTGATACCAGGTTTGTGAGTTTTGCTTCGCTGAGTGAGGACGCTTATAACAGGACTTTGACTCTTAACGGGTTCAGCAAGACTTTCTCTATGACGGGCTGGCGTCTTGGATATACGGCGGGGCCGCTGGATGTTATAAAGGCAATGGGGCGGCTTCAATCTCATATGACGTCGAATGCTGTCACCTTCGGTCAGTATGCGGCGATTGCGGCTTTAGGGGCGCCTGCCGAGGAGGCCATAGAGAGTATGAGACAGGAATTCGAGCGGCGGGGCAAATATATGGTGAAGCGGTTAAACAGCATCGAAGGCGTGGAATGTCCCGAATGTACGGGTGCTTTTTACTGTTTCCCTGATGTTTCGGGCCATTATGGCCGAAATATTAATGGTGCGAAGATTAACGGCAGTATGGATTTTGCACAAGCGCTTCTTGAACAGACCAATGTCGCGCTGGTTCCGGGGCTGCCGTTTGGCTGTGATAATAACGTTCGTTTGAGTTTTGCCTGTTCGCTTGCGCAGATTACCAAAGGATTAGACAGACTGGAAGAATGGCTAAGTCAGTAGAAGGTAGAAATCAGAAGCCGGACACCGGAAGTCAGAAGTTGGAAGTCAGGAGTAAGATGTTTTCTGACCTGCGGCGTGTTTCCATTGTCATCTGTTGGCTGGCGATGCTTGTTTTTACATTTCACGCTTGCACACACATGGTGGCCGCGGGTGATACGTGGGTCGCAATGGCTTGCGGGCGGCATTTTGTCAATCACGGGGTCGATACAGTCGAGCCTTTCAGTGCAAACTCACATAAAGCGGGGCCGACGGAAGAAGAGATTAAAACCTGGCCAAGCTGGGCCCGATGGATTACGGATAAAGTAGGCCTGAAAACGGTCAAGAAATGGCACCCGACAGGCTGGATAAATCAGAACTGGCTGACGCACGTGATTTTCTATTCGTTGATACCCAAATCATCCTATGCGTACGGTGTAAGCTTTCCTTCCAATGCGCTAGTTTATTGGAAGTTCGCTATTTACATAGTGACCGTGGTTTGTGTTTATTACACGGGCCGGTTACTGGGGGTCCATCCGTGGCTTTGTGCGGTGTTTTGCTGCTTTGCGATGTTTACGGGGCGTTCATTTCTCGATATTCGCCCGGCGGGTTTTTCGAATATGTTAGTAGCGGTCTTTTTGCTTATCCTTGCCCTTACGACGTATCGCAACGTGCTGTATATATGGCTTATTGTTCCGGTAACGGTTTTCTGGTGCAATGTCCACGGCGGGTATATCTACGCATTCATAATGCTTGTGCCGTTTATAGGTTTGCATCTGTTTACCAACTGCAATAAAAAATGGACTGCGATTTTGTACAACATTACCGCCTGGCCTTTCTTATTTTTCGTTCTTTCCCGTGCGGGCCTTACGTTCCCCACATTTCTGTTTTCAATCCTTGTGATAGTTTTGGATATTCTGCTGGTATTTTACAAGAAAAATCTTGTTTCGATCGGATGGAAGGGCGTGTATCATACAATTGCCGCTGCTGCTGCTGCGTTTGTGGCCACGGTTTTGTTCAATCCTTTTCATTTAACAAATCTTACTCATACTTTTGTCATCAGCGTCAGCGAACATGCTGCGAGGTGGCGAAAAATCCACGAGTGGTTGCCTGCTTTCGACTGGACGAATCCTGTTGGTACTGCAAAACCATTTTTAGTTATGTTCATTCTCGGTAGTGCAGCTTTTGCAGTTTGGGCAATTGTTCTGTTAAAAACTTCCACTTCTATTGGCCGGCAAACCAAGCGGAAAAAGAATATTTCCGAAGGTTATCAATGGCCGAAAATAGATATACCAATAATTCTTATAGGTGCCCTGACGATTTATATGGCGGTGCGTTCGCGCAGATTTATTCCCATAGCGGCCATTGCAGCCTGCCCGGTTATAGCAATGTTTATTGACCAGCTTGTTCGTTCAATTTCAGCATTTATAAACTTTCGTAAAAACAAACGTCTGGCTGTTGGGGTGATGGAGTATAATCTACAATTATTTATTGTTTTGGCCGGTGCGATGGCCGTGATGTATTTCGGTGTGTGGTGGGGGCTTAAATTTAAGCGAATTTATCTGGATTCGTGGCCTCGCGATCCGAAATTAACATCAATGTTTATGCGGATGACCGACTCGGGGCAAAAGCCGTTTTACGCCAGCAGGTTTATCAAAGATAATGAATTAGAAGGAAAGATGTTTAATTCCTGGACAGAGGGCGGCTTCATTGCTTTCGGTCAGGAGCCCGACCCGAATACAGGTAAAACGCCTTTACAGTTATTTATGGATGGCAGGGCACAGGCGGCTTATGACCGCATGGCTTTCGAATTATGGCAGGATATTATGGGTGGGGGAGCGGGAACCGCCGAGATACTTAGACGCGCCGGATACAGGGGGGAGAATCTAACTAATGACGATTATGTAAAGATCGGCCAGTGGATGGATGAGCAGCTAAGGAAATATAACGTCTGGGTGGTGCTAATGCCTCAGTTAAAATGCAGCGTGCCTCGACGTAGTGAATATTATGATAAAAGGTCCTATCACGTCGTGCAGGGCCTTGAACGTAACCTCGATTGGCGTCTTGTGTTCTTCAATAACAAGCAGCGATTGTACGTCGATATCAAAACACCTGAAGGGAAGGCACTTTTTGACGGCATATTTAACGGGGAAACCCTTTACCCGGATGATTTCCACAGTAACCTTATTCGTGCCCATGGCTGGCTTTATTATCGTATGGGGATAGCCGAGAAGAAGAAGGGTTTTGATTTTGCGGTAAAGGCCTTCGAATTGAACGAATCACCTGCACCTATGCTTGAAATAATACTCGTAGCCTCGAAGTTCGCCAAGTTAAGAGCCGACGTTCAGAAGTTTTGCGAAGATTATATCAAGAGGTTTACAGAAAATGAGTCTAAATGGGCCAAAGAGGACGGTTTTCGCAACAGGGTAGAAGCGGGGCGAATAGCAAGCTATTATCTGGAGAATGTTGCCCGGATTGAGAATAACACAAAACTCGTAAACGATTATTTGGCTCAGCAGAACAAATATGTAAGTGAATTGATAAGGTTAGCTCGAATCAAGAGGTGGTAAGTAAATAAGTGCATAAGTGAAAAGTGCATAAGATTTTTGCTCATTGTTTTTAATTATGACCGAGCCGGCAAACAATGTTTCCGTCAGCGTTTTTTTCCCCTGCTATAACGAACAGGACAATATCACCGGCGTAGTAGAAAAGGCCCTTGCCGTACTGGAAAAGCTCAACGCTGACTTCGAAGTTATTATCGTTGACGACGGCAGCAGCGACGGCACGGGCAAAATTGCCGACGAGCTTGCCGGCCAAAAGGACAGGGTAAAAGCTGTGCATCATGTGACCAATGTTGGGTACGGGGCGGCGCTGCAAACGGGTTTCAAAGCGGCGACAAAAGAGCTTGTGTTTTATACCGACGGGGACGGCCAGTTCGATATTAATGAAATGCCGCCGCTGCTGGGATTGATGGAGCAATACGATATTGTTAGCTGCTATCGGCTGAACCGTCGGGACAGCCTCGTACGCAAAATGAACGGTTGGTGCTGGACGAAACTTGTTTGTTTGCTGTTCGGCATGAAAATCTGCGACATCGACTGTGCTTTTAAGTTATACAAGAGGGAAATTTTTGATAACATCAAGTTAGTAAGTACAGGTGCCGTTATCGATGCTGAAGTCCTGGCCCGTGCAGTTAGAAAAGGTTATTGTGTGGTGCAACAGGGAGTCCATCATTATCCCCGGACAGCCGGGGCACAAACGGGTGCGAATTTGCGTGTTATTCTTCGTGCATTCAAAGAGCTGTTCAGATTATGGAGACAAATCAGAAAAGGCTGAATTCGCAGATTGAAAAGAAGATTAACACGAATTATGAAACGGGGAATATGAACGAGAGAAAGGTAAATCTGTTCATTTATGGCTCGCTGCGTGATCGTAGAATATTCAAATCAGTCAGCAGCTTAAGTTTTACCAGAAAAGTCTCTAAAATTGACAAAGAGACCCTCTGGGTGGAGCCGGCCTTTCTTGCCCATTATCGAAAAGTCAGTCCGGACAATGTCTATTTCTATGCAGTTGCAGCTCGATCATCAAAAATCGAAGGCCTGGTGGTCTATGATATTCCCGCCTGGGCAATGGCGGAAATCGACAGGTATGAAGGCAAGCGTTATAAAAGAGAAATGGTGCAAATCAACACGGCAAAAGGTCCGGTCGATGCCCAGGCTTACCTTGTAACTCACAGCTCAATGAAGAAACACTTTGGCGACAGGTTCCACGTTAATCTTATACACGAGCTTTGGCTTCGAAAACGCATTGATAAATTCATCAAAAAGCACACCCGTCCCGGTGAACGAACAGCAGATGCCGAATGGGAGCGCCGAGCCGACAGGGAGCTGCTCGCGACGACAGAGCGTGACCTTGTGATGAGCCATTATCACGCCGATGCCGTTAGTGATTATTATCTTGAACACGAACTTGACCGGCCCCGTCCGAGCATCAAACACTTATCCAGTGATCAGGAAGCCAGGCCGTTTATAAAGAACTATTTAGCTTTGGTTATAAAGCAGGTCCTGCTCAGTCAGCTCGAAGAACAAATCCAATCTCAATACCGCTTTGAACTCGAGCATATGCATATTTCAGAAAGATATTTTAAGCGGTCGGTTAGTGTACTTGCGTCTTTGCAAATGGTAAATGCAAACAATAAGGCTGTTGAATTGATTATTGAGAGAAGCCTTCAAACAATGCCCTGTGACAAACACGACCTCATTGACTATATCAAATACGCCGTACGCGCAGCGAAAAGTATGTTTGATGCTCGCATTGCCCGTGCAAAACTAGCGCAAATTCGTTCGAATCTTCAGCCTGGGCTGGTTCCACTTGGAATTGAGGTAGAATTA
>CAZZAX010000192.1:0-10178 GCA_964653075.1 uncultured Pirellulales bacterium
TCGTGATAGTTGACCCAGACAATATGGTTGACGAATTGGATGAGACAAACAACAAGGCTTATGTCGCGATTCCGGGGAGACAACCAAAGAAATCGGTTGAAACTAACACATTAAATAGACAAACTGCTCAGGCAGAAGCTAAAATGACCGCAAAAGAGAGAGAAAAGGCAGCAAGAAAAGTTTCAGGAGTTGACATCAAACCTGCTGATTTTGATATTCACTTAGACGAGAAACGAGGGATTTGTAATCTTGTTGTTTCAATAAAGAATGAAAGGAGTCTGGCTATCCCAAAGTTTAAACTGAAATTTTATCGGGGTGATCTAAGCGATAATCTGAATAAGGTGGGGAACATACACAGCGGCTGGCATGGAGCGGGGCCTATTGAGCCCGGTAAGAAATGGAACGAAGGTACGCGGGATTTTCATTTGCCGGATGGCCAATATGACTTCAACGTTTTTCTGGATTTTGACAATAGTATTTCCGAGATTGATGAAAACAATAACCAGGCTTTATTGCAAGTTAGAATCGAAAACGGCCGGATTGCCGACAAATCGGTTACATGTCCCAGTAGCCCAAAAGACTTGAAAACCGATGTGCAGGTAGAGATTAAAGGCATTCCTGCCGGAAGTAAAGTGCCGGCGAAAATGATAGGTACATGGTTTTTTGATAATCCCAGTGGTGATAATGAACAAATGGCGATTTTTCCTGATGGTCGTGTCGTTGTCTTATACTCGAACGGACACAAAGACCAGATCAATATCGTCAATGGTGTTATAGAATTAGCTGAATATGACAATGCTAAATGCAGGATGGCTGTTCGGGAAGACGGCACTTTAGTACAATACTTCGGTCAAAGCGAGTCGACCGGCAAACGGTGGAGGCGCATTTCTCCTGAACCCCATACGAATCTACTTGGGTCACTGACGGGTTCTTGGGGATATAGGGGGAAATATTTTGTAAAATTACCTGATGACATTACGGTTGAATTGGTTGGAGTTTGTGACTGGCCAAAGGAGGGCAAGAGATGTTGGCGGCCGGATGGTTCACAGCTTCCTATAAAAGTTTGTGCTTCGAAATGGAATGTCAAGCCAGGATTCGGTAAGTATGGTTTTATGTACAAAGTGACTGGGCCTGATGACATTCAATTTTCCTGTAGAATAACAGGGGCACGTAGCACTGAGGATTCCTGTAAAGTTGTGGATGTCTGGGACAATCAGATTAAAGGTTTAACAGCTTCAATTTCTGATATGGAGAAGGGGCGATTGTCAACTACGATACGTATAGGAGTTGCAGCGGAACCATGGAAAACGATAGCAAGCCATGAAGGCAAGCGAATGAAAAGTGGTCGACAAGGCGGTGTCTTGTGGTCACAGGCGTTCCAGAGCTATAGTGGCATTCATATCGTTGCCTCGCGTGAATGGCGAAAAGACCAGGTTGAACGAGTTGTAGCGGTAGACAAAGATGGTAAAATACACACTACCGGCCACGGTTCAGTTGTATCAGGAAAGATTGACCAGCTAACAGCAAGTTTTAGAAACCTTAAACTCGAGCAAATCAGGGAATTTCAATTTCAAACCCGGCCGTATCACTGGGTCGAATTCAAGAATGTTTCGCTACGGCCGGGGCATAAGACCAATGTGCAGTTTTAGGGTATAGTAAGTTGTAGCTTTAGAGTATAACCTCGACGGAAGGTGACAGCTACGCTGATTTCTTTTTATCTTTTATCTTGGATTTGCTTTTTTTGTCGGGCTTTGGTTCTTTGGCTTTGGTTTCGGTTGTTTTTGATTCGGATTCTTTTTTCCCGGTGTCCTTGCCGGCTGTCTTTTTCTCGCCTTCTTTGGCTTTTTTGTATCCTTCGCTTCTGTAATCTGTCTGATAGAATCCGGAGCCTTTGAAGATTACTCCCGCTCCGGCGCCGATAAGCCGTTTTAACTTTCTATCCCCGCACTTTGGACACATACGCAGAGGTTTAGCCGTTATACTCTGGAACCGCTCAAACCTGCATTTACAACTTTCACATATATAATCATAAGTCGGCATCGCAGTTACTCCTGCTCATTTGTTTCGTGTTCGCCGACTGTCGGCTCTTCTGATACTGCTTTTTGCCGGTCGGGTTGTTCTGATATCAGCTTGTTGACAATTACCTTGCTTGGCCGAATAACCCGGCCGTTGAGCTTGTATCCCTTTTGAAACTCTTCCAGAACAACATTATCTTCCTTCTCGGGCTCGGTCTTTTGCATCATTGCTTCGTGCATAGACGGGTCGAATTTTCCACCCGGTACTTTTATTTGCTCGACACCATGCGATTTAAAAATGTCGAGCATCTGGTCGTAGATAATCTTAATGCCTTTGACAAATACATCTACATTCTCCGCAGACTGTGTATTTTGCAGTGTATGTTCGAAGTTATCAAGAGCAGGCAGCAGGGATTTGATTATCTTTTCTTTTTCGTAGCAAATTGTATCGGCTATTTGCTTTGGAACTCGCTTCTGGAAGTTTGCATAGTCGGCGCTGAGGCGCTGGTATTGGGCGAAAAGAATGTTCGCGTACTCGTTCCAGCAGCTATTCTTTTCTTTTTCAAGCTCAAGTGCATACTTGAGGTCATCCTTTTCTTTATCATGTATATCTACCAAATGTTTCTGTTTTTCTTCTAGTATCTCTGAAAGAACTTCTCTCCCCAGTGGAAGTAGATTTTCCAGCAGTTCATAGAAGTCTGATAGTTCACTACGTCTTACCTCAGCCTCTTTTTGCTCTTTTGGCTTTTCTTTTCGTTTCTGTTTCATCAGTGGTTACCAAAATGTTTTTTCAGTTTCTCGAAAAAGCGTGTGGATTGCGGAGAAACACTTTTATTTTGACTTTTGGCGAATTCTCTCAGCAGCTCTTCTTGTTTTGCGTTTAGTTTCACTGGTGTTTCGATAGTAATTTGCACGAGTTCGTCACCGCTCCGTCGTGTCCTTATATCCGGCAGGCCCTGTCCTTTAATTCTAAAGACGCTCCCATATTGTGTCCCGGACGGGATTTTCAAACCTTGTGTGCCGTTCAAACTTGGAACGTCAATAGTTGTCCCTAAAGCAGCCTGTGTAAAGCTTATCGGCACAACTGCAATAAGATCACTGCCATCACGTTGCAGAAATTTGTGAGGTTTAACTCTGACATAGCAATACAGGTCGCCCCTTGGTCCAGCGTTTCGGCCGGGTTCACCTTCGCTTGCAACTCTTATACCCTGTCCTTCGTGGACTCCGGCGGGTATTTTAATATTGACGATTCGCTTCTTAGGCACTCTGCCGTTGCCTTTGCATTTTTTGCACGGGTTGGTAATGACCTGTCCGCTGCCGCCGCACTGTCGGCATGTCGAGACCATCTGGAAAAAACCGCCGCCTCTTGCGACCTGACCGCTGCCATTGCAGGTTGGGCATCGTCCGGGCTGGCTTCCTTTGTGGCATCCGGTGCCTCTGCATTCGCTGCACAAGTCCTGTCGTGTAAATTCGATACTCTTCTCAGTGCCTTTGGCGATGTCATTGAGCGTCAGTTCCACGGTGGTCTCCAGATCATAACCGCGTGTCGGCCCTGCCCGCCGGCTTGACCTTCTGCGCCCCCCGAAGATTCCGCTGAAGAAATCATCGAAGCCGAACATACTGAAGATATCTTCGACATTCATTCGCGAGAAGTCGTGCATGCCGGAGCCTCGAAGGCCTTCATGTCCGAACTGGTTATAGCGCTGCCGTTTCTCGCTATCGCTCAGCACCTCGTAGGCCTCGGCGCATTCTTTGAATTTGGCCTCGGCCTCTTTATCACCCGGGTTCTTGTCCGGATGATACTTCATCGCCATGCGCCGGTATGAGCGTTTAATTTCGTCGGCGGAAGAATTCTTGCCAACGCCTAAAACTTCATAATAATCACGTTTGGCCATAATCTCTTACTTCGTGACTCGTCATTCGTAGCTCTGGTAACGGTTCACGAAGTTTTATCTTACCGATCCTGGTATTGGCTCTTCGTCTTTATCCTTATCTTTCAGCTCTGTTACTAACACATTGGTGGTCAGCATAAGCCCGGCCACCGAAGCAGCCATTTCCAATGCGATTCTGGTAACCTTTGCAGGGTCGATAATTCCTGCTTTGAACATATCGACGAATTTGCCTGTATTCGCGTCATAACCGATTTTTTTGCCTTTTTCCAGAAGTTGAGCGACGACCACATCGCCTTGTTCACCGCCGTTGTCAACAATTTGGGTTGTTGGCGCCTTGAGTGCGCTGGCTACAATATCGAAACCGATTTTTTCATCGCCCTTTGCTCTTGCTCTGGCCTTTTCTACCTCACTGATGGCACGCAGGAACACGACACCGCCGCCTGCTACAACACCTTCTCCAGCCGCAGCTCTTGTTGCGTGCAGCGCGTCTTCAAGCAGGTCTTTGCGTTCCTTCATTTCCGTTTCCGTTGCGGCGCCCGCTTTAATGACGGCTACTCCGCCGGTCAGTTTGGCCAGCCTTTCCTGTAATTTTTCACGGTCGTAGTCGCTGGTTGTGGCTATAATTTGATTGCGAATTTGGTCGCAGCGCCCTGAAATGTCTTTCTTTTGGCCTGCACCTTCGATTATTGTTGTAGCGTCCTTATCCACAACGATTTTTTTGGCCTGGCCAAGCTGTGAAAGCTCAATGCTTTCGAGCTTGATACCCAAATCTTCAGTAATCACCTGTCCACCGGTTGAGATACCTATATCAGCCAACATAGCTTTCCTGCGGTCCCCGAATCCCGGGGCCTTGACCGCGCAGACCTTCAGTATGCCTTGCAGACGATTAATAACTAATGCCGCCAAGGCCTCACCTTCGACGTCTTCTGCAATAATCAGCAACGGACTACCTACTTGAGCGACCTTTTCCAGCAGGGGAATAAGCTCGCGAACGCTGGATATCTTCTTTTCATGCAGCAGGATATAGGTATCTTCGAGGACGGCTTCGAGGGTATTGGGGTCAGTCATAAAATACGGCGACATATAACCCTTGTCAAATTGCATACCTTCGACTACGGTCAGCTCGTTTTCCATTCCTTTGCCTTCTTCGACCTCGATGACTCCATCGCTGCCGACCTTGTCGATTGCATCAGCCAGGATTTCGCCTACCGAAGGGTCGTTATTTGCGCTGATGGTTGCGACCTTTGCGATGTCACCGTGGCCTTTTACAGGTACGCTGACGGACTGGATGTATTTGGTCACGACTTCGGCGGCTTTGCTGATTCCCCGCTTAATGGCCATCGGGTTCGCTCCGACCGTAACGTGCTTTAATCCCTCGGTGTAGATAGCCTCTGCCAGCACTGTTGAGGTTGTCGTTCCGTCGCCGACGACGTCGGAGGTTTTGCTGGCAACCTCATTGACCATCTTTGCGCCCATATTTTTGAATGGTTCGGGCAGCTCGATTTCTTTACTGACCGAGACGCCGTCCTTTGTTACCTTCGGTGAGCCCCAGCTTTTGTGCAGAATAACGTTTTTACCGGTGGGCCCGAGAGTAACTTTTACCGCTTCGGCTAATTGCGACAAACCTTCTTTGAGCTGTGCTCGTGCTGTATCGTCAAACATTAATTGTTTTGCCATTTTTCATTACCTCTTTTCAATTTTCTTCTTATCATTTTTAGCTCATACTTTGCGAACTATGAACTAATTTTTTATCTTTCGACGATTCCGTGAATGTCACTTTCCCGCAGAATCACATATTTTTCTCCGTCGATTTCGACTTCATTTCCACCGTATCTTGCGTAAATAACTTCGTCTTTCTTCTTTACGGACATTTTGCCTCGTTTGCCGTTATCGAGCAGTTTACCCGGGCCGGTTTCTATTACTGTCCCAATTTGGGGTTTTTCTTTTGCAGTGTCCGGCAGGATAATTCCGCCGGTTGTTTTTTCTTCGGCCTCTGATTGTTTGATTACAATTCTGTCGTCCAGGGGTTTAAGTTTCATAACTCACTCCTTATCTGTTTTGGTTCTATTTTTTTAATTTCTTATTCGCATTATAAAATACAGGGTGGCACCCTCAAACTTGTTTGGGGGTGGCCTTAATTCTTAATTTCAAGCACCACGACACTATTAATTTCATCCGGTGCATTACTTGGTACTCTGATTACAATCTTGTCTTCGCCTTTACGCCTGACGGGCAATTTCGCCCGTTTCTTGTCAGCCAGAAGATAAGCTTTGTTGATCCCTTTCTTCAATCCTGTTAATTCCAGGTTGCCGTTTGTTGGCCAGTCAAATACGTGTAGATACAGTTTGCCGGGCTTTGCGGTACATCTTCCCCAGGGTAACATGCCCAGCGGACTGGCTGTTGTTCCATAGATGCTTTCGCTGTTTACCTTCATCCATTTGCCCATATCCGCCAGACGCTCAACACTCGCATCCGGAATAAGACCCTCAGCGGTAGGCCCGACGTTCAGCAAAAAGTTGCCGCCTTTACTGGCGATGTCCGCCAGATTTTGTATCAGGACTTTACTTGATTTCCAGTCATGGTCATAGGATTTATAGCCCCATGTTTTATTCATTGTCATGCAGGATTCCCAGTCAACACCCGGCAGCCCCGTTGCCGGAATCTGTTGTTCGGGAGTACCGAAGTCCCCGGCATATTCCTGGTCGCCCTTGTTCAGGCCTTCCATCCCTTTGCGCCCTTTGCCTACACGGTTGTTGATAATGATATTCGGCTGGAGAGACATAACATAATTATACAGGTCCTTACCCTGCGGTTCTGTCCAGTCTTTTATCCATTCACCATCGAACCACATAACGCCAAGAGGACCGTACTTGTTTATCAGCTCCTTTAGCTGTGGTTTCAGATAGTTGTCCACGTAACGGGCAAAGTTGGGATTGGACTTTTTACCGTCATTATAGTTTGGATAAAAAGGTCTCTGGGCGTCCGGGTGATGCCAGTCCATTATCGAATGGTAGAAACATAGCTTAATGCCCTGTTTTTTGCAGGCTTTTGAAAGCTCTTTGAGTATGTCTTGTTTGAACGGTGTAGCATCGATGATGTCATAATCCGTTACCTTTGAATCCCACAGACAAAAGCCATCGTGATGCTTACTCGTGATGACGATATACTTCATACCGGCATTTTTGGCGATTCGAACAAACTCATCGGCGTTGAACTTGACCGGATTAAACTGCTGGGCAAGAGATTCATACTCCCAGACGGGTATATCAGCACTTTCCATAATCCATTCGCCGATACCCGGAATATTCTTACCTTTCCACTGGCCTGCCGGCACAGCGTAAAGGCCCCAGTGGATAAACATACCGAATCTTGCATCCCGCCACCATTTCATTCGTACGTCTTTGCTAAGAGGATGTTTCTGGCCAACTCCCTGGCAGCCGGTAATTACTAACATAAACAGAGCTGCGATTATTATCACCGCATTTGCCTTGCTTTTGCAGGTACTGTCGTAATTACGAAGCCGGGTCGTTATGTTGTCCATTATTTTGCCTCTTTATTCTCTTGAGTCTAACATTTAATAGTTATATCGGGCTACATACTCAAACTTGTGTGGGTGCTTGAATGCTATTCCGGCTGCTTACTTACATCATGCCGCCCATGCCGCCCATACCTCCGCCCATGCCGCCGCCCATGCCGGGTCCGCCGGGTCCGCCGGGAGGCATCTCTTCTTTTTCCTTGGGCTTTTCTGTAACAAGGCAGTCCGTCGTAAGGAGAAGGCCTGCTATACTCACGGCGTTTTGCAGAGCAATTCGTGTGACCTTGACCGGGTCAAGTATTCCGGCTTTCAGCAGGTCTTCGTATTTGTCTGCGTCGGCGTTGTAACCGAAAGCACCTTTGCCTTCTGCAACTTTGTTGACTACGAGATTTTGTGTTGCCCCGGCGTTATAAGCAATGCAGTGACATGGCATCGAAAGCGCCTTTGTAAGAATATCGGCACCGGTTTGCTCATCACCTGTAAGTTTCAATTTCTTTACCGCATCGATACAACGGATTAAAGCTACACCTCCGCCCGGTACGATACCTTCTTCGATAGCTGCTCTGGTGGCGTGCAGGGCATCTTCGATTCTGGCCTTTATTTCTTTCATTTCCGCTTCGCTTGCAGCGCCGACGTTTATTTGGGCTACACCGCCGGTAAGTTTAGCTAAGCGTTCCTGGAGCTTCTCACGGTCATAATCACTTGTTGTAATTTCTACTTCGTCTTTTATCTGCTTGATTCTTCCGTTAATGCCCTGCTGGCTGCCTGCACCTTCGATTATGATTGTATTATCGTTATCGATGGTTATCTTTTTGGCCTGGCCGAGCTGGCTGACACTAATGTTCTCCATCTCAATGCCTAAATCTTTGAAAATAGGCTCGGCGCCTGTCAGTACGGCGATGTCCTGCAGCATTGCTTTTCTGCGGTCGCCGTAACCTGGTGCTTTAACGGCTGCAACCTGAAGTACGCCTTTGAGCTTATTAACCACTAATGTTGCCAATGCCTCGCTCTCTACGTCTTCTGCGATTATCAACAAGGGCTTTTTGGCCTTTGCAACCTTCTCCAGTAGCGGAACGAGCTTACCTACATTGCTGATTTTTTCCTCATAGACAAGGATGAATGGTTTTACTAATTCACAGACCATATTCTCGGTATCGGTTGCGAAATGCGGCGAAAGATAACCGCGGTCGAACTGCATACCCTCGACGAATTCAACGGTTGTTTCGAAGCTTTTACCCTCTTCAACCGTAATAACGCCGTCTTTACCGACTCGCTGAAAGGCTTTGGCCATAGTCTTTCCGATTTCTATATCGTTATTGGCTGATACCGAGGCGATATTGATTATATCGTCTGCTTTTGAGATATCTATCGGTTTTGCCAGCGTTGCCAGCTTATCGGTGACTGCCTTGGCCGCCTTTTGCATGCCTCGGTTCAGAGCCATGGCATCAGCACCGGCCGCGAGGTTTTTGTATGCTTCTTTGAACAGCGCTTCGGTCAGTACTGTGGCGGTTGTTGTCCCGTCACCGGCTATCTTCGAGGTTTTGCTCGCCGCTTCTTTTACTAATTTTGCGCCGAGATTCTCGTTTTTGTCGAGAAGATCAACTTCTTCAGCAACAGTTACACCATCTTTGGTTACGGTTGGGCCGCCCCAGCTTTTATCTAAGACGGCGTTTCGGCCTCTGGGGCCAAGGGTTGGTTTGACCGCTGCGGCGAGTTTTTCTACGCCCGCCAACAGGCTGGCTCTTGCATCGGATTCAAATGCCAATTCTTTGACTGCCATAATTACTTGCCTCCTAAAATTATCTGGCTTACAAAAGATTCAATCGTTAATTTTCGCATAATTAATACTAAACCTGCAAAAGATATACCAGATTTCGTGCAGATATGCTGCTATTTTGGCCGGATTGCAGTAAGTAGCTTATTAACAAGCATATATGGAATGCAAAAATTGCCATTTAGGGGTATATTGACAGGATTGATTAGATGAAAAGGTGCCAATTTTGGTATTGAGAGCCGGTTTGATACGCCAAACTGACAGGAATTGTCGTATCAACTAAACGGTCTTTACAATGCTGCTGATAGCTTTTGAAAGTAAGTTTGAGATTTGGCTCTGTTAAAAGGGATTCTGCGCAAATCTATGGAAGTCAGTATAATAATGGATTATAGCCTCAGAAACCGGCTTTTTTGAAAATCAAAAGTTTTATCACCCTCTGAGGAAGCCAAATACTAGATTAGGTGCCAAAAAACTGAATTAGCACTCTACAACGGCAGAATACTACGAGTCTAAAAGCGGAATATTTGTTACCAATGGCTGCGATATTGACTAAAAAAACACCCCGATTAGCCTAAATGGCACATGTGAGGCTACCTTAGTCATAGTCGTGATAACCTGACTTAAGTTGTTTATTGGCCGAACTTTACTGTTTTATTACTCTTGCTGCCAATCACTATTACTTTCTGGCTGTTTCCAGTCATCCTGCTGTGGCGAACTGGGCGCCTGCTGGCAACTCGGAGAAGGCTCCTGTGAGGCTTCCGGCTGCTCAGTACTGCCTTCCTGAGATGACTGTGAGGATTCGGAACTGCCTTCCTTCCATGATTGTGAGGATTCGGAACTGCCTTCCTGCCATGATTGTGAGGATTCGGAATTGCCTTCCTGCCATGACTGTGAGGATTCGGAATTGCCTTCCTGCCATGACTGCTCGGTACTACTTTCGGGCCATTGCTCCGGCTGCTCAG
>CAZZAX010000193.1:0-10171 GCA_964653075.1 uncultured Pirellulales bacterium
AGAACAAAGAATAACATATGCTAAAACAGCGCGCCAGAAAAATTAGTCACACACGCAAGCTAGTGAACGTTCCTCATGTCATGAATCCCGTTCTTCTGCTTTTGCGGAACGGGCCCCTTTGGATTTATTCACGGATACGCCAGGCGGTCAGATCGGACGTTACAGACTCCTTGGTGTCTTAGGCGAAGGTGGGATGGGCATCGTCTATCTGGCCGAGCAGGAGCATCCTATCAAACGCCAGGTAGCCCTAAAGGTCATTAAGCCAGGCATGGATTCAAAACGGGTGATCGCCCGTTTCGAAGCTGAAAGGCAAGCCTTAGCTCTGCTGGATCATCCGAATATTGCTCATGTATATGACGCCGGCACAACAGAGAGTGGCAGACCTTATTTTGTAATGGAATACGTAAAGGGCCTGCCCATCACAGAACACTATGATCACGAAAAAATCAGTATCGAGGATCGGCTCCGCTTATTTCTCCAGGTCTGTCACGCAGTCCAACATGCTCATCAGAAAGGCATCATCCACCGCGACATCAAGTCATCAAACATACTGGTTTCATTAGAAGGCGATCGAGCGTTGCCGAAGGTCATTGACTTCGGCGTGGCTAAATCCCTCGCCCAACCACTAACCGAGCGTACGTTTACTACTGAGCAGGGCCAGTTGTTTGGCACACCTGAATATATGAGTCCTGAACAAGCGGATATGGCCATTGATGATATCGATACTCGCTCAGACGTCTATTCATTAGGTGTTTTACTTTATATGCTTTTGACCGGTGTGTTACCATTCGATTCCAAGACCTTTCGTGAGGGTGGCCTCGAGCATATCCGGCAGGTTATTTGCGAAACCAATCCGAAGACACCGAGCACACGGCTGACAAGTCTGGGTGAACAAGCCAAAAAAGTAGCCGAGAGCCGACGGACCAATGTTGTAGCATTGGCCAGACGTCTGCACAAGGAACTGGAGTGGATTCCCCTCAAGGCAATGCGCAAGGAGCGTACCGAACGTTATCGTTCCGCTTCCGAACTAGCCGACGATATCGAGAATTACTTGAAAGGTGCTCCCCTGATGGCTGGCCCACCCAGTACTGTTTACCAGATCAAGAAGTACGTGCGCCGGCACAGGGCGTTGATTGCAGGCATTGGAGCGGTTCTGATTGTACTTATTGCAGGGATCGTGGTCTCCATATTACTTACTATTGGTCAATTTCGCGCTCGTGCCGAGGCGCAGGCTGTGTCTGACTTCCTCCAATTCAGCGTTCTCGAGTCGCTCGATCCTTTCAAAGTCGGGGGCAGGCAGATAACCATCCGAACTGTTCTGGATAAAGCGTCGAAGGACATTAAGGACAATTTCCAAGGCTCACCGATGGCTGAGGCCCAGATACGACACACGATTGGATTTGCATACTGGAGCCTCGGCTTATATGAACAGCAGGAGTTACATTATAAACGTGCGATAGATATTTGTCGCGAGCAACTTGGGGACGAGGATCCCACAACTCTGCTATGGGTGAAGGAGCTGGGCTGGGGATTCTTCCAGAGGAGCCGATATCGCGAGGCAGAGCAACTGTTTGAAGAGTCAGTAGCGGGTATGCGTCGAATAATCGAGCTGGAAGATGAGCGTACGTTGCATTGCATAGGCGCGCTTGCCACGGTCTATGCTATGCAGGGACGTTTCCAGGAAGCCGAGTTGGTTTTCAACCCGGCTTTGGAAGCCGCCCGGCGTATGGGCATCGAGGAATATTTTCTGGGCGGGGTAGGACGGTTTTATCATCTGCAGGGCCAATACAAGAAAGCCGAGGATCCGTCCATCAAATCGCTGGAGCTCTACCGTCGGCAGCAGGGCAACAAGGACTATATTACACTGCAGTGGATGCGTAATCTTGGGGAGCTATACTGGGAAATGGGCCGCTACGATAAGGCCGAGAAGCTTCTGTGCGAGGCCTTGAACGGTTGGCGCGATGCATGGGGCGCCGAACACCCTGAGACGCTTTGGACTACGGCTTCTCTTGGCTGGCTGTATCACAGTCAGGGTCGATGCAAGGAGGCACAATCGCTTTTTAACAAGACGCTGGAAACGGCTCGCGGCGTAGTCGGTGAAGCACATTTTGTGACCGCGCAGTCAATGCTTGGCCTTGGCACGATTTACTTAAGCCAAGGACAGTATGACCAAACAGAGTCGCTTCTGACTAATGCGTGGGGCATCCTATGCAGCATTCTAAGCGAGGAGAATTGGGCTTCGCTGTCTGTTAAGAATACCTTGGGCAAACTGTATACGGCCCAAGGTCATTATGCTAAAGCGGAAGAGTTGTATCTTGAAACAATGGAGACCCGCCGTCGCAAGTTGGGTGATGACCATCCGGGCACACTGGAAAGTAAAAACGACTTGGCTCTTTTATACAAAAAGAAAGAACTTTATGATAAGGCAGAGCCACTACTGCTCGAAGCACTCGAAGGCAGACGTCTCAAACTAGGTGACACCCATCCGCATACGTTAGAGTCGTGGAACCACCTTATAGAAATCTACGAAGCCTGGGGTGAGCCGGAAAAGGCCGAAGAGTGGCGGGTAAAACTACCGAAAACAGAAGCTGTGAACGAGTGACATAGCAGACGAAAATTATCTCTTTCAGGAGCTTAAAAACACCGCCAAGACAAGGGGACATCGTGTCACCAAAATGTCTCCACCGATGTCAATTTTTCGTATATCAGGTCCGAAATAATGCCAATTTTTTACTAAAATTTGAATATTTCTCAGAAATTTCTTACTCCTATCAGATTAAGTATATGGTGAGAAATAAATTTATTCTTAATATCCCTCTTGATGGTACTGTAAAAAATCAAAGGGCCCATACCGAAATCATCGGTACAGGCCCTAAACAGATGAAAGACCTAATGTCACTTCAGTATGATCTTATGGTGTAGCTCTCGGCCGATACAGCCGGATGTCGTCGAAGTACATTTTTCCGGAGCCACCTGGCACTGTTGTGTTGCCTCTGGTACCTATGCCAAGGCCTATCCGATCCACATCGGTCAGATCAATCCCCTGACTGACAAACGTTTGCAGCGGAATTACCCACTCTTGCCAAGTACTTGCCTGTGAAGCGTTGGGACTGTCGTGGTATTCGACTATAGAGGCTCCGGATGCATCAGTCACCGCCACGTATAAGCTCTCGGCGGAATTGGCTGGATCGCCTCTGAACCACATGGACAATTCCTCAACATCGCTGGCAGTCCAGTCTCTCGGAGCGGTCAACGTCAGCTCCGCTTCGGAATAATTCGCAAAGCCGGGCTTGTTGTTGTCATAGAACAACGGCATCGACTGGCTGCCTCCGTGGACGATCAGCTCCTCGGTGAAAGATGACGTGGCTTCATCACCTACCGCTGAGCCGGTTCCATTGCCAAGGTAGGCCGGTTCGTCATCGTGCGCGACGTAGCCGAGTCCGTCTTTCCATGACCACCAAATCTGACTGTTGCGGCCGTCGTAACTCTCGAAGTCATCCACTACAAGAAAATCACCGGTTGTGAAACTCCAGACGTGGCCGATCCACGGACTGCCGGAGTCGAGATCATTCACCTCATCGACGCGCCAGTAATAGATAGTATTCCACTGGAGTTCTCCAGGCTCGTAGCTTTCCGCCCCAAGGTCTCTGTTGCTTTTGTATTCGGGCGAGCTTGTGTCGGCGTTTGCCACGGCTTCGGCGTCCGCGCCGAAATAGACGTCATGCCGCGAGGCTTTGTATCCCGAACTCCAGTTGAGAATCGCCGTGTGAGTAACATCGATTTGTCCGGAACTCGGTTTGGGCCTGTTGGCTCTCAGGGGTAGTTGAAGCTGGCCCGGTCGGATCATTGTCCTTTCGCCAAACGGATCTATCCATTCCAGTGTGGCCAGAGCGCCTGAATTGTACTTGTTCCACTCCATCACCAGGGAATAGCTTCTTCCTGCAACAAGCTCGATGCCTTTTGATGTATATTCCGGGTATGCTCCGGAGTTCGGCCACCTTTCGATAATCAGCCTGTCGTCGAGCCATAGTCTCCCGCTGTTGTTTACATTTATGATAAAGCGATAAACGCCACTGTAGGCCACGTTCAGTTCGGCGGACCACCTGGCTGAGTACTCGCTTGTCTGGATTCCTTCGGCTGGTGAGTTTAGACCCTCTACGTTCCCGTCGGACCACGAGAAGTCGATTTTCGACTCAGTGCCGACCACTGCTGGCTGGCCTTCCAGATCGGTATTGTTGAAATACTCAGCTTTTACACCGTCACTCGGTCCGCCTGAAGTGGTAAATGTCCAGATTTTGCCCTTGTTCAAAGTCTGCATTGTTGTATGCTCATCGATGCGCCAGTAATATGTCTTCTCTTTTTCGAGATCACCGGGCGCGTGAGTATTCTGCACAATACCGCCGATGAATACGCTTTGATCGCCAGCCTCGACCGCCGCTTTGTCGTCGCCGAAATAAACATTGTGCGTTGCGGCGTCCATACCACTCTCCCATGAGAGCACAACACTATTGGGATCGACCCATTTTGCACCGTCGCGAGGTCTGGGATCAAAAGCTTCGAGCATGGCTGCAGTAAAGCTCCACACGGTGCCGGTAACGACTGTCCCGTCTGCCTGGATCTCATCTATTCTCCAGTAGTAGGTTGTTCCGGGAACAAGACCGTCCGGGCAGGGAAATCCGGGAAAACCCACAACAAGGAACGTTGCGGTCTGATTGCCAACAAAAGTTCCCTCGGCGCCACTATCCACATCGTTAAAGTTATCACCCAAATAAACATCGTGCGAGATCGCAGACTCTCCGGGTGTCCAAGAAAGGTTTACCCATGTATCCTCAACAATAGCGTTATTCTCAGGTTGAGGTTTTTCTGCTTTTAGAAACAAAGAAGTGTTACCTAAGAACAAGTCCTGCACATGTGATGCCGTAAGATCGCGATTAAAGATCATCACTTCGTCGATTGCACCTTCAAAATTTTGATCGTTTTGGTTGGGATTCTTTCCGATGTTAACGTTGAGTCCATTAAGGTCAATATCTCCCTCATGTGGCGCATCACCTTCGAGATTCCCGTCAACGTAGGTCTTGAGCACCACGCCATCATAAGTGCCGACCACGTGATGCCACTCGCCATTGAATGAGTTATCTATCGATATGCGGGTTGCGTACGGGCTACCGTCCCAAATGGCGAATATCAGCAGATTGGTTCTGTGCTTGAACTGGTAGCTGTTGTGCTTCGATACATAATGGTTTTGCCCTCCCATTTCCCCTCCGGCGGGGTCTCCTGCATCGACCGTCTTGACCCATGCCGAGATGGTCAGTTTGTCGGTGATATTGAGGCTTTCGGCGTTTCCGCAGTCCACGTAGTCACTTATGCCATCGAGCTGAAGCGCATTGTTAAAAGGACCTTCAATCACAAGTGGGGCACCGTTAATAGTACCGTCATTTCCTGTGCCGCTCTGATCGGGGACAGTTGTGCCCTGTATGTCATCAAAGGACCAATATCCCACTAACGAACCTGCATTGCAGGTGCTCGCTCCAAGAGTCAGCGTCAGCACAACCGAAGCAAGAAGTGTCATTTTGGTAAACATGATAAAGTCCTCCTCTAAAACATGAAATAATAATTTGAGTTCAAATATACGCAATATAAACCGGTTATTCGCCTACTTTCGAAGTTCAAATCCTTCTTAGGGTTTTTGTTCTGCTAATAGTCTGTGAGTCCTCTCATCCATTGTGGCCAGTCTTCGGCAGTTAACCCACCAGCCTTGGTCCAGGGGCCGTTCGTATTGAAATTCCGGTGCCACTTCAGGAGCCATAGACGCTTGAGTCCGACTTTTGAAATCGACGAATCCATGAATAGGCAGTTTACAGCGCCATTATGTCTGTTCAGACAAAACCGCGTCATGTTTGCACTCATATTGAAGGCAACCATCGTTCCCTCTATCTCCGGGGGTTCATCGTGCTCAAAAGGACGGCCCTCGGCATGAAGACAGTCAAGGAATAGCGGTATATTTCCCGCGCCCTTGATGTTGAGCTCTCCCCAGAAGTTCTCGACCGGGCGGTCGAATGCTTCATCAGGCTCCTTGGCATTGTAAACCCAGCCGTTGAGGCCGTAGCTGAGCAGGACATCGTCCGGTCCGCGATAGGCCCCATATGAAACTTCACCGCCTTCGTCATAAGGCTTAATGGCCAATGGACACAGTGTGATCTGCCGATCGTGGTAGTAGTATGGACGCAGAGCCATTGCCCAGTGCCTCTCATCATTGGTATTGTAACTACTGCAGCCATTGCAGAACCGACCTTCGTGATCGTTGTCATACATCGAGAAAACCAAGCTCCACTGGTGCAAATTTGCCTGGCATACCGAAGCTTTGGCCTGTTCCCGTGCAAGTCTGAGTGATGGCATAAGGATCGCCATTAATAGTGCAATGATAGCAATGACAACTAACAGTTCGATGAGAGTAAAGGCATTTCGTTTGAGCGTGATTCACCTCCTTTACCTAACGAAGAATATCTTTTCTGTAATCTTTCAGAATTTATTCTACCATTATTGAGTAATGTGCTCAATTTAAAAAATTGAGTGTCCAGAAATTCTGTTTTTCTTTACTGTCTGCCATTTTCGTTTTTTTGTTGGTTTGAATAACTCGTTGGTTAGATCAATCTGCCCCAGAGAGCACACAGTCGGCATGCCTCGCAAATAAGCCTCGTATGTCTTGCCGATACTCTTCGAGGATACTCTCTCCGAGACCTTCCCAATCGCCACAACGGTATAGCGCGCGTGCCAGCATAATTTCGCGTAAAGGCTCAAGGCGGCGGCGATTCTTTTGCGGATGGTTGGTGAGTGGTTCAAGCTCCGACATAACATGGCCTCGCATTCCAGGTTTATTCAAAAGCTGGGCCAGTGGTTCCGCTGCAGCCGGATCAGCAATCTTTTCAAGTGCCAGTGCCAGAGAACGGTGGTGCGAGAGCGTTACTTTGGGATTAAGTGTGTTCAGTTTCTCCAGAAGAACGGGCAACGCACGCCTATCGCGGGTGCCCCCGAGTGCGAGGATTAGCGCATCAACAGGTGTTGGCAAGTGTGCGTATTCGGCCATAGAACCTTGATATATCTTGGCATCCCAGTGATCTATCCCTTTAAGCTTCGCTATAAGTGTTGGCACAACTTCTCGCTCTCCCATGAAGCCGAGGAGTTTCGCATAATCAGTCTTGGCCTCGCCTGTAGCAGAGGCAAATGCAGAATTCAATGGGATTCGCGCCTTGTCAGGATGAGATAGAATGATGGCCAGCGCTTTACATCTCGCATCGCGTGACAGAGTCTGGTCGCCATACTCACGTACAGCCTCATGGACAAGTCTGTCGGGTAGAGGAAAAGAATCTCTGTGCGTAAGTACGTCTTCGGGCAAATTACCGATTTGGACGAGATGTTTCTGCAACGCCTTGACATTGATTCGTCTCGGTGTGAGCTTGTCCCTGACCGCCATGGCAGCCGCAACTCCTGCTGCGTAGCCTTGGTTATGCATGTCAAGTTGCATGCGAACCATTGCCGTAGCGTCTCGGTGCATGCTCATACCCAAACCAATAACGAGAATCCCATCCAACTCCCTCGGCAACAAACAGCGATACGGTGTATAACATGTTCCACTGGGGGCCGGATGATTCGCCTTGCGAGTCTGTTGTGTATGTGGGATGAGGGCGAAGTAGGATTCGCTCGGGTAACAGTGAGAGTCGTAATCGCTGCCTGAAAGTACGATCGAGTCCGGATATGTACGACCGGCGATTTGATCCAGATAAGAGAGCACGTGGTCTCCTAATACGCGCCGACGCTCACGATTTTGGATCAATGTACCCATGTCATACGAAGACGCTGAACTGTTCATGCGCACACCAACAAAGGCCCTCCATACGTCGATAATGTCAGATTCGTCCACCAACAGGTAATCCGTGTTAACATACGTCGTCCTGGGGCTGCGCACCGGTAAACCGGTCCCCTGCAGAGCGATGTCTGCTTCATCGCCCCCGAACATGGACTCTGCACCTGCGGCCACAGCAACGTCGGCGTTACCTGTTGCATCGATCACCACATCGGCTAATATCGCTCCGCGCCCCATGGGCGTCGCTACAATTACCCCCTTTACAACATTTCCATCGACAATCGCTCCACAGCCAAGCACGTGCAGCCAGATCTTTCCGCCAGCATTCCGAATCTTGGTGCGATACCATTCCATTTTGTATTCTGTGTTATGCTCCTTATCACAAAAAGGAACTTCTCTGGTGAAACCATGTAGCCGGCCATGATATGGCCTCCCAATCAAACCTATGGTTCCTACACCCCCAAGTCCTTCCTGGTATTCGACTACCAGAACATCGACTCCATACCTTGAAGCCCCAATAGCGGCACAAGCGCCGGAAGTTCCACCCCCGATAACTGCGACATCGACATTCGCCAGAATAGGCACGCCACAAGCCGGCGAAGAAACTGTTTTTGTTTCGCGAGCGATAGGTCGCAGCCCGCGTAAAACTTCATGAACGTCTCCGTTGCTGGTAGGTGGCGCAGAATCAGCTTTAACTGACACATTGACCGGTGCAATCGTATTCCTTGCTTGTTGTGCTGCTGCTTTGCCAACCATGCGTCCGATCCTTTCAAACGTATCCGGACGCAGACAGGTTTGTATCTTGTCACGTGGTATATCGGCTGATCCGCTGAGTACATAAAGTCGGGAACATCCTTCAGCAGTAAAATACTGTAAAGAAGGCACCACGTGCATTTCGCTCGATACTTTTTCTCCAATAATCGAATTGGATGGAATAAAAAATAATTTCTCTGCTGACCTTAATTGGCCGTCACGATATGTGAGGTCTCTTGCTTTTTGCTCTGCTTCTGATACGGCGGGGAAGTTACCATCGCCGAGATTCAAGTCAAGTTTGTATTCATAATAGAAAAGATTTGAATCCTCGGCCCTAATTCCTGCAGGTATCTCTCTTGTCGGAAGCAATCCGCGGACTGTCTTGCCTCCAAGAACAACTCTGGTGCAGCGATTGTTACCAGACACCCAGGGACGTCGCTTGGCGCCGGCCAGCTTGGCGACAATGGCACGGTCTGTAGCGTCGATGATAATCTTGCCTATAACCGCTTGCCGGCCTGCTCTATTGGCAATAACGATTCCTGCGAGATGACCATCGTCTTCGACCAGAATATCTGTTGGATAACAACAGAGTAGAAAGCCTACTCCTGCATCGAGTAGCTCCGCCTCAAGCGTTTTCTTTACATTTATTGGTGTGGTGATGTGCTTATCAGAAAAGATTTGTTTTGTAAGCTTACCATGAAGAGATTCTTCTTCGTTCAGCCACAGACGCATTGTCGCGCATATGTCTTCTCCTAAATAGGGGCGAGAGCCAACAAGCAATACATCAACACCTTCTTCGGCAGCTTCGGTAGCCGCGGCAACTGCACCCAATGTACCTCCTATAACGATTAAATCTGCCTTACGTACAACCGGTATCTGCCGCGAACTTTGATGCACAAATTTAGCTCCGAAGACCGGGTGCACAAACAAAGCGAAAAACAGGCAAACATTAATAAATCGCATTTCTAATCTCCTTTTTCCCCAGATTTTGCCCAGGAAATGTACAACTGATTGTTGAAAATGACAACTGTTCACATGCATTTACGTAGTATTAGACAACGTGCCCGACATCAGGTACCCGATCTTCGAATCTACTTAATAACACACACATTTATTGTAAGTCAATAGTTTATTCTCTCATGGTTGAATCTGCGTTAACATTATAGAGGATATATCTACCTGACCTTTTTCTCAGACCAGAAGTTTTCTAGATTAATAATACAAGCAAACTCAAACGGACTGGGCTTTCCACCAATGCCTCCAAAACACTCCATTTTTGCGAGATCCAAAACAACTGAATTGTTCAAAAAGCCTCCTCTTTCAGAAGCTGGAAAAGACCCTGATTTTCAGGTGACTTTATGGTCGAGTAGACGTAAAGCTCTTTCATTTAGGCATACTTTGTATTCTCTGTTTCTCCTCTCTTTCGATTGAGGAGTGCCACAATATTCAGCCTTGTAAAAGAACTTTACGCCCCTCTCGGAACCGGACTTGTGGATTTCCCACATCCGGCTCTTCAGCAAAACTCACTCATCGGACGACAGTGTGTAAGCACACCAT
>CAZZAX010000194.1:0-10156 GCA_964653075.1 uncultured Pirellulales bacterium
ACGAAGATTTTCAATCTTGATTACAGCTTTAGATATTATATGTATATTGCAGGGATAGCTATTTACGGTTTATCTTATCTTATTCAGAAGCTAAGACTAAAAGCATTGGAAGGGTAGGGGGGGCTACTCAAAGTCCAGCTCGAAGCTGTAAACCCGGTCTTCCAATTGACTGCGAATCTTACAATTACTTTTATGAAGCACCGCTATCATAGCTTTGTTATCCATCAAAACCTCAGCAGTGAAACCGGCAATACCGTTGCGTTTCGCGATGGTAACGAGGTACTTCAGTAAAAAAGTTCCAATTCCGCGGTTCTGCCACTGGTCACGAACAATGAATGCTACCTCGGCGGTATTGGTTCGTGGATTCAGATAGTAACGGCCGATAGCGATAATTTCTTCGCCGTGTGCTTCAGGTACGGTGCCTACAATTGCCATATCGTTTCGATAATCGGTATATAGGAAGTTCAGTACCTGTTTTTGTGGTATCCTGGTTATGTTCGACATAAAACGATAGTGTATGGTCTGTTCGGAAAGCGAGTGGAACAGATCTCGCATGTGCTTTTCGTCTGTCGGGTGCATGGGACGAAAGTTTATCTGTGTTCCATCTTCCAGCACCATCAAAGTTTTCAATTCCTGAGGGCTGACGAGTACTTTTCCTTCGAAAGCCGCCAAATCAGCACTAACGTAAGTATCGTTGATTGCTTCTTTGAGTAATTCGGCTCGAAATTTCGGATGGGCGATACTGATAAGCGCCAAGGCACGCTGCCGCAGACTTTTACCGTAAAGATAGGCAACACCGTATTCGGTAACTACGTAATTGACCTCGCAGCATGTAGCGGCAATGCTGGCGTGGTGACTGAGGTGGGCAACAATCCGTGAGATTTCGCCATGGTTCCGAGTGGACTCCAGCACAACTATTGATTTGCCTCCGGACGCCCTGGAAGTCCCATGAGTAAAGTCCATATGACTTCCCAGTCCGGAGAATCCGGCTTCCAGTGAGTGGGCGCAGACCTGTCCTGTTAAATCCACCTCCTGTGCAACACTGATGGCGACCATGTTATGCTGCAGGCGTATCAGGAACGGGTCACTGACATATTCGGCGGGTCGGAAAGAGAAGGCGGGATTGCCGTCAATATAATCGTAGAGCTTGCGTGTGCCCATGCACAAACTTGCAACTATCTTGCCGCGGTCGATATTTTTTCTCGCTCCTGTTATTACTCCGGACTTAACCAGCTCAATGATGGCGTCGGAGAATATTTCGGTATGAATTCCGAGGTCATGTTTGTTTTTTAGAAACTCAACCACTGCCAGCGGAATGCGCCTTATTCCTAACTCCACTGTGGAGGCGTCCGGAATCAGAGCTGCCACATACTCGGCGATGCGACGGGATGTCTCGGTTGGTTCCGGCAGTGTTACTTCGAGAATAGGACTCTCACTTGGCACGAGGATGTCGATATCGTGGACGTACAGCAGGTTGTCTCCCATTGTCCAGGGCATATTTGGGTTTACCTCGGCGATGACAAAGCCCGCGTTCTCAGCAGCGCTCTTGGTGATATCAACAGAAATTCCCAGAGAGCACATTCCCTTTTCATTGGGTGGGGTAATCTGTATCAAAGCGACATCAACAGGCAGCTCCCCTGAGCGGAACATGCGTGGGATGTCGGAGAGAAATATCGGCGTGTAATCTCCTAATTCCTGTGTTTCGTTAATAGTATCCCAAATGAAAAAGCTGTTGATATGAAAATTTTTGGCCAATTCTTTATGTCTGTAGGAGGGTTCATCAAGAGTTAGCAAATGTATAATGTCTATATCCTCTAATTCGGCAGCGCGATTGACTAATGCTTGAATCAATTCCTGAGGTTGAGCGCAGCCAGTCCCGATAAATACCCTTTGGCCGGGACGTATACGGGCAATTGCCTGCTCGGGCGATGCAATCATGCTCTTGTAATTTTCCTGCCAGCTCGCGGATGTTTCTTTGTTGTAGTCTGGATTCGGTTCGGCCATTTATCTGCTACCCGGATTCAGTAGAGTCACCAAATGCTTCTTCCTGTGTTTGGGGGCCCCGGCGGAGGGATATCCTTGCATCTACTACCATTGCTTTAGTGCCGAGACTTCCGACAAAGAATGGATTGATATTCAATTCTTCAATCTGAGGAAAGTCGGTAGCCAGTTGACTTATTCTTTGCAGACCGCCTGTGATATCGGACAAATCCACGTCGGCCTGGCCACGGGCGCCTTTAAGCAGGGCGTATGACCGGGTCTCCATCAGCATTTCCATCGCTTCATCGGCAGTGATAGGGGCCAGGTAACACGAAACATCCTTGAGTACATCGACAAAAGTGCCGCCCAGTCCGAACATAAGCATAGGTCCAAACTGTGAGTCGGATGTCATACCGAGAATTACTTCCAGCCCGCGGATGCACATTTTCTCGACGTAAACGCCGTTTAATCTGGCTTCAGGTGCCCGCCGGCTAACCCGCAGCGTTAGCAGATCAAAGGTATCGCGAACCTGGTCCGGGCTGGATATATTTAGCTTTATACCCCCCACATCAGACTTATGGACAATATCAGGAGAAACAATCTTCATAGCCACAGGAAATCCAACTCTTTCAGCAATTTCCACCGCTTCTTCAGGGGTATTAGCAACATGGCCGTCCGGGACATTAAAGTCGTAAGCTCGGAGGATTTCTTTGGTTTCAACCTCGCCCATTTGTATATGATTTGTTTTTAAATGCCGTGAGATTATACGTTCGACTCTGCGCCGGTTAACAGGAAAGCGCGTAACAACACGCGTCGGATGTTTACGCCAGGTGCCGTATTCGTACATAGCCCTTAGTGCTGCCACGGCCCGCTCCGGTGAAGGGTAATCGGGAAGATTGCAATCTGCTAATTCCTTGCGCTCGGGCATTGCATCAGCGCTGCCCAAAATAACTACAAGCACCGGCTTGTCATCAGAACCGCTTGCGGCAATAGCACGTACCGTTTCGGCTGGTTTTGTCATTGCGTGTGGTGTCAGAATCACGATAACGGCATCAACAGAGTCATCTTTTTTCGCAGCACTGACAGCAGTGACATACCGTTTCGGATCAGCATCGCCCAAAACGTCAATTGGATTGCTTATGATAGCTGCAGGTGGTAGTTTCTTCCTGAGATTACCGGCGTTATAGCCATTCAGAGTGGTTACCTTCATACCTGATTGCTCTACCGCATCAGCAGCCATAACAGCCGGACCGCCTGCATTGGTGATGATTGCGACGCGGTTGCCTTTAGGCAAAGGCTGCATAGATAGCGCCGCGGCGTAGTCGAAAAGCGAGTCAAAACTTTCTGCTCGTATCACACCGGCCCGCTTAAATGCAGCCGCATAGGCAATATCATCCCCGGCCAGACCGCCGGTATGTGCCAATGCAGCCTTCATTCCGGCCTTGGTAACTCCAGCCCTCAATAGAACTAATGGTTTAGCCGAAGCTGCTGATCGCGCTGTCTTAATGAACTTGTCTCCGGATGTAATACTTTCAAGATAACCTACGATAACTTTTGTCTGTTCATCGTCTGTAAATGCTGATAGGAAGTCAGTCTCGTTCAAGTCGGCCTTGTTACCTATACTTACCACTTTTGCTAAGCCGAGCCCTCGAGCCAGGGCCCAATCTAACATGGCCGTACAAACCGCTCCCGATTGAGACAGGACTGATATACCGCCGGCCTTGGGCATACGTTTTGAAAAAGAAGCGTTCATCCGGTGTCCGGTATTAATCAGGCCAAGACAATTAGGCCCTAACAAACGAACACCGGCTTGCGAACAAAGCTGCGTGATCTCGGATTGAATTTTCGTTCCTTCCGGGCCGGTCTCTCTAAAGCCTGCCGTGATCACCGCTATCGCTTTTGCTTCTGCTCTAATCGAACTTTCTACAGCTCCCAGAACAGATGCTGTGGGTATTGCGATAACTGCTAAGTCAATAGTGTTTTTGTACGTATTCAAATCGTGAAGACATCTCAGCCCCAGAATCTGGTCAGCAGAAGGATTAACCGGTATGATTTGTCCGGCAAAACCACCATCTAACAGATTGGTCAAAATCTCATAACCCACCTTGCCGGGCGTCCGAGAGGCACCAATTACTGCTATAGACTTGGGATATAATAAAAATTCTAACATTGTTTACAAATTGGAAATATTTTTTAGCCTGATATATACTTAATTCTACAAACCGCTTCTGTATGTTTCAAGCAAATTAAGCCTAAAGTATATACCTTCGGCAGCCAAACTGAAACCCCTGGTATAATTTTTCCTAAAACTTAAAATTGAACCTCTTTCTTGAGCCTATCGAAGAAAATTATTGATATGTCGCTTCTGTTGTGGAATAATGAGTCACATTATGAAAGTTGGAACGAAAAAAATATTAGTCATAGCTGTATTCAGCATTTTTCTCGGCAGTTTTGCACGAGCGGATTTAGCGAAGCGAATTAATGCTGTTATCAGCCTTTCTTTGCAGCAGAAAGTTCGATTTTCCATTCATATCATAAAGGCCGATTCCGGTAGCCCGGTATATGAACATAATACGGGGGAGCTGATGATACCGGCTTCGAATATGAAAATAATCACCTCGGCAGCGGCACTGAAATATCTGGGTTCTGATTACGAATACACAACAAAGGTTGGTCTTTGTGATAATACCCTTGTAGTAATAGGAAGCGGAGACCCACTGTTGGGGGATGAAAAAACAGATGTTAAATATGGGCGCGAAAAAGGCTGGCTCTTCAAAGACATAGCACAGCTCTTAAAACGAAATAACATAAAAGTCATCGAAGACATTATTATTGACAGCAGTGTATTTGACGACCAGCGCGTCCATCCGAGTTGGTCTAAAAGTGAGCTGAACAAGTGGTATGCCTGTGAAGTGAGCGGCTTGAATTTCAATGATAATTGTATTGCAATAAGCACAAAAAAAACCGGCGGAAGAGTGGCGGTTTTTCTCGATCCTCAGACTTCTTTTGTAAAGTTCGATAATAAAGTTAAGCCGATTTCGAAGGGTACAAGTGCTGTAGGGACTTATAGGAATAAAGAGCCTAACAAGATTGTTGTTTACGGCAAATGCCGGAACAGAGTCGGGCCGATTGACGTTGCAATTGAAAGACCTGCTGCGTTTTTTGGGTTTCTACTTTACGAGAATCTCGCTAAAGCGGGAATAAAAACAAAAGGCCATCTCATTGAAAAAGCGCTTGACGATCACAGCAATTTCAGGCTGCTCAGCCAATACACAACTTCACTTAATGATTGTTTGGCGCGTTGTAACAAGAACAGCCTCGGATTAGCAGCCGAAGCGCTGTTTAAAACAATCGCTGCAAATAGTAATCCGGATGGAAAGCACGGTAGCTGGGACCGAGGCAGGGAATTGGTTTCTGAATTTCTCCTGGAGCTTGGCATCGATAAAAGCCAGTTTTATATCGATGATGCCAGCGGCCTGAGCAGGAAGAACGAGCTTAGCTCTTATGCAATTACAAAGGTGTTGTTGAATGTGTATCATAGCGACAATTGGAACCTGTATAAGGATTCACTTGCGGTAGGGGGGGTAGATGGGACAATTGCCAAATATTTCAAAGATACAAAGTACAAAGGCCAAATCTTAGGCAAGACCGGATATATAAATAGCGTCAAGTCATTTTCAGGAGTATGCAGCACAGAACAGGGCGATTATATATTCTCCATCCTCACCAATAATACAAACGGTAAAACCCGTGGAGTAATCAACGATATCGCAGAGGCGATTATTGATGATTTTGATATGCAGAATGCAACAGTCACAGAAGGCCGGGTAGGTACTTTTGCATTTCCCCTGCAATATTAAGGCTTGAAGTATGCTACGAAGCCGTTTTCATAATCTTTTCTTTCCCAGTCAGGCTTGACGACTGCTTGAAGGGGGGCTTCAAGCGATGCTAATTTGCCGTGTTCGATGCCAAGTATAACTGCTGAAGGCGGAGATTTTTCCAGCAATTCTCCGAGTGTTTTCGGTCCTGCGGTATGGGTAATGCTGCGTTCGGAAGCTGACAAAGAATCGGCAACTCTATAAATAATCGCACCGCAGGAAAGCTCCGTATAGATATCACAGCCACCCTCAAGAGCAAGCAGGGGGCCTAAGGTAAGTATCAGTTTAGGTTCTTTGGTTCTCTCGGCAATATCTTTTGAAATATTATGTATTTCTATAGGTTCCCATTTTTCAGGTACCAGAACTATCGGAGTTCTGTACAGTACAAACGGGTAAAAGGTTACTGCCACAAGTACACACGCACCTACTAAAGCAACTGCTATTTTGAAGTGCATATTAGCGCTGCTTTTGTCGGCAAGTTTTCGCAAATACAGCAGAGGCAAAGCAAAGCCTGTTACCAAGAAGGGCACCGGCATTGCAAGATACTGCCTCCACATTGTAGGCGGAATCAGGGCGATTATTAGGAATGTCAACGGCAGCAGGGCGGCCAGCAACAAGGCTCTGACATTCGGTATTTTTAATCTGCGGCGAAGACACAATGTTATAATGCAAAGATAAATCCCTAATATCAAAAGTACAAAATACCCCGGCTGTATAAGGCAGGCCAATGTCAGCTCGAATTTGTTATAAACCATGCCTATTTGGTGAAGCCATTCGCCATAGAGCTTGGGTATTTTGACCAGGTTCAGAAAGAATGCTCGCGGAGCTTGAGTTATTACACAAACAGGCCAGGCCGAAACAACAATAGAGGCAATTAAGAACGGCAGGGCGGTCTTGAATCTTTGTTTTATTGATTCTGCCGGCTGGCTCAGAATTATCGTAAAAAACAACAACTCCACTAAAACCGTTGTTATACGCATACAACTTGCAAATGTAAGCAATGCACCGATGGCTGTAATTCGCCAATATTTTGATTTGTGCGTAAGATCGGTGGATACAAACAGCCAGAAAGCCAGCACAACACATAAGATTACAGCATCATGATTCCAGGCATAGCCGTTGGCATAATCGACCAGAGGATTAAATATATATAGAACAGCCCCTGCCAGACCCAAAAGCATTCCTGTGATTGCAAAGGATTTGAAAATATACCGATATATGCCGAATATACACACCAGTACGAGAATATCAAAAAAAGCAGAGAGTATTCTGCCAATGAGTAAATAGTGGTTTGTGTTAAGTATTTTTAACAATGCTGCACATAGTAACGGGTGGTAGGGCAGTTGGGCCGCATATGAAAAATCCCTGTAAATCATCTTACCTTGCGCTAATAGGGCACCGCCCGTGCAGTACATCTGTTCGTCACGGCCAAGTGGTTTGGACATACTATTGGCTAAAATTGCAAGTGAAAGGACAATCAGTATTGAGATGACTAATATATTAGTTATTTTTGCAGACATCATTAAACTAAAGGATAAAAATTCACGAACATTGGAAATTAATAAATTATATTACCATTCAGCCAACTCGCCGAGAAGCTCTTCAACTAAATCCTTCATTGTTACAATACCAATAGGCCTCTCCTGACCGGAGCGGCTCATTTTTGTAACCAGGACGATTTTCTGATTTTCTTTCTGCATAATATTTATCGCATCTGTAACTGTAGTATTTGCGTTCACTTTTACGATTGGTCTTATGAAATTACGTAGATTGGTGAATTGTTCTTTAGTGCTTAAGGTTTCATAGATATTTACAAAGCCGATGATATTTCCAGACTGTCCCTCTATTACCGGGAGGCGGGAAAACGCGCAATTTTTTAATTTGTTCAACAACGCCGCATTGTCGGAATTAACATCAAATGTTTGGACGTTGTTAATGGCAATCATCACAGACCTTATAGAAATGTGTGAGATACTGACAAGCCGGTTTATGATATCGGTCTGCACAGGGCTTAAAATACCTTCTTCATGCGTATCCTGAAGGATTGCCTGAACCTGATGTCTTCGTGTTGATGTTATTACTGTTTTTGAAGAAGAAGCCAGGCCTGCTAATCTCATCAACAGGCTTGAAAGGAATTTTAGTAAAGGTATGATGCCACACCAGCTTAAAGCTTTGTGGAATGTATATAAAAACGGCGACAGATATGGCATAAGCAAATCTGAACGATAAAAAAATATGTTTTTTGGAATCAGTTCTGAAAAAACAAACAGTGTCGGTGCCGTTAAAAGGGTTGCGAATAGTTCAGCAGCGTGTTCTGTCTCCACTTTATTCACAAATATGTTAGTGACAATACTTGTAACAAGATAGTAGGCAAGATTTGTGCCAATTAGCATTGATAGTAGCAGGCCGCTGCTGTCGTGCAGACATCTGCCGAGTACGACAAAAGATAATTTCTTTTTTTCAATGCCCAGTTGTAAACGAAGCCGGCTAAGCCGATACATGCCTGTTTCAGAGCCGGCGAATAAGCCCGCAAGGATAATGAACAAAGCAATTGCCAATATTAATAATATATTATTGACCATCTGTTTGGAATGGCTCGAGGGTTAATATTAAGGTTTCAATTCTGTGCTTTTGCATTTTTTCGATTGTAAACTTCAAATTCTTTAAATATGTCACGTCACCGCTTTTGGGTATTTTTCCAAGAAGGGCGGTTACCAAGCCACCGACTGTGGCAAGACGCGTCTCGGACAAATCAATGCCGAATACCTCAGCCCAGTCGTGAATGGCCAGATTGCCGGCAAGGCGATATTCAAAAGGTCCTGTTTGTTTAATTGGTTCTATATGGCTTTCAGGTTCCATCTGGCCAAACAATTCTTCGGCAATATCCTCAAGCCGAACAGAACCGGCAATCCCGCCGTATTCGTCCACAACTACAGCCATATCTGTTCGACTTCGTCGGAAAAATTCCAGCAGGGATTCCACCGTCTTTTGCTCAGGTACAAAATGAACCTGTTGAACAATTTTGTCTAATGATGTCCCGGATTTCAGCAGAAGCTGTCTGAGGTGTACCAATCCAACTATGTTGTCGATTGAGCCGGCGTAAACAGGCAGCTTTGTTAAGTGATTTTCCTGCATCTTCTTAAGGGCTGTCTGTGGCGAATCCGTAACGGAGCAGGCTAACATGTCCACCCGAGGCCGCATAACATGGCGGACTTTAAGAAGACCTAACTCTATAACTTCTGTTAAGAGTTTGTTTTCATCGGCGCTGATTAATCCCTGCTTTCTCGTTGTATCAATCAATGATTTAAATTCACCGACCGTTATTGGTTTAGGACTTCTAACCGGCCCCAGAAATAATCGAAGAGTCGGCTCCAATATGATAAATTTGAACACGAACTCAAGCGGCGTAAAGATTTTAAGGCACAAATAAGCCGGCAGGGCGGCAGCCTGACTCACCGACTTTGAATTTGCATAAGCTATAGATTTCGGTAATATCTCACCTATCAGCAAAAGGGCGACAAAACTCGTTACGGCGATGATGACTGCCGGGACCAGACTTCCTTGTTCCTTCACTCGCATTATCAAAATACTGGAGAAGGCGTAAAAAAGAACGTTAACCGTCACATTTCCAAACAGGAAGCTGTTAAGTAAATGTCCCGGTTTATTCAGGAGGCTTGCAACGAGATTTTGTACCTTATGTTTGGATGTCCGAAAAACTTTTACCTGTCGGTGTGACAGGTTAAAAAAGGCGGTCTCGGCTCCTGAAAAAAAAGCTGAACAGGCAAGTAGAAATAACATCGAAACAATTTGGTAAAACTGGGCTGCCATCAGCTATTGCCTTACTGGGGTTTTGGCAGGGTTATCTTGAATCTGCTTCCCATGGATGATTTGGATTCGACCGAGATTAAACCGTCGTGTTCTTCTATTATCTTTTTGCAAAAAGCCAGACCAAGACCGGCCCCTGAGTACTCAGATGAAGTGTTCTTGTTTGTTTTTGTTGTAAAGAACGAATCGAAAATATTTTTTAAATCAGCCGGCTCGATACCATCGCCGGTGTCGCTGACTTCTATCTTAACAGCATCGTTCGTATCAGTTGCTTTAACACATAAAATACCTCCATGCGGCAGTATTGCATCGCGGGCATTAAGAATCAAATTCATTATAACCTGCTGAATCTGGACCGGAATACACCAGACCATCAACTCTTCTGGAATGTGGATTTCTACGGTTATCCCGTCCTTTGTAAAATCCCGGCAAAGACAGGTAAAAATTTCTTCAACCAGAGCAAGCAGCCGGGC
>CAZZAX010000195.1:0-10114 GCA_964653075.1 uncultured Pirellulales bacterium
CCAAAACGATGACGGCACTCGCCACTTTTTCTACAGCGAAGATGGCGAAGGAGCGCTTGGCGAGGGCTTCATCACAATGGACGCCGACGGAGTAACTGATGTGGAGCAGGCCCGAAGGGATCTGGAAGAGATGAAGATCCTGAGTCAACAGGGCAAGAAGGAATTGTTAAGGGTCAAAGAAACGATAATCGGTACCTATCGATTGAAAACGCATGAGTACAGATATCAACTTTCGAATGGCCGAACAAGGGACATGGGGGAAGCTGGCGAAGGCACGCCAGTGTATAGCCAGGATCAGTTTAAAGAATTCAAGCCAAAGTTGGAAGAATTTCGCCAACTTAAGAAAGCGGGACCGGGAGAGGACCTCGGCACATATGAGGAAACAGTTGAGGACCGTGTCTTCTCCTTCAAACGAGAAAAGTACTTCCTCAGCGACGGAACAGAAGCCATCTGGTCCGTCGGCACACCCAAAGACGGTCAGTAGTTTCGCTATTTAATCGTATCCCAAAAAAGGCTGAGTCTGTCTGGCTCGGCCTTTTTTATGCGCTGTGAGAAACAAAATCCGGCAGAAATAAATAATTTTCTTTAGATTAAATAAGATGGTTTAATCGTTGTATATATGGCGATCGATCGTTTAGAGATTAGTACCGAGGCTTGCAGATGATAGAAGACAAGATTCTTCTATGGAAGATGAAGCATGGCAGCAGTGACGCACTGTGCCGTATTTATGAAAAGTACAAGAGTGATTTATTTTCATTAGCGAATTCTCTTTTGCATGACCTAAATGCAGCAGAGGATGTTGTACACGATGTTTTCGTCTCTTTTGTAAAATCTGCAGATGAATTCCAACTAACCGGAAGCCTCAAAGGATACTTGTTGACGTGTGTTGCTAATCTATCACGTGACAGAGTTCGTGCAAGAAAAAGAGAGCCCATTGGAATGAACAAAACTGATATGGCAATACCAGACTATAAGATACCAAGTCAAGCTTTAATATCAGCAGAAGAGTTGCACTGCCTGAGAGAGGCAATAGCGAAAATTCCTTATGAGCAGCGAGAGGTTGTTATAATGCACTTGCAAGGCAGAAGAACTTTCAGACAAATAGCTGAATTACAGGGTATTCCAGTCAGTACAATCCAGAGCAGATATCGGTATGGATTAGAAAAGCTGAGATCACTTTTAAATGGTGAGGTTGAGAAATGAAACCGACAGATAGTTTTAAAAAACTAATTAGAGATTTACACGTTCTGGATATCAATACCAGCCCCGAAATGGACCGGCGAATTTTGCACGATACCTTGAAAGTACAGAAAGAATCTAAAAAAACAAAATTGGCTGGAACTCAGCCAGATATTTGGAGAACAATTATGAAAAGTCCGATTACAAAATTAGCCGCGGCAGCAGCAGTCATCGCCGTGGTCGGTCTGGGGATACTTGCATTCATCGATACCGGCAGTAAGTCCGGCGTGGTCTGGGCAGAGGTCGCCCGGAAGGTCCAGGCCAGCCGAGGCGCTATCTTTCGCAGCACAGACGCAGACGGCGAACCCGGTTATGCTATTCACTACCATTCCAGCACTCGGTATCGGAATGACTCGTACAAAGGAGGCCAGATTGTCAGGACAATGCACGGCGACTTCAATACAAACACCGTAATCTGGATTAGCCACCGTTACAAAACGTACGCAATGAAGACCTTTGAAAACTTGGAACGATTTCGTTTCTGGGCGGACCCGAAAAGTGTGATTCAGGAGTTCCTGTATCATGAGCACAGGGAGCTGGGTGCGAAAACCGTCGAGGGCGAGCTCTGTGAAGGTATTGAAACCACGGACCTGGCCTTCACCAAGGCAAGTTTCCCGGTGGAGAGTCTCATGGCCCGAGTATGGGTCAGTGTGGAAACGGGCTATCCCATCCAGCTCGAGTGCGAAATTGCCGGATACAATGGAGAAGACGGCCAGCTGCTGCGGGATGCAGTTGTCGCGGACCAGTTCCAGTGGGATGTGGAACTGGACGAGAGCCTGTTCGAGCCCGACATCCCGCCGGACTACATAGACATATCGCTATAGCACACACACAAAGACACACAACTGCTACAGGCCGGGCTTATATGGCTCGGTCTTTTTTTGCGCGCATTTACGTATCATTTGCAGACAAATCTCTTGCAAATGTCTCCATCTTCACTTAACATATCCGGACAAAATTCAAGTTTTTCAAATGTCCGAGGAGTAGAAAAATGCAACAATACAAATTCACTTCATTGGTTACTATCTGTTTTGTAATCATCTCCTTTGCGGTTATTCCCGTTAAAGGCGAAGACTCAGCCGAGATTTCTGGCGAGATGAAAAAGTGGCACAAAGTTACACTGACCTTCACAGGCCCTCACACAAGTGAAACCACCAAGCTGAATCCATTTCTCGATTACCGTCTGAACGTTATTTTCGCAAAAGGGGAAAAACTACATATCGTGCCCGGCTATTATGCCGCAGATGGCAATGCCGCACAAACCAGTGCAACAAAGGGTAATAAATGGCGAGCACATTTTATACCCGACGAAATCGGCCAATGGTCTTACACAGCATCTTTCCAGACAGGGGAAAATATTGCCCTTGGCGACAAGCGCGGCTCGGCTACAGCCTTTGACGGGGTCAAAGGCCGTTTCAATATCTCAGCAACCGACAAAAAAGGACGTGACCACAGGGGCAAAGGAATGCTCAGGTACGTAGACAAACGATATCTGCTGTTTTCCGAAACAGGTGAGTTTTTTCTAAAAGGCGGCGCCGACAGCCCGGAAAACTTCCTCGGCTACGCAGACTTCGACAATACATACGACTCCGGTGAATTAAAACGCAAAGGAGAAGCAGCGGGCGATAAATTTATACATCGCTACGAGCCGCACGTAAAGGACTGGAAATCCGGCGACCCAACCTGGAAAAACGGGAAAGGCAAGGGCATGATCGGGGCTATAAATTACCTGGCTTCGAAGGGTATGAACAGCGTCTATTTTATACCCTATAACATCGACGGCGGCGACGGCAAGGATGTATGGCCCTGGATAGGGCCGGATGAGAAATTCCGGTTCGACTGCAGCAAGCTCGACCAGTGGGAGATTGTCTTTTCGCATATGGACAAATTAGGTCTGATGCTTCATATAATACTGCAGGAGCAGGAAAACGACCAGGGCCTTGACGGCGGCGAGCTTGGGCCTCAGCGCCGGCTTTATTACCGGGAGTTGGTGGCCCGCTTCAGCCATCACCTTGCCTTGGTCTGGAACCTCGGCGAAGAGAATACCAATACCTTTGCTCAGCGAAGAGACTTTTGCCAATATATCAAAGAGCTTGACCCCTACGACCATCCGATTGTCTGCCATACATTTCCGGGCAGGTATGATGAGATTTACACGCCGCTGATGGGGTATAAATATTTTGACGGGCCTTCTCTGCAAACCAACGACACCCACAACCAGACACTTACGTGGCTCGACCGTTCGGCTTCTGCTGGCCGGCAATGGTTTGTCTGTATAGATGAAATCGGCCCGGCCCATACCGGCGTCAAGCCGGACAAGGACGACTACGAGCATGATGAAGTACGCAAGAAACATCTGTGGGGCAACCTTATGGCCGGCGGAGCCGGCGTCGAATGGTACTTCGGCTATAAGTTCGCCCACAATGACCTCAATTGTGAAGATTGGCGCAGCAGGGAGCATATGTGGGAAATGACGCAATACGCGCTGGAATTTTTCCGCAAGAACCTGCCCTTTACTCAAATGACCCACCACGATGAGCTGACTTCCGCCAAGGATGATTACTGCTTTACCGAGCCCGGGCGAATCTATGCCATATACCTGCCGTCCGGCGGTACAACAAAACTCGACCTTGGCAATTATAGGAGCAGTTTCAGTGTAAAATGGTATAATCCTCGGACCGGCGGCAAGCTGCAAAACGGTAGTATAAAGGAAATAACGGGCCCCGGCTTGGTCGCCATTGGCCGGGCGCCTGCGGAAGCTGATAAAGACTGGGCTGTGCTGATAAAGCTGAAATAACATAACATTTCCCTTTGTAGATAAGCAATTGTTAGTCTCCTTCAATTTATTGGCCCATTCGACTACGCTCAGGGCATGCTTTGTATTGGCTTTGTTTTGGGTTTGAATTGGCTTTGTTTTTGTGACCGGCCAGTGGGATAATTTTTTATATTCACTTCTGAAATAGACACTTAGGTTCATTTTTGGCCTTTCGGCAATTGGGTTCGTTTTGGGTTTGTATTGGGTTTGATTGGGTTTGTTTTTTCGCCCGACAAGCGTGTGAAATCTTTCGTAAATCCTTGTAGAAAAATGCTTTGCACCAGATTTATCCTCAGATAAATTGGGTTTGTTTCTAAAAAAAGTGGTAGCACTTTTTGTAGTTTTTTCATTGATTTCACTTCCTTTTTGATTATTTAACTGCATATCTGACATTTTCAAACTCGAAATCCTAATATCTAAATCCTAAACAATCTCAAAATACAAATGACTCAAATTCAAAACAACTCCTTAGAGGTCCCCCTTAGAATGCATGGCATTCTAGGCAAGGGGGCAGGCAGAAAAAATGCCTGCCTCTATAATTAGACGTACCTGCACGATTGATACGAAATACAGGGGGGTTTGTAAAGGTTAAATTTTGCTAGGTGCTTATGTATAAAGGGATAAAAAAAATTTTAGAAAAATTGAAATTTGTCGGAAATTACCAGCGTTTTGTGCGCGCTACAAACAAGTGAAAAGTGAAAAGTGTAAAGTGAAAAGTTAAAAGTTGAAAGGCATAGAAAAGACAAACCCATTGGAGTAAAAGACACTCAAAAGGAGTAAATTTGTGGTTGATTTTGATGGTTTTTGAGCATTTTTTGCTGAAATTTTGTGTATTTTCACCCATCTTAACGCATACAGCCGCCATTGCGCTCCGCTTACCCGTCTATGTCCTGGTGAAGGTAAAAACGGATCAATTAGGTATCTAACAAAGGAGGTGATTGCCTAAGAAAAAGAAAGGCTGATTGCCACAAAGTAGCAACCAGCCAAAAACAATAATTTATTAAAGACTTCCATGTTTACTGCCCCGGTTTTGTGATCGCGAGTCCTTTTCCGGGGTAGTTTTATTTTAAATATTATAAGATATTACCTTGTCTTTTTCTCCGATTGTATTCTTCAACCACCTTAAAATTCTTTGGCGAACTAAATCTGGCCTAAGTGTTTTAAATGTGGTGGCGAAGGTTTTGTAAGTTAGCCATAGAAAGATTAAGCTGGATTCCTTGAGATTTCCAAAAGCTTTTTCACTGGTTTGGATGCTTCACCAATGGCATTTTCGAAAGCTACTATGCTGATGGCTTTTCTTGCTCGTGAAATTGCAACGTTATACAATTCTTTTATTTCCTTTTCTTTTTGAGGATCTTTGTCTTTCCAAACACTAAAGTTACTCTCAAAAACAAGGACAACCCCATCAAATTCCCTGCCTTTTGATTTATGAATAGTCATTACCTGCACATTCTTTTGGACACCCAATTTCTCAAAAATTATTTTTTTTTGGACAATCAACTCAAATTGCTTCTTTGCTTTATCAACATCTATATTTCCCGAAATATCTATGGAGTACTCAATTGAATTAACAAATTCACTAGACAGGATATCAAGTAGAGGCTTTTCATCCTTGTCGAACGGCGTAGAGGCTTCTAATGTTATTTCCTCTTTAAGTTTATCTTTTGTTTTTCGGAGCCAATCATTGATTTTATCGATTTTGGATTTCAGTTCTTCCTGCCATGTAAGCGTTTTTCTTGACTTTTGAAAGCCTTTGGAAAGTGAAATCAATTTCTGCACTAAAGGTTTCCATGTTTCAGGTGTATAGTTTTCTTTTGAAGCTTTTTCTTGAAATAAAAGAATGAGAGACTGTAAAACAATATCTATATTTATGCTTTTTTCTCTTTTCTTTGCTATCCAGAATAGTGGTAATAAACTTAAAATCAATCTGCCATACTGCAAAAATAGTTCATCTTTGAAATACAAAGAGGTACTTCTTTTTTTTAGTTTATAAGTATCGTTTCCGGTTGTGACTCTTCTGTGTATTTCTGAAACCGCAAGATTAGTATTTGCTAATACTGCAACTATTGGCTTATCATCAAAGCTTCTTAGATAACGATAAATATCTCTAATTTCCAGTGCAGCAAAAGTATCTAACGAATTGTAGTTGCCCTTCGTATTTTTCATTGGAACAAGTCTTAACTTAACTGGGAAATTATCCTTAAGATTTAACTGATACCCATTTTTATAATTATCGACTAATTTTCTTATTTCAGGTATATATCTTTGTTTGTCATCGCCTGCAGGTTCCAATTTATATATTTCTAGTTCTAATTCACTTTTACATCTTTCTAGAATCTCATCGGGATCAAAGCTTTTTAGGTTTCGGTAAATACATTGCCCCGGCCCTCGCAACAGTACTATACGGGACTGTTTGGCTAATTCTACAATAATATTAAATAAGCTATGGTGGACGTCCTGAAATTCATCGATAATAACCAATGGATATAATTCGCTTATAAGTTTACGAATCACAAGAAGCTTAATTGTCTCATAGGCTCTTGATTCAAGTTTATCAAATATAAAACCTTCATAGCCTTCCGGAATAATTATATTTTCAACTTCCCTTGAACCTATAAGCCAAGGTCTTTTATCTGTTCCATCTTTAGTATATCTGCCATAAGAAGAAACAAGCCACCAGAAAAAACCCGCAAATGTATCAACTTTCAAACGTTTGTCTATTTTCTTTTTATTTGCGCTATCGAGTTTGTTCTGTTCTGAAAATACCTGTCGAATACGTGCCACAGCGTTTCGTGCAAATGTTAAAAAAAGGATTTTTTGATGTGGACGGACAATTCCTTGTGGATTATCTAATCCATCTTTTGCCAGTTGGCAACCAAACCATGTTTTTCCGACTCCCGGTTCGCCTTCAAACAGACGAACCTTTTCAAGTGATTTTAAGATGTCTTCCCTTGAAGATCCCAATCAACTCACCTTTTCTATTTCAAGTTCAATAACTGTACCCTTTTGAGCAGAATCGATTTTTTCTAATAAAAGTTTAAATGCAGGCGGAAAAGTTTTTATTGCTTTATATTCGTTAAGACAAGAATAAGCCAAATTAGCTTTTAATTCGCTCTTACTGATTGATTTCGGCAAAGGACACCCGTTCTTATTGAGACAGTTATTTATCCTAGATTGATATGCACTACATGATTCACATTGTATAAAGCTATGAAAATTTCTTATTGCATTAGTTTGGTTTACTTCATCTAAACCATAAAGCAATGCTAATTCTAAAATCGGTTCAGTTTCTGTTGAGTGTTTATATATAAACGTAGGATAATCATTTTTAGTACCTTCGGCTAACTTTTTGCCGGTACTATCGCCATCAAACAATAGAACAATTTTCTTGTCTAGTTGCTTGAGAGCATCAGCTTTGTCTTTGACATTTGTTGCTGCACCAGCATCAAAAAAACACCATTTTTTTTCAGCAAAAGATTCCATCTTTGTACCAGATGATGAGATTATTCCTGCAAGACGATCTAATTCCCCAGAAACAATAGCATCCATAGCTCCCTCAGTAATTATTATTTTTTCTGCAAATAAAGCACTAGTCCTTCCAGGCATAATAAGATATTCAAAATTAATCCTCTTAATACCAGTAGCCAAACATTTATCTAAAGCATTAATCTTTTTGTCGGAACCCATAACAAATATATGCTCAATTGCAAAACATCGCACTACAGCTTCTGCATGACTTGATATTATAACCTGTGGAATTTTATGAGAAGAAAGACTTTGTATTTTTGACATCATCTGACTGATAGCCCCTGGGTATAATGCTGTTTCCGGTTCTTCCATCACAACGATAGGAAGTGAAGCATTCGGAATTTGTGTAATAGCAAGAGCAAAAGATAACGCATACTTTTCACCGGCTGAAAGTTTTTCAAAAGGTATAAACGACTGCTTTTCACTAATTTGTGGAGATAATCCTAACGTAATCGCAGCAAGGCTTGATTTTAGTCCCCCATATCGAGGGCCAAGACCACTCTTCATATTTTTCCAGCTATCTTCGCCCAGCATGCTTTCTGCATCAGAAATAATCTTTCCAAAATATTCGCCTATCGTTTTTTCCTCTGTCGACTCTTCTGGATTAGGCTTACATTTTTCTTTATGCTCACATTCATCACAGAGGGATTTATTTTGAAAATTACATATTGGAAGTTTATAGTCGAGCTTCAAATTGTCTGGTAGTTTACCAAGACGATATTTCAATTTTCTTAGTTGTCGCCCCAATGCAGAGTATTGATTTAGCGTAAAAGCACCTGCTGAAATTGCTGGATTAATTCTACAATATCCAATTGATTCATGTTGTTTTTTCTCTAATTCTTTCGCATCGTCATATTCTGTTTCTTGAAACTTAGGTAAAATCCATCGCCTATCAATTTCACCTTCATCTTGGTTAAGATAAGCCTCAAATCTGATTCTAATTGCTTTTTTACCAGACTCGTCTTCATCATCAAGTTCTGTTGTTAATTCATTTGTTTTTTCATCATAAAATTCGATAGCAGAATCAAACTTGGAAAAATCGGTTCCCAACTCAGTTAAAATTATTTCTATCTCAATCATTTTGTCTGTATCACAAAATGGAAAATCATATTCACTTATCAATGCTCTGTTACTTCGACTTTCTGAATTGAGAACAATATCTATCGCGTCAATCAATGCTGTTTTACCTGAACCATTAGGCCCAATTATCAAGTTAAGATCTGTTTTAGGAATCCACACCCACCGGTCATCACCAAAACACCGAAAATTTTTTATTATAAGTTTTGCGATCTTCACACTATTATCCCTCATTCATACCTGTCTGTTATCATTTATCTATTCACTTCGTGACATTGCTCATAATTAACATGATCCTCAGTCAAAGCAACAATAAATCTCCATATTCCCAGCCTCAAACTTATCATTGCAAGCCATCTTTGACAGATAAATCTTGCTTTCCCTCTTAAATCATGCGAAGACAAGTTTTAGATCATGAAATGGGTTCTAAGCAATCTTAATTACTTCCTTGTTTTCAAACTCTACACTATCAGCCATCGTTTCAGGAATCAAAGCTGCATAATGTCTCCGGCATATCTCAGGTGAATTTCCCATCAATGTAGATATTTTATACAATGAAACACCGGCCATTGCAAGCTGAGATCCAAAAGTATGCCTAAAATCCAGACAACTCCATTGTAAACCTGCTTTTTTATTAGCATTTCTCAAGTCCCGGCTGAAATTATCCGAATCATATCTTTTGCCCTGCGGAGACGGGAAAAAACACTTCTCCGGCGTTATCTTTGGCTTATACCAATTGTGACTAAAAGTTGCGCCTTACATAAAGAGCGCCGCAAGGCGTCTCCAAGGGACAACGAACCATCCCCAAGCTGCGCTTGAGGCTGCCACCCTTTTTAAACAAGCACAAGAAGCGCAGTAATTAAACGCAATTGGTCTGATACCGTAAGCCAAAGAGCCTCTTTTCGTCTTAAATCCGCATAGATATACATAGCAACCAATGGCTGAAGCAGAGGACAGCCCTCTAACGGGCCAAAAAAAGCAGCAGGTAGAAATATGATAAATGATTAATGATGAGTGATGATCCCTTGGGGGCCCCTTGGGGATAAATTGATTATTTGGTCTGAGCTTGCCATACCCGCTTTCGCTAAGGGACGAGTTTCTCAGGAATGACCCCGCACTAATTAGACGTGAGTTAGGACTCAATAATTGCGGGACAAGCAACCCCCGGCAATGGACACATGCTTCTCAGGAATGACCCGGCACTAATTAGACGTGAGTTAGCACTCAATAATTGCGGGACAAGCAACCCCCGGCAATGGACACATGCTTCTCAGGAATGACAACCCCCGGAAATGCCGGGGGCTAACAGGGTAAAAAAATTGTTGCAAATGCTGCTTTTATGCTTATAATGGTCAAACTTTACGTAATAGCAGCAGGTAAGATGTTGATTGCTGCGAGCACAGGAAGTAAGATATTGACCGTTATACGCTAAATAAAAGATTATTGCGGGAGAAG
>CAZZAX010000196.1:0-10080 GCA_964653075.1 uncultured Pirellulales bacterium
TGTCGGCCTGCATTCTTGCTTCAGCAGCAAGCAGCGCGAATATATCTCTGGCCTTATGATGAGGGGGCAGCAGTACTTCCGTGCCCCGGGAGTAGTCCAGTCCCCAGTCGCAATGGTCTATCCGGGAGGCATCGAGAACCATATCTATGATTCTGCGATTCTTTTTCAGACATTCCTCTATTTTCTCATTTGATTCTATCTTTCCCTTCCAGTAGTCCCACAGCATGGTACCAAGGTTGTCCGGGGATTCGTACAGCATGAAGGCCTTGTAATAAAGCACTGCCGCATTGTCGGGCGGGTATGCAAAGGTTGATGTTGCTGATACGAGTAGTACAAAAACGACGAATCTCACCATCCTTGTTTTTTTGCTTTTGTTTGTTTTCATGGTCTCGTCCTTCCTGAAATTTTACCATTACCGTTAAATTCTGCGAGTATCTGCTTGATTGATGAGCTTTCCAGCCGCGGTGCGATCGGCTTAAAAGCCTGTTTGCATTGTTCTTCTACTGCTTCTATTCCTCCCCGCCGAAATGCACGTTCAAGTGATATAGCCGTCATCATTTCAACCGGGTATTTTGCAACTTCCACAATCCTGGGCTGCTCCTGGTTGCCCGGGTCCCGGTGAGTGCTCAAAAAGGTTACGGCTAAGATTATCACCGCCGCTGCGGAAATTTTGGTTAGCGGGCTTTTTAGAATTGCTTTTAATATTTTTGGCTTACGATTTGAATCCCCTTTAGATGCACGTGAAAGGAGTGTTTGATATTCTTCAGGGTATTTTTGCTTCCATTTCTCGGTATCGAACTGTGGCCTTTCCGTGTTGATGGTGCGGGATATCAGTTCATCCATCCGTTTTCTGTTTTTTTGCTCGTTCATAATCAAACCTCGCCAAAACCGTTACGCCGTAAATAGCCGGCCATCTTCTTCTTTGCCCTTCGCAGCCTTCCGTTTATTGCCTGTTCGGAGATACCCAAGACCGCTGATATCTGCTCGTAAGACATGCCGTCATAGAACCGCAGGAAAACCAGCTCTCTTGCAGAAGCCGAAAGTTTGCTTATGGCTTGCCTTACTACCTCAGTAGTGTCATCGTCGCCCGATTTAGCCGCTGCCATCGAAAAGTCATCAGTGCTGTGAAAGTTCTCTGTCCTTCGGGCAATATCTTTTGCAATGTTCCTGCATATAACAGCAAGCCAATTGCCAAATCGACTCTCTTTTTTCAACTGCGGCAGCTTGACAGCGACCTTTGCAAATGCCTGCTGGGCTGCGTCTTCAGCTAAGTGCCTGTCACCAAGTACCGAATGTGCGATTGCAACCATAGCCGGATAGTAGCGCCGGCACAGTTCGGTAAAGCCCTCTGCATTCCCGTTGACAGCCGCCTTGACTAATACTGTATCCGGTTTTTGAGCCACTGACTGTTCTTTCTCCGAAGCCCCGGGCATTATTTATTTTCGCTGAATCAGCTTCTGTTAATTCAGACTGATTATTGCGCCTAAAATGGGCGCTGAAATTTTTTATCTTTGTGTATTTTCTTGATTATACCTTTTTTTAGGTGTGTTAAGCGCATAAAAAAGGCCGGCTCCAATGAGCCGGCCTCGATGTGAAATAAACTTTTAGCCCAATAGCGGGCAACAATTACGTTTTACAAATAACCTGTTATCTTTTGTGATAAGAGGTATCTATTCGGTTATAGCGTCGCCGGGCAGCAACCAGTCTCGGAAGCAGAGGCGCCGGATTTTGGGCAACAACCCGGTACGTCTTCTCCGGCGCAGCATGGCTTGATACAACCAGGCGGGCAGGTCTTTGGACAACAGTCCGGTTTGCCCTCTGCGGCGCAGCACGGCTTGGTTGGATCGAGCGGACAGGTCTTTGCTACAGAACCGCACTCGGCCGTTCGAGTACATTCTACGTTGGCGTTTTCAGCAAAGAAGGCCTGTGAAGCCGGGCAGCATGAACTTGCTTTTGCCTGACAGGTTTTGGACTGCGAGCCGGTAGATAAAATGTTCGTGTAATTACCGAGCAAAACTGTCCCTGCCGTTAGAGCAACCACGACAGCGGCAATAATCAGCAAATTTTTTGTGCTTTTCAAACTCATCAGAACTTACCTCATTAAAAAGTTAACATCCAGTTTTCAACCCCTACTCTAATTTAAACGTAACTTTTGGGTGTTTATTATACCAATTTTATAAAAGTAGTGTTCGGAAAAAAAGCAGATTATTTTCATAAGAATCATGGTGTCCTATAAAGGTTCCGATATTGCTGAAATTAAACATTCAGCCAAAAGCAGTTTCGCAAAACTCCCATCAATTTATTACTTGTTATCGTTATTTTGTTAAAGAACTATTGAGCTGTTTGTAAAGCTCCAGCCTTTTGTTGAATTCCTCCGCGAGTTTTTGGTATCCTGTGGCACGAGCGAGTTTGAGGGCCTTTTCTTCGTATAAGACCGCTTCCCGGAACCGGCGGGCTTCGGCATAGCTTGTTGCAAAATAGTGGTGCAGCAGAGGCGATGTATCAACTTCCGGCTTAATAGAGATGGCTTTGGAGTAATGCCTAAGGGCCTGGCCGGTCTGTTTCTGTTGAGCTAATGCCAGCGCAAGTTTATAGTAGGCCTGGGCGTCATCAGGTTTTAGCCGGACAGCCTGTGACAAATGCCTGATTGCAGCATCGTATTGCCCCTGGCGAAACATGACCTGGCTTATGTTGTAGTGTGCGTCGGCGTAATTCGGGTCAAGGCGTATCGCCTCTGACAAATGGATAGTAGCTTCCTTGAGCATCCCTCCGGCCAGCAGAAGGGATCCGAGGTAGCCATGTGCTTCAGCGTGGTCCGGCTGAAACTGTAAAACCGCCGAGAAATGCCTGATAGCCTCATTAAACTTTCTCTTGCGGGCCATCGCCTGGCCGAGACTGTAGTGAGCATCGACGTAACCCGGCTCAAGCTGTATAGCCTCCGAGAAATATCCGATTGCCTCATCAACCTTTCCTTGCCGAGCTAATGCCACACCGAGGGTACCGTGCACCGTCGCATTCTTTGGGTTTAGCTCCAGCGCCTTTCTGCATTGCCGCTCTGCGCCGGCAAAATCATCGGCTTTGAGGAATTCGTCCGCAGCTCTCAGATAAGAGACATCATCAACAAATTCATCGCGGATTCTTACAATCGCAGTAGTTTTGGTATTGACAAATTCCGGTATATTGGCGGCCCGGTCTGCCGCGGTAAATTGAGACAGCAACACGGCGGGGCTGCTGCGCCCCTCTTCGTTAATATGAGTGAGGAAAAGCTGGGTATAAGCCGAATTTGCTTTCGAAGAGAACGCCAGCCACCTGCCGTTCGGCGAGAAGCTGTGCCATGAGTTCATCCGGTTTGTGTTGGCGCGCAATCTTCTGACCTTGCCCCCCCCGGCCGGAATGATATACAGTTCGCTGTCGGGCTGGAGCAGCATATAGCTTTTGGCTTTGCAGAACACAATCCATTTGCCGTCGGGTGAGTATTTCGCAAAATAGTTGCTCCTGCCGTTGTTGGATGCCCCTTCGATCGGCTCTGGTTTGCCGCCTTTTCCGTCGTTAAACGGTATCCTGTACAAATCGAACAAAAATTGCTTTCCCTCTTTAAGGAATTCCTCGCATTGTTCCGGGCTAAGAAGCACCTTTCGCCGGTCGCTGACGTTCTTGAGCTTGTATGCTTCGGTTCTTGCAAAAACAATATATTTGCCGTCCGGGCTCCAGGTCGGATTACTTTGAACGTATTGTGGGTCATCCGCTCCCGGCAATGCCGTGAATGTGCCCGTGTGCCTGTCATAAAAAACCAGTATGCCCTTGATGGGGAAAAACAATTGTGAGAAGGCCAGTTCCGGCTTCGGAACAAAGACAGACTCGTCCTTGACCGTGCTCACTACGAACCTGCCGTCCGGGGATATCTGTGAAAGCAGGCCGAATGTCTGCTGGCCGTCTTCCCTCCTGTAATCACTCCATGTTATGATGTCACCGGGGGCAAGAAGCATCTGTTCGGCGACTTGTGTAATAACGTATGATCCCTTATTGTTGGCATAATCCACGTCCATCGCGAGGGTCTCGCCGTTGACTGAAAACGAGTGACAGTTCCCGCAGACCGGCAGCTTCTCCAGAACAATCGGGGGCTGCTGTGGCGAAGAAATATCACCGAAGCGCCAGCGGATATGCGTGGGGTCCTTGACGGCATCGATAAAGGGCAGGTTCACTTCCCGGTAAAACAATGGTGCCCCGACCGGGTCTTCGGATGTTTTGATCGAGATTTGACCTGCAGAAAGGATTTTCCACCGGCTCCGGCGATTGACTCCCAGAATGGTAACCATTGCCTGTTTTTCCAGCGAGCGCTTCTTTATAAGCTCCCACTGGTCCGGTTCGGGTGTCCACTGAGTTTCGTGGACGATTGTATTTATGCGATCCTCGTTGTCCTGGAACTTAATTGTCAAAACCCATCTGTTGGATTTGGAGCTGCCGTCTTCCCAGTGAAATGTAGGGGGCACGATTTCAGGCGGAAAAAGAGTCTCGTTAAGTGGATAGCGAATCGTCAGGCTGTTATATTCGGCATTGTCCTGATAACATGCTAAAATATCCTCTATTCGAGGCCCGGGCATGTAGAGAGCAATTAGTAAGATTATGACAACAGCCACTATGCTGATACCAATAATAAGATATACGGCCGGCTTGCGCATTATTTTTCTCATTTTTCACAAGTATCGATCGGCTCAGCCAAAATCCGGGCTGGTTTGCTTAAGTTGTGCAGATACCATATCTTAAATTTCGGACATGTAAAAATCAAACTTAATTGCATTTTTCACAGGTTCTATTGTATGCTTTCAGCGGCAATCGGACAGGTATTGCATTGCGAAACGCCGTGCGGCCGAGTAGAGCAGCCCGCGGCTGTTTTCGAGTGCATAATCGAGCGACATATTTTCATCCTTACAGGATATGGCAGCGGCTATTCCGATTTTTTCATACTCCTGCTGCGGTATATTAACCTGACCTGCGAGTACGGCAACACGGGTGTGTGACTGCGAGGCTGTTTTTAAGATTCCGGATACGACTTTTCCGTAGAGCGATTGCCTGTCGAAAGAGCCTTCGCCGGTAATGACCCAGTCGGCGGATTCGAGCTCGGCGAGGATGTTGCTGTGGGACATTATCGTTTCTATGCCGGATACGACATCGGCATTCATAAAAGCTATAGCTCCGCCGGCCAGTCCGCCGGCGGCGCCTGCGCCGGGGACATTGATTTCACGATAGAGTTGTTTGCCGACAAGGTCGGACAGGTGAGCAAGGCCCTTTTCCAGTTGCTCTACCATTTTCTCTGTCGCGCCTTTTTGAGGGCCGTAAACTTTAGCTGCGCCTTGCTCGCCGCATAGCGGATTGTCAACGTCACAGAGGACTTCCAACGGGACAAGGTCGAGTTTTTCAGGACTGACTATTTTTGTGATTTTCTCAAGGGCCGCACCCCCAAGGGGGATTGGATTGTCCTGGCTATCGAGGAACTTCCAGCCTAAAGCCATGGCTGCTCCGAGGCCGCCGTCAACGGTAGCGCTGCCGCCTACCGCCAGCAGGATTTTCCGGGCGCCATATTCGAGAGCGGCCTTTATAAGCTCACCTGTTCCGTAGGTGGTTGTCTTGAGCGGGTTCATCTGCCGGCTACAAAGCAGTTCAAGCCCGCTGGCAGAGGCCATCTCGACAAGAGCTGTTTTGTCGCCGAACCAGGCAAATCCCGCTTCGACCTGCATGTCCGGCAGGGGGCCCATTACCGTTTGCGGAATCCATCGGCCTTTGGCTGCTTTAATCATTGCCCCTGCGGTGCCCTCGCCGCCATCGGCCATTGGTTTTATGACAAGCAGAGCATCGGGCGTGATTTCAGCGATGGCCTTTGCGATTATTTCACATGCCTCGTAAGCTTTGAGAGTACCTTTGAACGAGTCTGTTGCAATAACGACTTTCATAAAACTAAAGTCCCATCGAGAGTTATCTGTTCATTAGAGAACAACCAGGCTGATAATCCACAACGTAACGGCTGCGGTGCCGCCTTCTATGAGCGTCCCGATTGTTTGAAGTTTATAGCCCTGTTTGACACTCATTTTAGACAGACCCGTAACTACCCAGAAATAACTGTCGTTTGCATGGCTGACCACCATAGAGCCGGCGCCGATGGCCACTACAACAAGCGCTTTTGCTGTCGGCGTTTCGAGGCCGAGCGTCCCTAAAAGCGGCGCAATTATACTCGCTGTAGTAATGATGGCTACCGTTGACGAGCCCTGTGCCGTTTTGAGTGCCGCGGCGATGATAAAAGGCAGCCAGATACTTAAACCTGCGCTTTGGCCCAGATATTCTTCCACAACATCGGAGATTCCTGAGTTCTGCAGCACCTTTCCGAAGGCGCCGCCGCAGCCGGTTATGATAATGATGGTTGCCGCGGCGACGACCGCCTGGCCGACCCAGCCGGATGCCGAAAGCATTTCGGTGGTAAGTTTTTTCGGCAGCAGCAGAGCAAAGAAAACGCCCACGAGAAGCGCCACTACCGGCTGACCGGCAAAACTTATAAATGCCGCCGCATTACCCTGGCCGAATGGATGGCTTGGGAAATCACCGACTGACCTGGCTAAAATTAAAACTATTGGCAGAAAGATTGGAACAACCGACCTCAGAGCTGAAGGCGCTTCGGTTCTGAGTTCTCCGCAGTCCTTGGGACTCCGCCGTAAGGCGTCCCTTAGTGGACTGGCGGAGGACACCTGACGGGGCTGCGTATCCGGTTCCGGCGATTCCGCCTCGGGGCTGATGTATATCTTGGCTGCATACTTTATAGCGAACAGCCAGCCGGCCGCGAGAGCGACAATGCTTACCGCCGCTCCCCACAGGATTACCAGGCCAAGGTCGGCCCCCAGCAGACCCGCCGCCGCGACAGGCCCGGGCGTCGGCGGGACCATTGTGTGGGTGGCGTAGAGACCAAGACTAAGCGCTATTGCACTTGCCGCTAATGATATCTTTACTTTGCCCGACAGCGCTTTGGCCAGTGGACACAGGATGACAAAGGCCGAATCACAAAACACCGGGATGCTGACAATATACCCGATTAAACTCATAGCCAGAGGTACATTCTTGCTTCCGACCAGTTTGAGCGTGCTCTCGGCCAGTTTGTACGCGCCGCCGGATTTTTCCAGAAATGTCCCGATGACCGCTCCAGCTAAGATAACGATGCCGATATAGCCGATAGTGCCGCCGAAGCCCGCATTTACCGCCTCGACTACTTGCTCAAGTGACATTTTTCCGCATAAGATACCGTATCCGAATGCGGCGATTAAAAGCGCAAGAAAAGGGTGCAGGTTCAGCTTGGTGGTAGCAATAATTATGAAAACAACAGCAAGCAGAAGCAGGATTAGCTGCCACATAAAGTTCATCCTTTCGTCGATAGAGCATTTGCCGTAAACAGCGGTCTAAAATTGGGGCGGTCGGTGACTTAAAAATCCCAACAGCTAAACGGTATTTACTCCGCCCGTTATTGGGTGTCAATCTTTTTCTTAATTCAGCATCAAATGGTGGGCTGGAGTGGTTGCAACGACGACTATTTAGGAAAGGCAGAAGCTAAAAATGGATTTTGTTGAGTTTTTTACCCCTGAGGTAACCCATTTATGCCGGTTTCAAGTGCAAATAACATATTTGGGGGGCTATAAGCCACTTCCCAATAGTGGGAAATAATACTCTTAAAAAAATGAAATATTTCTTGAAATGAAATGTAATTTGCTATATAAAACTCATGGTGAAGTGTGTATTCGTATCTATGTTTACCTTATAAATATTCGCTTGTCGATAAAAAGGGCCTTGCTTATGCTCGGTGAAGCGTGCACCCATGGGATGTACGTGGATGCGTGAAAGCAAGGCCCGGTTTTCAATAATATTATCCTTAAAAAGACTTCCGGCGCCTCTGAGGGTCTTATTCCATAATTTCCGCCTAATTCATAGCAGGGCTGTCCTCTGCCGCTGCTTCTCTCAGAGGGAACTATCTACGCCTTAATCTCTTTTTCTCATATTCTTATCGGGATGTCAAGTGTAATTTCTTTGAAAAATGACATTATTTTTACTTGACTGTAAGGCGGATAATTTGTTATATATAGAATTCAGTGAGACTTGTGCCCTTAAAGGCCACTGTTTGAGAGCATTTTGCTTTCTTACGGGTGGGTCTTCTGCGGCATTTTTCGGGCCACACAGACCAACAAATAGAAGTTATGAGAAGCTGAAGTCGTACGATTCGGGGATAGTGTTTTTACATCTCAGCAGATGGCAAATATTTGTCATTTGAAGGAAGGAGGTGGCGACAGGCCGTAAATAATCTTCAGGGCCCCAGATAGGTTAAATCTATGGGGCGTAAAAATTGTTATCGGTCTCATTATTTTGAAGTTGCCTGTACTCCATTGCTTTCTTGCCAAAGCAAGAGCGGGGATTTTACAGGCGAAGCTGTTTGTGACAAGCACACGTTAAAAGCTAAAAACAACCAAAACTAAAATTATTAGTGCTTGTCGGAGATGAAGGGTGTTTTGGGGTGTGGCCAAAACACAGCTATTTGTTATTCTAACTTTTGAAGGAAGAATGTTATGTGGAAAAATGTATCAATTTTAATTGTTATCGCGTCTGTGTTGGTCTTTAGCGGTGCGGCTAAGGCGGGGCGCGATATCACCAGCCCGCTGGATACCGTGGTGGCAGTCCCTGACGACGGCGACTGGCCGCCCAACGAACTACCGCCCTTTGCCGTCGATGACCAGGTGATGACGAAGTATCTGCACTACAAAGGTGGGACACAGGCCACGGGTATCCGAGTCACGCCTGTGGTAGGTGCGACTGTGGTGACAGGGGTTACTTTCACCACGGCCAATGACTGGGACGGACGCGACCCCGTCGAGTACGAACTGTCCGGTTCCAACGTTAGCATCGACGGGCCGTACACGTTGATCGCCGCAGGCCCCATTGAGGACTTCGCCGGCACTGCGGCTTGGCCGCGGCGTACGAAGACCACAACGCCGATCCGGTTCGAAAATGACATCGCGTACAAGCACTATCAAGTGATGTTCCCAACGGTTCGCGACCCAGCCAACGACGGCCTCATGCAGATTGCCGAGGTGGAGCTGCTCACGCCCGTTTTCAAGGCCTCTGACCCAGCCCCGGCTGATCGTGCTGTACACCAGGATACCTGGGCGAACCTTGCCTGGACTCCGGGAGAAACTGCAGCTTCTCACGATGTGTACTTCGGCGAGAATTTTAACGATGTGGATGCCCGTGCAGAAGGCACGTTCTATGGCAACCAGACCTCCCCATTTTTTATCGTCGGCTTTCCCGGTTTTGCAGTCCCGGACGGTCTTGTTCCGGGGGCGACATACTACTGGCGCATTGATGAGATTGAGGCCGATGGCACTACGATACACAAAGGTCCTGTCTGGAGATTTACGGTTCCCCCCAAGATTGCCTGGAAGCCCAATCCGGGTGATGGCGCCATATTTGTAGACACGAATGCGGAATTTAGCTGGAGCCCGGGTTGGGGTGCGAGATTACATACTGTGTACTTCGGCGACAATTTTGACGATGTGAACAATGCCACTGGAGGAATCCAACAGACAACCACAACTTATCGTCCTTTTTTTGGCCCCCTTGAGTTGGACAAGACTTACTTCTGGCGTGTCGATGAGTTCGATGTCCTCACCACGCATAAAGGCGATGTCTGGAGCTTCACAACCACCGATGGCAGTGGCGGCATCAAGGGCGAGTACTTCAACAACACAGACTTGAGCGGAATGCCGGTCCTGAAGCGCATCGACCCGAACGTCAACTTCGATTGGGGTGCCGATAGCCCCGGTGAGCCGATCAACGCCGATGGGTGGTCGGCCCGCTGGACGGCGGACCTCGAAATTGTCGTCCCCGACACGTTTACGTTCAGTGTCAACAGTCAGGATGGCACCCGGTTGTGGATCGACGACAAGCTGGTCATTGACATGTGGGTGGCCTGGGTCACTACCAAGTATGCCTCGCTGCCGATGTACCTCGAAAAGGGCATCCATTCGCTGCGGTTAGAGTTCTTTGACAGCGGCGAAC
>CAZZAX010000197.1:0-10058 GCA_964653075.1 uncultured Pirellulales bacterium
GCACTTTTTGTAAATACCTTAAACCACAAGCACTTTCGAACAACGCAAATGGCTCTATCGAGCTTCGGTATGAGAGGTCCTAATGGATCACTTCTATTGCAGCTGTCAACAGTCGCGGTGTGCCACAATAGTATGGAAAGGCGGGCTTCTTGCTATCTCAATGAGATTTTGATATTATGAGACCGCAGGTGTGCAGGAGTGGTTCAGTACAGTGTATAGGGAAATCCCGGATTATGAATGCCTTAAAGAGATTTTCGAATTTCGCAATAGGCTTTTTCTTCATGACCTCAGTTATCGTGCAAGCGCAACTCACGGTAAGTGAGAATGGACACTATCTAAAAAATCCGGATGGTTCACCCTTTTACTGGCTGGGAGATACGGGATGGGCACTTTTTCAAAAACTTAATCGGGAAGACGTAGAATTTTACTTTGAAACTCGCGCTAAACAAGGTTTTTCAGTCATACATGCGGCTGTTTATAACGTCAATCCTTTTGTCCTACCCCCCTTATCGAATGTTTACGGGGACAAGCCCTTTATCAAGAATGATCCCCGACAGCCCGATATCACTCCGGGTAATAGTCCCGATGATTCCACGGAGTATGATTACTGGGATCACGTCGAATATGTTATTAATACAGCAGCGGCGAATGGGCTGTATATCAACCTTTTGCCAATTTTTGGTGTTGTAGAGGGAGAAGGCTACAACTTTCTGACGCCTACAAACGCCTATGATTACGGGAAATTCATTGGCAAACGACTCAAGGATCATTCGAATATAATTTGGTGTATGGGAGGAGATGTCCTGGCAGATAACGATATACGTAAATCAGTGTGGAATCTCCTCGCCAAAGGTGTAACCGAAGGAGTGGTCGGCTCGGAAGATTATAGCAAAACCTTCATGACCTATCATGTCCGTGGCGGCCGTTCGTCCTCAGAGTACTTTCAGGGCGCACCCTGGCTGGATTTTCACATGCTGCAGACATGGGCCTCATTTACCAAAATATACGATGCCGTCACATCGGACTACAATCTTAAGCCTGTAAAACCAATTCTCCATGGCGAAGGCGCCTATGAGGACGGTCCGGAATATCCGACGAAACCCATTACCCCGCTTGTAATCCGGAAACAAGCATACTGGGCCATATTCGCGGGAGGCTTCCACACGTACGGCAATTCTAATGTCTGGAATTTTGGCACCACTCCATTCTACGTTTCGCAAGATTGGAAGAAGGCACTGAGCTCTACGGGCGCAAACAATCTTACCGTAAGCAAGACCTTTTTCGAATCATTGGAATGGTGGAAATTTGTCCCAGATCAATCCATCATTGTTAAAGGTGCAGGCAGCGGTGACACACTGAATGTTGCCATGCGCTCCTCAGCTAACGATAAGATTATTGTCTATTTCTCGAGTGCTATCTCTGTAACAATTGATATGAGTAAAATCACTCCGCATTCCTTATACACTGTCACATGGGTTGATCCCCAAAAGGGCGTAAAAAATGAGATAGGTAACTTTAATAATACCAACACAAAAGCATTCTCAATACCTAAAGGATGGGAGGATGCACTACTTTTAATTGAAGCTAATACTTCAAACTAAAGGGTTTAATAGGGCCTATTCGGATATGAATGAGAGCGGCAGACTCTTTGGATAGTGGAGGAATACAATGGAAAACTTGAAGGCTATCGGCAAAAGGGTGGCTATGGCAGTTGCCAGTGACTACATTCTGATGTTTTTTTCGGAGTTCTATTTCCTGAACGAAGGTCCGGTCGCAGAATTCGTCGAGAAGTCGTAAGCGGTTCAGTCCAATAGAGCATTTGTGTCGGCTATCGGGCCGCTCCTGACCACGTGCGTTCGGAGGAAAAGGATATGAAAGAAATCCAGTTCGAAAAAATTTGCAAAAATATACCGTTGACTACTGCTGAGTGCCTGATATAGAATCCTCCTACGACGTAAGAGAATGATGTTCAGTTATGAAATGTCAGAAAAAGCAAGTTCTTATAACCACTAAGGAGTATGCTGCCATGTCGAAAATTTCTCGTAGATCGTTTTTGACCGTTTCCGCCGCTGCAACAGGAAGTTCCATGCTACGTTTCGCTCAGTCCGCCGAAGTTATTCCCGGTTTTGACCAGACCAAAACCGACTATGATGCAGCAAAAGTCTGGAAGCCCTTTAGCGACCGCAAGGTTCGGGTCGGGATTGTCGGCCATGGTGTTTGCCAATTCGGTCTGCAATTTGGACTCCAGCATCATCCTAACGTCGAACTGGTTGCGGTAAGTGATTTGTTCCCGGACCGCTGTGCCGATATGGCTCGAAAGGCGAAATGTGCGAAGACGTATCCATCACTGGAGGAGATGGTCAAGGACGATTCAATCGAAGCCATCTATTGTGCCACGGATGCCCCAGCCCACGCCAAGCACGCTATCCTTTGTATGGAGCATGGCAAGCATGTTGCTACTGCAGTTCCCGCATTCCGTGGAGATATCGAGGACGCCGAAAGGCTCCTCGAATGCTGCAGGAAGAACAAGGGACTGGTTTACGCAATGTTCGAAACATCGTGTTTTCATGATGATCTCTTCGCAATGGAAAAGCTTTTTGCCGCCGGAGTTTTTGGCCGTATTGTCTATTCCGAGGGGGAATATTGTCATCCTCATTCTCTGGGGGCACCTTCGCTGGGCTCTTACAAGGATTGGCGAAAGAAGGGATGTCCGATGTGGTATCCGACGCATTCAACGGCTTACTATGTCGGCGTTACACATAAATCCCTGCTTGATGTTTCCTGCCAGGGCACTCCACTGTTTGACAAAGACAAGCGTATTCCCAACGCGATCGGGAACATATTCAAGTCAGAAGTCGGCTTGTTCCGGACCTCAGAAAGAGGGCTTTCCCGGATGATGGTATGCGGTTCGCAAGGTGAGTATCTCGAAGCAGGACGCATTAGGGGCGAATATGGCGGATTCAACAAAACGTTTGTCGGTGACAGGATTGGCAGCAAGCGCTACCACGAGGCTATCAAGGGCGGCTTGCAGACTAAGAAGTACGCTTTGCCACCGGGCGTTTCCCCAGGAGGACATGGCGGCTCTCATGGCTACCTCGGTGACGACTTCATCGACGCCATCCTGCGTGGTCGCAAACCGAAGGTTGATGTCATCGATGCGCTGAATATGACAGTTCCCGGTTATTATGCGCACCTTTCCTCGATGAAGGATGGTGAAACGATGAAGATTCCGCAGTATTCACTATAATGCCTGAAGGGTATCGTAGCAGTGTGACTGGTATATCGGATTATGGTGACGAAGAAATGTATCAATGATATCACTCCTCTGGCGGTATTATTGAAAAATCAAGAGGCCCATACCAAGTCGGTATAGGCCCCAAGTTTACAAATCATTTGCGTTAACTACAAATTTACTTAATAGCTAAATCCTGCTTACTGTGCAGGCGGATACAGACGAATATCATCGAAGTACATCATACCTGTACCGCCGGTAACCGAGCTAAGACCAAGAGTGATAGAATTGACGTTGGCAAAGTTTACACCTTGGTCAGCGAACGCCTGCAAGTCGATATTCCATTCCTTCCAACTTGTTGATATAGCCGCATCAGGATCATCATGATCGACCCTTGCGCTGCCGTTGAGAGTAACATACATTTGCTCAGCAGCGTTGCCCGAAGCTCCTCTGAACCAGATTGTCAGTGTATCGACACCGTTCACTGTCCAGTCACGATTGGAAGTCAAGGTCAAGGTTGCCTCTGATTTACCTACAGCGTTGTCATAAGTAAGCGGCATCGACTTATTACCGCTGTGAACGATAGTCTCTTCGTAAAATGGAGGATCTAAATGACCAACCTGAGAACCATTTGTCGGATCGTCGAAACCGTCCAACCAAGCGTTATAAATCCTGTTACTGCCGGGTTCACCTTCATCAATATCATTGTAACTCTCAATATCGTCGATAATAAGGAAGTTGGCTGTCGTAAAGCTCCAGAGAGGGCCTGTCCACGGGCTGTCGGTATTGGCGCTATTGGCTTCATCAATACGCCAATAGTAGGTGGTGTTCCACTCGAGTAGTCCGGGTTCATGGTCCTCGGAGCCAAGGTTTCCGCTGCCTTTAAGCTCCAGAGCGGCCGCATCGGCGCCGAAATAGACCTCATATCTATCGGCAAAAACTCCCGGTACCCAGGTAAGAGTCGGTGTCTGCGAAATGTCCTCAGCCCCATTTTCCGGATTCGGGCTTCCTACGGCACCTTCAGTGGTAAAGCTCCAGACATCGCCTTTGTGCGTTTCAACAACATCGAACTCATCGACTCGCCAATAGTAAGTCTTGGCCATTTTAAGTGTGCCGGGAGTATAGGTTAAAGTTCCCTGAGGCGAACCGCCTGTTGCATTGTCCACTTCGTCAAAAGTTTCGCCGAAGTAAACCGTGTGCAGTTTCGCTCCATAACCTGGCGTCCAGCTAAGTTGTCCGTCCACATCTATAGACTCGGCACCATCGGCAGGATCGGGAAAGTATGCAGTCTTGGGAGGACTACTAAAGCTCCAGACATCGCCTTTCCATGGACTGTTCGGGTCAGTGTCATTGACTTCATCAATTCGCCAATAGTAAGTTGTGCCCGGAACAAGACCATCCGGATAAGGAAATCCGGGAAAGCCGACAACAATAAATGTTCCTGCCTGGTTACCGACGAATGTGCCTTCGGCTCCGTTGTTCACATCATCAAAATCATCGCCGATATAAACATCGTGCGAGATGGCAAAATCTCCCGGCCGCCAACTCAAGTTCACCCACGTATCTTCAAGGAGGACTCCATCAAGTGGGCTGGGCCTCAAGGCCGAACCCAAACCACCGATAGGTTCCACAAAGCGAAGCTCGCCCAAGCCTGCTCCCTCCCAGGGGAAGCTGTCGTGAGTGCAATAGAAGAAGGAATATGCTGTGTCTGAATCAACATCAATTCCAAAGGCCACAAAACCGACCACATCACCGAACAGCGGTGGAAATACATTCCTGCCGTTGCCATCACTATCCCCTTTGGCCAGGTCCGCATTAAAGTCGCCGATCATGTTAACCCAGGGAATGGCCATCTCGATGACCCAGTCCAGAGTGTCCGGATTGACTCCACCGACAATTTCCGATTGCTCGGCTACCTGCGCGAGCATGAAACCACCGAAATCGGTCTTGGCAAGAATATTGCCATTTTGGTCGGCCGGGGCGACTGTGGGAATGTATATCTGGCTCTGAACTGTTTCCTGTGGTGAGGCTGCCAGACAGAACTGCAAACAGTCCATCTGGTTCGGTGTAGTACCATATTGCTGAGTGTTATCGTCGGTAGCAGTAGCTGCCACATACAGGAACTCATCATCCCACATGAAGTAGTACGTGACACTGAAGTCCTCGTCGCTGGGGTCATCGTCTGCGGCAGACTTGGCGACATGCACATATGGCAGATAGAGATCTGGCGCATTAACGGTCTGATCATTTATTATGAAGGCCTGGGCACCGTCATATTCTTGTGGTGTAACCACGCCGTCGAGCGTAATTGTTTGACCTGGAGACAGCCTGACGCAGTTGACCGGCCAGCCAGGGTCATCACTCTTTGCTACGTTCGTAAGAAGCAGGCCCAGAACTAAAACAAAAGAAACAAAATAAATCAATTTCCTACACATAATAGCCCTCCTTTAAAAAGAGTTAAAATAACCATGCTTTGACCACACTAAAAGACTCATTACCACAGAAGCAAGAAATAAATTTATCGTTGAAATGTTAACACCTCCTATCGCGAAGCAAACAGTCGCCTTTACGACAAACTCTGTGCCCTGCATAATTACTCCTCCTCTATTCTCAAAAATACAGGAATTGCGCCCGCCAGAAGAACTCAAAGCTGTAGATGCCGAAATTTACGGGTCGAAAACAATACTATTTATACCAAAACACCCACTCTCCCGTCAAGGATAAATGGTGCTTGATTTGGTGCATAACAACCGATCCATCAGTGTTCTAATCTTCTCTTGTAATTGCCGGTTGAGTTCCTTTTTTCAGAAGCTGAAAAACACCCTGATTTTCAGGTGACATTATGATACCATTTTGTTACCACAAATATCAAATTTGATGGTTGATGGAAGAACTAAATCCCAAATATTTGTATAAAAAACAAAGATTTTTTTACTCTTATCGGATTAAGTAAACGGTGAAATATTCCTTAATCTCTACTTCGCCAGTGGCAACTCACCTGCCGGGCGAGTTCCAGTACGCATTTCTTCCTGAAAAAGGATGGCCATTCCGCTGAGCTTTTTGTTCAACCTGGGATTACGAACCGGCTTGGTTTCGCCGGGATCCTTTTCCAAGTCAAAAAGCTGAAAGTTGGGATTTAGTTGTAATTTCCAATTCTGCCATCGAACAGCAGCAAGCGAACCGAGGCTGCCATGATAGAAAAATGCCTGGTGGTATTCTTCCTGCGAGACTATTGGTTCCCATTCGCCCGGTGGATTCCACGGGCGACGCAAAGGGACCGAAGCATTTAGTGACATCATAGCTTTCGCCGGAGGAACCGTCCTGCATCTTCCTCTAAGCAAAGGGGTGATGTCACGTCCATCAATGACCCGGCCGGCGGGAATCTTCAGGCCTGCAAAAGTCGCGAATGTGGGATACCAGTCCATTGCATGAATGAGCTGCGAGGATATTTGGCCTGCCTTAACTCCAAGGCCCGGTCCCCATGCGATACAAGGGACTCGAATACCACCCTCTAATGTTGTAAGCTTATTGCCGCGTATAGGCTGGTCTGCTGTTCGTCCCGGGCCGCGACCATTGTCAGAGGTGTAGATAACCAATGTCCGATCATCGATGCCCAGATCTTCCAACGTGTCGAACAATCGACCGACATGATGGTCCAGGCACTGAATAACATCGCCGTAGAGACCAAAACGTGATTTTCCTTTAAAATCATCTGTTACACCCAACGGATTATGCGCCATTGTGTGAGGCAGGTACAAAAAGAAGGGATGATCTTTATTTTTCTGAATAAAGCCAATCGCCTCATCGGTATAAGCCTCGGTCAATTCCGCAGGATCGGCCGGCCGCTTCAATATTTTTTCATTACGCATCAATGGTACGCCGCCTTCATTCTCGAGATAGACAACCTCAACGGGATCGAGGTTATGGAGCAATCCAAAGTAATGATCGAATCCCTGCTGCCTCGGCAGGAATGGGGGCAGAAATCCCAGATGCCACTTGCCTATACATGCTGTTGCATAGCCTGACGATTTGAGCAGCTCAGCTAAGGTCAATTCGTCGGGATGAATACCTTTACGCGAGTCCGCCCGCTGTACCCAGGTCGCCAATCCGATTCTGCGAGGATAGCAACCGGTCAAAATGCCCGCACGCGATGGACTGCAGATCGGAGCGGCCGCATAATAATCGGTGAACAATATGCCCTCTTGGGCCATTCGATCAATTCGAGGGGTATCGAACTCTTTGGCGCCATAACAACCAAGATCGTAGTAACCCTGGTCATCGACCAAGATAAAGATCAGATTCGGTTTAGGTTCTTCGGCAATCGCCTCGGTGAGGATGCGGTGTTCCTCGCTGGGGTAAGCCTCAGCCAATAAGAGCGAAGAATACAAAGCAGCCACCGAAGCAGCACCGGCCTGTAAAAAGTATCGTCGGGTTAGTTTCGTTTGCTCTCGGGCAAATTGTTTTATCTGCTTCAATTCTTATCTCCTTTTGTATCATTAGTTGCGATATTCTCATTAATTACTACTATCCTAAAGCCGACGTTAAATACCCGCTGCCAAAATGGATACCCCAATCGAAAACTGCTGCGGCTTCTTGCAGGCCTATCGAAAAACGAGCCGCCACGAACTACTTTTCGTTCACTATCGTATTCGCTTAGCGTCCACTCGGCGACATTGCCGTGCATGTCGTGCAGCCCCCATACATTTGCCCGATAGGAACCTACATTCGCGGTAACGCGATAGTGGTCATCGAATCGTATGTCCGCCAGCTTTGAACCTTCCAAAACAAGATGAGGAACACCTCCGGTTGACTGGGTGACTCCACCTTCGGGCATCATTCGTCCATTGTTTATCTCCAGACCTGTGCTGAAGCTGATATCTGCCATATTAGCCCATGCAGAAAAATCTTCATCAACCATCCCGTAATTCAGTGGTGTTGTACTTCCCGCCCGGCAGCTATATTCCCACTGCTGCTCGGTTGGAAGTGTCACTGTTAATCCGCTACGCTTCGAAAGCCAATGACAGAAATCCATCGCCTCCTCCCACGAAACCCTTACTACTGGCTGCTCATCACCATTGAGCGAAAGCCCCTTTCCATCGGCGCGATCGCGACGTTTTGTATAGTATCCGCTGTCATGTGACGGATCGAATCGTCGAAACTGGGCATTAGTTACTTCGCATTCGCTTATCCAGATAGGTTTGTCCATCGTGATAACTCTTTGCGGAAACTCATCAGCCTGGCCATTGACGTCACCCATGACAAACTGACCTTCCGGCACACGTACAAGCGACAACTTTACGCCTCCAAGATCGATCTGGCGTCTTGCAGGCGTGTAAAAATTCTGCTGCTTACATTCGTCTTTTAAAGAAAGAGGCCTTCCTTTTGCCTCATGAGTCTCCGACCGTGATATCACACTTGCAAAAACAGAGCCAGCCTGTCTCGATGAGGTCGCAAAAATTTTCTCAGGATCGTCCATCGGCCCACCGTATAGTTTTCGAAGTTCCATCCGTCGATCATATGCGCCATCCGGAATGGGAAAGACATCGCCCCAGGTCCCGTGGCAGGGACCATTAAGGTCGATCCATGTGACCAGGCGACTCCAGGCTTCTTCATCCAGTTCAATGCCGTGATGGCCTTTTTCGAGCATCTGGATAAGCTCACTTGTATCGGCGTGATATTCACCAGGAGTCAGAAGGCTAACATCATCCTCGATGCCCACTCGACGGATGTAATGAATCAGCACATCATAAGCCGGACTGTATTTTAGTTTACCATTGGTTGCCTCAAGCATATCAGGATGGAGACGTGCAATATAGCCTATAGGTTTAGGCTCAGCCTTGCCGCCGTCTAACTCTGATCGAAGGTCTGCAACACCGACTGTTGAACCATTGTGACATGACACACAGTATTTGTTAAGTATCGGTTGGACCTCTCGCTCGAAGTCAAACCCGCGAGCAGGACCATACCATGGCGATACTCCCCGAGGTGGACCGTTAGCAGCGATATTTTGAGTATTATCTGGAACATCCATCGGAGTCTCATGGCAGCCAATGCACGATATCCTCTCACCCGGCATAGCAGTAAACCAGCTTCGCATGAGCTGTACCGCTTTGCCTTCTTTGTCCAGTACCTGCAGGGAAATGGGCGTGTTTGCGGGAACTTGAAAGCTTGCCGATCCATCTTGTTCAACAGGCACGGTTCCGATAATTTGCATTACCTCCCAGGGCCCGCCGTAACCGATCTTATCCGAGCCGGCCAGACCGCGATAACCGAAATTATAACCGACAAGCCGTAATTGCTTGATAGTCCCGCGCGGCACACCTTTCAATCCCTGCCCTGCATAAACGTCACTGATATAAACGGTTGCATCATTTTTGGTTATGTCGATTTGATCGGGGATCACCATAGGCTGCTTCTGCGGCATAACAGGAGTTGGCTCCAACAGTGCGTAGCCCGGTTCCTCATACACGAGTACGAGATTGTCGAATACATCTGCCAAATAGATGCCCCACGAAGATTTAGCGCTCATCCAGCAACTCACAAGGAAGTATTTGTCACTTAGTGGATATGGATGCAGGAACATAGGCCAATTCCCGCCAACCAGGTTGTCGCGAATCATCGGCTTGATCGGCTCGCCGCGTCCCGTGATTCGTTGTACGATCCCCAAATCCTCCTGCCAGCCTTTTCTCGGATCGATGATTACCAGTTGCCCCATGCGGTGAGGTCCATGGTAGCCGGAGAGGATGCCGATCAGGCGATTCGTTTCCGGGATCTGCCGGGGAAAAAACAACGAATTGGGATACCATGAATTACTCCCGTAAATGGC
>CAZZAX010000198.1:0-10057 GCA_964653075.1 uncultured Pirellulales bacterium
TATCAACCATATGGATGGACTGGTTCATCAGCGCTCCGCCGCCGTCAAGTTTCCATGTGCCGTGCCATGAGTCTTTGTAATACTCGTCGGTGCGCCACCAGGGAACGTATATGCCGGCATAAGTAATCACACCGAAGCGTCCGGAGTTTATCGCTTCCCTGAGAGGTACCATCATATCGTTAAATCGATATGGAAATATGCCGCCCAAACGTGTACCGCTTTTTTCGTGGGCCTCTACCATGGCGTCAATTCGTTCCAATGTAATGTCCATAGGCTTTTCACATATTACGTGTTTTCCGCCTTCGGCTGCGGCAACGGTCGGCTCCATATGAAATCCGCTCGGTGTGGCGATTGTAACGATATCTATCTGTTCGCTCTTGAGCATATCTTCGTAACCGTCAAAGGCCTGAACGTTGAATTTGTCTGCAAGGTTTTTGGCTCTTTCAGGTATCTTGTCACAACAGCCGGTTAGCTTTGCGTTGGGAATGTCGCCAATGGCCCTTGCATGAAAATCAGCGATTAATCCGGCGCCGACTATTCCAAAATTCCAGGTTTTCATATGTGTGTTCCTTTCCGTCTAAAATTAATCACAAGCCAGTCCGACTTCGGCCGAAAGCTCTCTTACGGCGGCGATGGCCCTTGAAAAAAGCTCCGGCCCTGTCGAGCCTCCGAACTGACCGCCGGATTGCAGGTGCGGCTCCATCGTGAGGCAGTCATCGTAGTTCATAGCAGCAAGTTCAGCAAGCAGCTCTTTGATTTGTCCGTCGCCTTCGCCCGGTATGCTGCCCACGTCTTTTGAGCCCAGCTTCCAGTCTTTAATGTGAATATGGACAACATAAGGCTTCATAATTGGCCAGCAGCTTTCGACATTATCCAGTTTCTTTTCTCCCCAGACGAAATTGGCCGGGTCATATACCAGCCGAAGTTTCGGTGAATCGATGGTCTTTACAATATCAACACAGTTTTCCGCGGTATGGCCGTAAATATTGGCTTCATTTTCATGCACCATCGTAACGTTGACATTACTCAGCACCTCGATCTTGGCTGCCATCCGTTCCATAACCTGCTCGCGATAATCGTCTATGTCCTTGCCTTCCGGGGCATAATAGCTGAACATCCGTATGAATGGAGTTTCAAGGAACATGGCCAAATCGACGGCATGTTTGAATTTATCCAGGTGCGGCTCGAAAGGCTCATCGAGTTTGACCTTGCCGATTGGTGAGCCAATGGCGCTAACTTTCAGGCCGTGGTCCTTTATCATCTTTTTTACTTCATCCAGCTCGTTTTTTGTCAGGTTCATTATATTTTTCTTGTCGATAAAACGAGGTTCGATATAACCTACATGTTCTCCGGCCAGGTATTTGACCTGTTCTAAAAAGCTGTTGGTTACTTCATCCGCGAATGCACTTAATTTTGCCATTTTCAGTTTACTCCAAATTTAATGATAAAAAAAGTCACACTTTACTTTTCAAAGCTTGCCGCTGGTTGTGGCAAATCTCTTTTAATTTCATTCAGCCTGTACCCAAAACCCGGCCCGCTTATTGTCGATAAGTCAACCTGACCGTTCCGCCGTCGATAGAGCCCCGGATGTACCACCTCCTCCGGCGCCGAAGCTGCCGGATAGAATTGCATCGCATTGGTCTCGACACCCATGATAGTTCCCGCATGCGCTGCTAAACGAACATGAGGAATCTGTGCCAGCATCGGGTTGGTCAAGTCCTGCACCATCAGGGTCATTCCGTGCGCCTTGGCCCAGCACAAGCTCAACAATGCACCGGTTTGGGTCTTGCAGGTTTTCAGCGCAACCCCCGTCCAGCCTAATTTTCTTCCGAGTCGAACTATTTTCCAGTTGTGGGCGCTTTCGTCCATGAACAAGGGCTTTCGTGCCGAAACGCTGTGAACGTCAATCTGATTTTCTTCCAGGTCATATGGGAACGGTTGCTCAACGTACAGAATCTGTTGGTAAATTCGAGGATGCTCTTGTACCAACCTGTCAAGAATGTCATTCACGTAGGCGGGGTCGGTAACAGTGCAGTTAAAATCGCTGGTTAGCCACACAACATTATTCTCGAATGCGATTTTGCCGACTTTAATCAAACGGTCATAGTCCCATTCAGAATCGTTGCCTCGCAGTTTTACCTTCAGGCATGTCAGCCCGTCCCGCTTTATCCAGTCCCCCAGCAAAACCGGATAACCATCGTCCGGTTCCTGCCCTGTTAGCTCGCTGGCGTCGAGCAAATCCTTACCACCTACCAGGTGCCATGCAGGCAATGTCTTCGCCGCAGGTTGTGCAAAAAAATCTTCAGGATATTTTCCCGCAAACGATATGTCTGCACCTTCGGCCGGTTCTATAAAGCCGGACAAATCGGTGTTCATAAATTCCCCGTTGTAAGCCGAGTACACATCCCTTTCCAGAAGCTGACCGTATGCATCATGTATGGCAACATCGAAGGCAGAGCTGCAAACCAAAGCCGCCAGATGTGGCATTGGTCCTACCTTTTCACTCCATTTGTTGTTGAGCTCTTCCAGAAGGCCGGGCAATATCGATTCAATAAAGTCATTACCTAATTCGATCGGATGACCGGCCTTCTCGAACTGCACCCATGCCTTGGCAAGCATCCGGCAGAAATCTTCCATCACCTCGTTTCTTTCCTGATGTCCCAAGCTGCTGCTGGGCCAGGCCCACTCGGCACTTAACGGAGTCTCCCCCCAGCCCTGCGCCCTTTGTCCTTGTTTGTTCGCAACCGTTACACAAACGCGGGCACATGTAACATGTGTTACTACCTGCGTCCCGAACTTAAGGGGGACCCTTGTTTCCACTGGAATAAAGTACACGTCAACAGATACTGCATTAATATCGGTTTTCATATTTTTCCTCGTTGCAATTGTCAGATTATCTTCAATCATTTACCGGTGATTCAATAAAAGATTTATAACCTGTGAGCAATTATTGTCAACCTTAACTTTGCACTAATCTCGAACTAACCGTTTATTTCAACAGGATAGCGGGATTATTTTGTAATGATTTCTTTTTGTATGAGGCCTTGCGGACGGGAGATGTTTAGGTTATATTTACAATTTCTATTGGCCAAAAACTCTATATTCGAAAAGGACGTCTTTTGGATTGCTTTGTCGGCCTGTAGCTTTATAATCTTGAAAAGACGTTTTACGGGAGGCAGTACTTTAAAAATATATATAAACAGTTGGAACAATATCAAAATACAGGATGTCATTTCGATGGATTACTGAAAGGAGCGAATATGAAACTAAACAGAAAACTGAAGATGGGAATGATTGGTGGTGGACCCGGAGCGTTTATAGGTGATGTACACCGTAAGGCATCTCGTTTGGACGGTGGTATCGACCTGGTGGCTGGTGCGTTCGATATCAATCCGAAAAAATCCAGGCAAATGGGGCGTGAGCTCCTTCTCGACCGAAAGCGTGTCTATGGTACTTACCAGCAAATGATCGAGGGCGAGCTTAAGCTGCCCGAGGGCGAAAGGATAGATTTTGTCTCGATTACCACTCCGAACAACTGGCACTTTCCTATCGCCAGAGACTTTCTCAACGCTGGTTTCCACGTAATGTGTGAGAAACCGATGACAATCAACGTCAAGGAGGCGAAGGAGTTGCAAAAGCTCGTTAAGAAGTCCCGCAAGGTCTTCGGACTGATGCACAATTACACTGGTTATCCCATGGTCAAATTAGCTCGCGACATGGCACGGAAAGGCGAATTAGGTAAGATTCGAAAGATAGTAGTGCAGTACCCGCAGGGCTGGCTGGCCACAGCGCTCGAGAAAACTGGTCAGATGCAGGCCGCCTGGCGAACCGACCCAAAGCAGAGCGGTGGTGCCGGATCTATGGGTGACATTGGCACACATGCAGAAAACCTTTCCGAGTATATTACCGGACTGAAGATAACACAACTGTGTGCGGACCTGACAATTTTTGTCAAGGGACGTCGGCTGGATGACGACGGCAATGTTCTGCTGAGATTTAATAATGGCGCCAGGGGTGTTCTGCACGTCAGCCAGGTTTCCATCGGCGAAGAGAACAATCTGGCAATCTGGATTTACGGTGAAGATAAAGGCCTGGAATGGCATCAGGAACATCCCAACTACCTGTATGTAAAAGTGCCGAACGGTCCTGAGCAGGTTTGGAAGCGGGGCAATCCTTATGTCGGCGCGAAAAGCGCTGCGGCTGGCCGGGCTACACGGCTGCCTTCCGGTCATCCCGAGGCCTTCTTTGAGGCCTTCGCCAACAATTACTGCAACTTTGCCGATACCGTACGTGCCAAAATAACAAGATCGAAACCCGATCCGTTGGCTCTGGACTTTCCAGACGTTAACGATGGTCTTCGGGGTATGCAGTTCATAGAGACTGTCCTGGCGAGCACCAGGAGCAAGCAGAAATGGACCGCATTCAAAAAGTAGAGGAATTTTGAATCCATATGGTTTTTTAGACCACATGGGTTCAAATGTGTTATTTTAGAGGAGACTAAAGTGATGTCCGTGCAAAGAAAAGTTAGTCGACGTCGGCTACTTAAAGATGCTACAGGAATTACCGCCGGCGCAATATCATTTCCATATGTTGTGTCCTCTTTGGCTTTAGGCAAAGCCGGCGGCGTTGCCCCAGGCAATCGCATTGTGATGGGCAGTATTGGCGTTGGCGGCCAGGGCACATCGAAGATGCGTGCATTTATGGGCAACGAGGATGTGCGGGTTGTTGCCGTTTGTGATGTTGTTGCCGGCCGCCGGCAGAAAGCCAAAGATATTGTTGACCGGCACTATAGCGACAAGGGCTGTACCGCCTACAATGACTTTCGTGAACTGCTCGCCCGCAAAGATATTGATGCCGTGGTGATTGCTCCTCAGGACCATTGGCATGCCTTGATGGCCGTTGCGGCCGCACGGGCCGGCAAAGATATGTATTGCGAAAAACCCCTGGGTGTGGCGGTTACAGAAACTCAGGCGATTCGCGATGCGGTGCGAAGATATGGCCGGGTGTTCCAGACCGGCACACAGCAGAGGTCGGACCGCAAGTTCCGGTTCGCCTGCGAGCTTGCACGAAGTGGATACCTTGGCAAACTCCACACAGTCAAGGTAGCTGCACCCGGTCCCGAGTACAAACGGAAATATCGCAAACCTACAACCGAAGAGCCAATTCCTCCCGGGTTCGACTACAATATGTATGTTGGTCCGGCCCCTCTGAAGCATTACAACGGTGGCCGGTGGGCTTGGCCGGACTGGTACCTGATATGGGATTACTGCGCCGGTTTCATCGTTAACTGGGGCGTTCATCATCTGGACATTGCTAACTGGGGCTGTCCGAAACTTACTTCCGAGCAGTTTGAGTTTAAGTGTACTGGCAGTTATCGCAATGATGGCCTCACCGACAATATCAACGATTGGCAGGCTGAGTTCAACTACCGCACCGGCCTGCGAATGACTTTTACAGACACCGGCAATCCGAATAAACAGGGCTGCCGGTTCGAGGGGGATAAGGGCTGGGTACATGTCAACCGCAGCGGAATCTGGGCTGAACCGGCTTCACTGTTAGAGGTAAATATTAAGCCTGATGGCCGTCTGCACGAATCTAAGGACCACCATCGTGATTTCTTAAATTGCCTCCGAACGCGCCGCGACCCGGTCTCACCCGTTGAAGCCGGCCACCAGGCCTCCTATCTTGGTTTGATTGCCGAAATAGCAACAAGACTAAAGCGCAAGCTCAAGTGGGACCCGGCCAAAGAGCGGTTCATCGGTGATAATGAAGCGAACCGGATGTTGGCCCGGCCAATGCGCAGCCCCTGGTATTTGTGAGTAATACCAATTGCGTTTAATTGCTGCTCTTCTTGTGCTTGGTTCGTTGCTATTTATGTAAGGCGCAACTTTTAATTACAATTGGTATAAGATAAATTAATTTTGCAGAAGATTATATATGTTATAAGATTAAGGAGCTTGCTAAAATGGGCAATATTTCTATCGGCTTAAATACGGAATTTTCTCGCAGCAGTGATAAACCTTTTGAGTGGGCTGTTGAGAAAGCTGCCCGGATGGGCTATGAGTACATAGAGCCTATGGTTCACTTCGGGCGGGAGCTGATGAGCGAGGCCGGCTATTTCCACACCGTTTCGATGTTTGACGACCCGTACCGAATCAAGGATGCATGTGACAAGGCGGGATTGAAAATGTCCGCCCTGCAATCGCACGGCCCTTTGGGCAGGCCCGAGGTCCATGGTGAGTACATCAAGATGGCGATTCGTGTGGCTGCTGAGATAGGAGTGCCGGTAATCAATACCGATGAAGGCATCAAGGCCAAGTGGACGACCGAAGAAGAGGACCACGTATTGATTAAGTACACACTTCAGGAAGCGGCCTTTATCGCCGAGCGCCGGGGTGTTGTAATCGGGCTGGAGCCACACGCACAATACTCCAAAACCCCGGACGGCCTGGACCGTATCTATAATCTTGTCAAATCTCCGGCCATCGGTATCAACCTCGACACCGGCAACGCATATCTGGCCGGCCAGGATGTCTATAAGTGGCTCGAAAGGGTCGCTGAAAGGCTGGTACATCTGCACGCAAAAGATATTTCCGTAGAGCACTCCGAAGCCGAGCGCGGAAAAGTCACCGGCACGCCCGTAGGCTGCGCCTGCGGCGATGGTGTTATCGATTGGGCCAGGGTCATCGATATAGTCAAAAACAAGACCCCTCGTGACATCGTATTTTCAGTAGAGTGCGGCACCCCCGACCAGGCACAGCGAAGCCTAAACCATCTAAAGGAGTTGGTCTAATATTTATCGGCGAGTAACGAGTTGACACAACTGTCACCCTGAGCGCAATCGAAGGGTCTATTTAAAACAATTGTCATTGCGAAGGAGCCGTAGGCGACTGCGGCAATCTTCATTAAATCATTGCAAGGTTGCTCTTTATTATTAATGCATTTTTACCTTCGGTTCGCACTATTTTTATCACTTCGGCACTTCGTGCCTTTGTTATACTGTATGATGCTCATGCTGGCTGGAGCTTGTCCCCGGTGTGCGCTAACTTGTTTTTCTGCCGGGGGGTAGAAATGCTATAAAATTCGTAATTATGTGCGCAGTGCGTTAATCTCAAAGCAACAATAATCATTCATTACTTATTATTTTAAAAAGGCCGATACATACTGTTCTTATAAAATGTGCCTTTTCTTCTAATCAGTAGGGAACTTTGTCCATTCGATTGAATTCCGTCGAACCACGCTTTGCGACGCGGCTAAGCGGATGGCAATGAAGCGTAGCGGAATTGCCAATCCGACTTCAGGCGCTTGTTAGCACATGTCACGAATTACAACGATCTCTTATATTATCTTTGATTAGTCCGTATGGTCTCTTGTTGCTTCATCCTCCACGACCCTCTGAACTGCTAGTTCTCTGTCCTTTCTGCTTTTGCCGTTTAGGTATAGATAATCCGAAAAACGAATTGGGCGTTCCGTCTGGTCCAGAGCAAGGAGCACGATCCTTGAAGGTTTCTTTGGTTTTTTTCGAAAATCCATCGCGTAATCTAGCTCACCGCAGCACCAGTCACTACTATCGTATGCTTTACTCCAAAAAGCAATAAAAGTATCCGAACTATTAATCATGGCCTTAATCCTATCATCCAACTTATCACCGGGCCTGATGTCGTTCTCATCTCTTTGGACGTCTTGTTTTTGTCGTCTCAAAATGAGTTCTACATGATCTACAACATTTTTATTCTTCCGGCTGTAGCTAAGGAAGTATGAATGGGGATACTTATGATCTGCTTCTTGCTCTTCAGGCCGACCAGGTGCGGGAGGATGGATGTCCGGGGATTCAGGCACTGATCTTTCGTTGGCAAACTTGCCCTTTGTTACTTCTTTCAGAACTGCTTGAAGTATGTACTTGAATCGATGTTGCTTTATTATCTTCTTGATTTCAGGGTCATTTAAAATTCTCTTACTAAATCCTTGACACTTTGTATTTTCGAGTGCAACAAGAGATGCCCACACAATATCTCCTGCAGTACGTCCTTTTCTCTTCCTCTGACTCACATTACTAAGGACTTTTTCCAGAAATTTACCGAGCATGTATCTCGTCTCATCCCAGTCTTTCGTCACACAACCAAGAGATTCGATTGCGTATATTATTGCATTTGGTAGTGGTGAGTGTTGAAGACTGGATTCCACGTAGTCTATTAGTATGTTTGTGGCCCTTTTTGCATTATTAGCATAAGAAGCACAATCGGACTCGAAAACCCTGAATCCGTCTGCGTACATTTCATTGACATCCAAACCATAAATTTTCTTGACTTTTTTCTTGTTCTCTAGAAAAGACGACACTTCCGACACTTTAATGATATCTCCTGTATTTTTATCTTTAAGTAGTTTTGCGGTCGTAATAGCTAGCTGAATCATCATATGCTTAATTAGTAAATCGAGATCTCTTCTTGTAAGCCCTTCTTTCTGTTTGCGTAGGTAAAATTCGAAGGGACTATTAGCAAGCTCGGCATGTAATTCTTTACCTAAGCCAAAGAAAAAGAAACTGACTGTATCTGCTTTAATGTCCTCCAAAGTTGCAACACGGCAACCCACCGTCCTTTTCCTGGCGGAAGGTATTTCTCTCACAGTTATATTTCTTACATAACCGTCTACTTCCCCCTTCAAAGGCCTGGCCACAATTTTCGCTTTTTCGTCAAATTTACGAAAATCTCCTTCAATAAACACTACGCACTGCTTATAGATGCTCACTTTTTTGACGATATGCTGCACGAACCTGGCCAGGCATAGTGTGTCCGCGCCATCAAAAGTGACAACTTCCCAATGTTCGTTTTCTGTAGATGGTCCTTGTTTTGATGCCATAGTACCACTCCTAAATGATAGTAATCCCTCAAATAGCTAAAAGTTGTACTAAGTACTTTTTCAAGTGACAGCTACTATCTGTTAATCGTAGAATTCCGTCGCTAACCAGATACAGTCGCTATCAGCCCAATATTGGTGCCAAGGATAAATGGAATCTTCATTATAGAATGGCTCATGAGTATAGCCAGGAGCCATAAAAACATCTTGATAAATCGAGTTGAGATTATTTGAACGAAATTTCTGCATCCTTCCAATGCCATAAATTTGAGTATGCAGTTCCCTAAAACTATGTTCAATATGAATGCCACAGTTAGTACAAGGAGCCGCGTACCACAGATTAAATCCAATGTTATCAATATGCTCCACATCAGAACGCCACAATCTCGTTTGCTTTAAATGAGGAAGTGAAAAGATTTCATATATATGTGACCACTTCTTCATTAATATTTCAGCATGGGGATATGAATTAGGTGAATAGAAATCAATATCTAAAGTTATGCAAATCAGTCTACAGGCTCTTGGAATAATTAATGATGAGTATATAGATGACTTCCAGGGCCCTAGGGTTTTCCCTTCAATAACTATTCCTGTATCGTTTGCGTTAATAACTATAGTTTTGCCGTCAATAGGAAAGTTGGTAACATTCTCAACATATTCTGCTTTTATGAAGGATTCAGAGAAGTTTAGAGTTTTCTGTAGAGTGTTCATCATTGTTAATCTTCCTTTTATACACGTGGTAAGTAGGCTAACTATATATATATTTTCCGTATAAGTATCCGTGCCTTTTCAATATCCGAACAATACGGTTACTTTTAATTCAAACGCCCAAATCTACAGCCACAAATCCAAGATGTCTCGCTCGCCAAATCTAATGAATAATTATACCATTGAACTTTAACTTTCAATATAAAAATGATAGTTTTATCCGTCATCCCATGATATTTCTCCTATATACTACCTTCGGTTCGCGCTAATTTTTCTCACTATGTCATTCCATGCCTACGTGATTGTATGATGCTCATGCTGGCCTCAGGTAGAAATGCTATAGACTTTATTATTCTGAACATAGCCTGCCCCCGAGGGGTGAAGAATCTCAAATCCCCGCAATACGCATCACGCAATACAGGCGAAAATTCGCCCAATTTTCGAACAAAAACGCTGGTAATTTTGAACAAATTTCAAAATTTCTAAAAAAATTTTA
>CAZZAX010000199.1:0-10042 GCA_964653075.1 uncultured Pirellulales bacterium
CGCAAAAACCGCTAATCCAACAGGCGCCTTCTTGATCCTCATCTCACCAGCTTGTTCTGCGTTTTCTCCCATGGCCTTATGCGAATCCTTTCCTTCTGACGTACATAATTTGCAGTAACTTACCCCTTTACAAAGAATGTGTCCATATTTTTCTTACCAGACTTCAATGTCGTATGGAGAAAATTATGACCTCTAACCGTTTATCCGGGAAATGTCAAAAAAATACATTTTTTTCTGGACATACAGGTCTATTCCTGATATATAAACATTCCTAAGATTGATCCTCAAAGGAACAGGATTATCACTTTTTGTTTATCTCGTTATGATGCTTTACTCACAAGGAGGATGACAGATCATATTCAAAAGAGTTCAAATGAATTATATTCTTCAAAGAAGAAACAAGATGAAAAAGTTGATTTTCTTACTGTCGACATTGGCTCTCATTCTGGCGCTAGTACCCGCAGGAATGGCCAAGAAACCGGCTCCAAAACTTGATTGTACAATCGATTATTGGTGGGTGCGAGATAACGACCCAGATCCATTCCCCGGACATTGGGAAGCAACTGTTAGCGGAGACATCACAGGACACGCAGTATACCCGGGAGGGGCCATGAGACCCGCCGGACAGACAAGCCACTACGGAGCTGCATTTGAAATCTATGCTGATGATACTCTTGCCGTCTTGCTCATGGCCGGAGACGGCCACGGTTCAACCACTGTCCGTCATGGAAAAAACAGTAATTGGCGCACGAGCGGCACAGTCACAGAAGCGTATGGAGAATACGCGGAGTGGGAAGGTCGCCGGGTTTTCCAGCAGGGAACTTTTACGTGGGCCGACGATGGCGCACCGGAAGCAGGCTCGGGCACACTCCGAATAAACTAAACCTGCAGCAACCGGATAAAGAAGATATCTAAATTCTCCTCGCCGTCAGGGCAATATGTCAGTCTAACTGTTCAGCTATTCTGTCAGCGCTATTTCTCTTTCCAGGCCGTTCTCGCCAGACCGACGTTCAGTACACGCAGATTCAAAATTTTAAAGGTAGCAGCATTTAACATCAAATATCGCTGCTGCCGGATTGTGGTCGCTAAATCCACATTCATAGATGGTGGGCCGAGCGAACTCGAGACATCTGGCACACGAAATTACATCTGTACACGTGTAAAAAGGAAAGCCATCCAATCTGAGATCTGAAATTTGAAATTTGGAATTTAATTCTCAATCCCATTAATCACTAATCAATAATCACTAATCATTTAAAAGGCTGTATTTCAGCCTTTTAAAGTCTTCCCCTTTCTTCGGCTTGCGAAACACGAACAAATGCTCGTGCATTATAAGGTAAAACTTCCCCTGCCTCGCCTTCGCCCGCCACCGTCCGGTCGACGAGCAGTTATGCTGCACCTTAATTATGTCCTCTTTCAGAACAAACCCCGCCCTCAAAAAACGCTGCATAACGTAAAACGACAGCGGCACATAATGTCTGCCCCTGCGCGTATCGCCGATCAGTATCGCACAGTACCTGTCCTCCCGGAGCACACGCAGCAGCTCTCCCGCGATTCTTTCCATCTCATCGCAGAACCTCGGCATACTCCCGATATTCGACAAATCACCCGCAATCTTCCCCTCCGAATACCTTATTATATTCATATAAGGCGGATGCGTCATAACCAAATCATACGAACCGTCCGCAATGCCCGACAAATCCCGCGCATCCCCGACCCTCACCTCCTGCACGCTCTCCGGCCGATGTTTGAACTCCAGCGCCTTCTTAGCCAGCGCTACGGCCACAGGATTTATATCTAATCCCAGCGCATCCCTCCCCAATAGTTTCGCCTCGATAAGAGTCGTCCCCGCACCAACCATCGGGTCAAGCACCCTCTCACCCGCCTCCGTGTACATCTCGATAACATTCCTCGGTATCTGAGGCGCAAAATTCCCCCGATACCCCGCATTATGCGTCGCCCAAGCACCTCGCTCCGGAAATGACCACACCGTTGACCACTCTAACGGTATTTCTGGGACATCGATAATCCCGTCGAACAAATTGGGCTCGAAACCTTTAACCACGAATCCTGACTTACCGACAGAAAAATTCTGTCTTTAGTTTTTGTCAGGATCGTATTGGGAATGCGTTTCGTGTCGACAGCCTAAAGGTAGCAATCTTTTTAAAAAGTAAATTTTTTTACCATCAGCTTATTTAGACATCTTTTCCTATTGTTCTAAGTTTGAAAAGATTTGAATGATAATCCGATAGTTGTTCATAAAAAACAGTGACTGTCCCGAATAAACCAACACCGCAATGTAAATCTGCAGTGCTTTTTTATTTTCCTTGCGTAAACAGGTCAATTGTCTGCGAAAGTGTCTTCCTGTTTTTTTGCTGAATAAAATCTAATCTGTATTTGTCTTTTATTTTTCCGTTGTTGTCTAAACGGTCTAAAATCATTTGATGATAGTCAGGATGAATTTCGCAAGAAATAAAATTTCTTTTTAGATTTTTACACAAAACAATCTCAGAGCCACTACCGCCAAAAAGAATAAAAACATCATCATTGTCTTGTGTGCAAGATCTAATAAGCATTTCAACGAGAGGCAATGGAATTTGACAAGCGTGAAATGTCTTGTCTTTAGAAACATTTTTTACAAGGTCAAAATAAAACCAAGAATAAGGCATACGCCCTTTTGAACCATTTGCCAAATTATTAAGAATACGTTTGTCAGTGGGATTTTTATATGGAACGGCCACCTGTTCTTTGTAGAAGTTGTTGTTTTTGGCTTTGCGGCAATGAAGTATGCTTCTATGAGCAGTTGTAAATCTTTTCGGGCTGTGTCCGACGTTAGTGTTGTATGTCCAAACATAATCTTGCACATCATAAGTGTTGTCATCCAAATACTTCACCCTTAAATGAGCGTTTTGCTTGGGGTAATTTATCATAAACAAATTGCCAGTTGGCTTTAACACACGCATACTTTCTTTTGCCAGTTCAATATACCAGTTAATATATTCATTCCATTTTGTCGAATAATTTTTCCCAGCGTAATTAATGCCAACATTATAATCGGGGTCGCCATAAACCATATCTACACTTCCGTCAGGAAGTTGTTTTAAAACTTTTAAAACATCATCGTTTAATACCTTGTTTCGGAAGCTATTTATTTCTTGATTATTCATGAAAATCATCTTTCTAAATATGGATTTAAATATTTTTGAAGCGCAATGTGTGATAACACACATATCCCTCTTGACTTACTCAACTTCTGCATTGTAGAAAGAATAAGTCTTACATCTATTTTTTCAACGTAATTTACATTTTCAATAATGTTTGCTAGAAACTCATTAATCATCAAGGGAACACTAATTATGCTTATAATGGTATTAGTTCTTCCACTATTTTTTCTATCTTCAAAATACGGTTTTCCGTTTTGGATGTGATATTTTACGTCTTCATTCCAACCCAATAAGTCTACAAAGTGCAAAAATTCAAGTAGCCCTATTTCATTTTTTTTAAATTTATCCTTGAAACCGTCTTTTAGTGCAAAATCCATTTTAGAAATATAATCAAGTACTTCTGGAGAGGGAGAATATCTGATTTTATCTTTCTCAATTTCATTATGGTCAAGTAAAAAACAGAGCCGATACAACAGTACCAATACTTTTTTAAAAGTTAGTTGATTAATGATGGAAATTTTTATGAGATATTCCCAAATTACTTCAAAAGTAAAACCATCTGTTTCACTTATGTTTTTACTTCCCACATTGGGAAACATATCGTGTATGTTTGGTATAGCTCTTTGAGTTTCTTTACCAGGCTTAAAAAAGTATGATTCTTTTTGGTTTGGTAGTGTGGATATCAAAGTCTTCGTGGGCTCCACAATTGTGCCACTCTCAAATGCAATTGCTTCAGCAATTCTTACTGACCTTTGGTAAATGAAATTATTATTGCTTCTAAAGATTTTTGTTTTTATTATATCGTCTTCTGTCATGTTCAATACCCTCGGATTAACTAGCGCCATTCGGGACAGTCACATATTTTTCCCCTTTCTTTTTCAAACCATACACTACCCAAAATTCTTTAATACGTCAATGTCAAACCTCAATTCCCGCCAAAGCAAGGAATTCCTCATGCTTTAGGGAGATTGTACGTCATAGAGTTCCGATTTCAATAGAAAAAAAAGCGTCCAGTTTTTCCTGCGAAAGCCCTTTATCTTCCCTGATCTTCCTTATGTTTAAGCCAACTTCCTTGTTAATGTCGCTCATAATTAATACTCCTGAATTTGAAATCTTAGGGATTGACGCCTATTAATCGACAGCCTACCAATTTTTCCATAAATTTTACAACAGCCTCATATCATTCTCTCCCAGGAAGAATTAAACAGAATCAATATCTACTAAAACACGTATATCAACTTCCAAAGCCATCGCTATTTTTTCGAGGTTTACCACACCGATATTTTTTTCTCCGCGCTCGACTTGGCCCATATAAACCCTGTGAATTCCTGCCAATGCGGCTAGTTTTTCCTGCGAGAGACCGCGTTCTTCACGAATTCTCCGTATGTTCAATCCAACTTTCTCATTTATGTCCTTTTTCATAATGGAGGTTATTGTTGATCAGGTGCAATCCCTTGTCTACGAGATTATAAGTAGCATTTTAAAACCTACATCCTTGTTAATATTGCTCATAATGAAAACTCCTGATTTGAATTTTAAGATGTGCTACCTATCGTGCGACTACCTATAGGTAGCATTCTGAAATTTATAATCTGAGATTTGAAATTTTAAATCTGAAATTGACTCTACCCCCATCCGCGAACCACATTTCTACCTTCGGTTCGCACCGTTTTAAATCACTCCGTCATTCCATTCCTGCGTGATACTGTACGATGCTCATGCTGGCCTCAGGTAGAAATGCTACATTAACCTTGCCTTTGAGGGCGAAGCAACGGCGGGAAAATCCAGTATTAAGCACTGAAAAAACGATCAATTTTCGACAAAAAACGCTTAAAACCACCCCCCAAACCATCTATTTCTAACACAAATAATTATTTCCTGCCTACCAAATACAAACGTCCAAAGACCATTCACTAACTGATTTTCGAACAAAAACGCTGGTAATTTCTGACAAATTTCAATTTTTCTAAAAAAATTTTTATTCCTTTTCTCATAAGCACTTAGCAAAATTCAACTACCCGAAAATCCCCGAATTTTCGTATCAATCGTGCAGGTACGTCTAATTATAGGAGGGCACTTTTTTTTACCTCCATTAAAAAGTCAATAGTTACTGCTCTATAACAAGTAAATAACGAAAAATGTTTGTTTGGAGGAAAAAATACGAAAAATTCGACTAATAATATGAAAAACAAACCCAATTCACCTGAGGATAAATTTGGTGCAAAGCATTCTTATAAAAGGATTTACGAAAGATTTCACCCGCTGCCTAAGCGAAAAAACAAACCCAATCAAACCCAATTTAAGCCAAAACAAACCCAATTCGAACCCAATTGCCGAAATGCTCAAATTATCATAAGTTGTTATTTGACAAGTAAATACAAAAAATCTCGCCGGCCTGGGCAAAAAAACAAACCCAAACAAACCCAATTAAAGCCAAAATAGAAAATAATAAATAATGAATTGAAAAGCTTGCTTTAAAAAGCCCAATGTGTTACAATTGATATAATACACAAACATAAGAAATCTTAAAGCACCGGAAAAAGACAGCTAAACTCTACGACTTTTCCACTTGGTGATTTATCTAATAGGAGTAGTGATGTCAAAAAAACTCAAAACTTCGCCTGCCGGCAGAAAATGCAAGTTTCCGCACTGCAAGCATCGCTTGAGCATCTACAACCATTCGGATTACTGTCATGTACATCGCGAACAGATGTCTGAGAAGCGAACGCTAACTAAGATTCCATATTACCATTCCGTATAAATCGATTGCTTTTGAGTATCTTTTCACTGTCGCAAGAGGATTTTTCTTTTTTGTTTAACCGCCCTATCCGCTCTACGCTTGAATTTACCCAGAGTTTATCCAGAGCTTGTCCCCGAGAGCTGCTCACATGACTCGCAGCAGGGGAGTGTGTGCTTACTTGCTTTGGAGTTTACCCTGAGTTTATCCCCGAGAATTACAAACTTGGTCTGCAGCAGGGGAGTGAGTGCCTGCTTCCTCTTCTGCCGGGGGTCGGAGGTAATACGCATCACGCAATACTCAATACCCATCACGAAATACGCTCTACACTTCCCGCTATCTTTATCCGGCATCCAAAATTATCCATCCCCAACATACGCGCTAGATGTTATTAACAGGTAGTGAATCAAGAATTACCTTATACATAAACCAACTCCAGAAAAACCATAAATATTGCTCATAATCCCGCGCTAGATGTTATTAACAGGTAGGGGACTAAGAATTACCTTATATCTAAAACAATTATTAAAAAATATAAAATAAAACTTAACCCCCTGCGCTAGATGTCATTGACAGGTAGCAAAATTCTTGTATATTATATAGTTTATGAATGCAAAATTCTTCAATAACTGGACTAAACAGATCCGCAAGGGCCTTTTGGAGCTTACTATCCTCAATGACATCCGCAACCGCAAAATGTACGGCTATGAAATTGAAAAAAAGCTCTGCAAGTCTCACGGATTAATCCTCGGAAATGGAGCTATTTACAACATTCTACAAAGACTGAAGAAGCAACGCCTCGTAAAGACAACTGAAACAAAATCTCCGGATGGTCCAAAAAGAAAATACTATCTGCTCACCAAGACCGGGCGTGAAACTCTGGCTCAAATGAACTCGTATTGGCAGGCCCTCGAAAAACAGGCGGATTCCATAAAAAAAGGCGATATTAATGTGCCCTAAGCCTGCCTGTCTAATTACGTCCTGTCTTGCCGCCCGCTTAGACTAAGCGATATTCTTACTGCATGCGCATTATATACAATCTTCTTTCGGCAACTTTTAATTCAAATTGATATGATGTAGGAATAATACATAAAAATATATAAGTAACATATGAACAATATACTTTGTGAATGTGTTCACATGCACATAGTTTTTGCCTTTACCATGTATTTTTCTTCATTCTAAATTCTCAATTCTAACTTCTAAATTCTCAACTTCCTATCCGCTTCTCTGCTCTTGTTTGAACAGCCGAAGTTCTTTACAGACCGGCCACTCTATCAAGGCAAGCACCAGGGGTATAACTAATTCCGACATCGGCAGCAGCATAAGCAGACCGAAAGCCCAGCTATAGCCCGCCTTTGAAAATATCCTGCAAAAGCTGAATACCTTTATGACGGTAAACACCAGTACGAAGAACGCTACGAATAGGATGAGGATTACTTCAAAAGGTCCCGGCCCGTGTCTGAAAACCATCTTTTTCTCCTTCCAATTGCTTAGAGTGCCTAACAAAATGAATCGTAGCACCGAAAACGAGCATTTTCGTATCTGGTAAGGAAGGCGAAGCAGGCCATCCGATGATGGTCGATGCAGCCTGACGCAGTCCAGAAACGAAATAAGCCGTTTGAATGCAGAGTCATTTTGTTATGTGCTCTTTAATAAATCGAGTTTAAGCTTCTGAACATCGAGTACCCATTATACCAGGTGCGTGCTTTCTAATAAAGCAATAATATTGTCATCCCCGCATGTCCTTAGCGGGGACCCAGCCCTAATAACCGCTTTCAAGCTCCTCCCTATAAAAGGGTCTTACTTCATCATTGTTGCCATTCTAATAGTGGAATCTAAAAACTCCTCACATTTGAGATGAATGTCAGTTCTGGTCGCTGTTGACCATCGTTCAATTGCTTCCCGAGCTAACTCGCTCGAAATCTTCATACGAATAATTTTGTTGGTAAGCATCTCGGATAAGACACCTCCATCTTTGCGTTGAAGGCCACTCAGCAAATCGGTATTGAGAAGCAAAGCTTTCTGTAGCTTATCTTCAAGTACTTCGGCCGACGTACCGAGTTCCTGTTGCTCCACGATGATATCTGCAACCTTGGGAGCTGTGGCTAAAATGAAAAGCTTCTCCAGCTTGCCGGCCTGGGCACGAGTCATTAACGCCTGTTCTCTTTCAACAACAAGAGTGAGACCATCAACCGATTTTTTGAGGTTTTCGTAATTTTTGGCTTCCTGTGGTCCCATCCACAGCACGTAATAAATTACGAGAAAAACTGCTAAGCCGAATGTGCCTACGAGCTGCACTGCGACGGCCCACCTTCGTGGTAAACCCGCGATTCCTGCAACTTGCCCTGACTCTCGTTGGGTATTCATTTTGTGTGCCTCCTGAATTTAACCTTAATTTCCCATTTTGGATGTCTCTTTATTACTTATTGTATCTACCTGCCTATAAGGCTGTACGATGCTCTTGCTGGCCTCAGGTAGAAATACTATATACTCCTTCACCCTGAAGGGAGCTTGCCCCTTAGGGGTGAAGCGACGGCCGAAGCCTGGGAAGATTATTCAGGCGCAGAACAAGCCTTCACGTCCCCTGAATCACCGCCCGTCCGCTGCAGCGATTGTTAGGCGCAGTGCGACATTATTGAACTCATGAAGAACAGTCGTTATGGCAGTGGCACTGATATCGGAGCGGACTCATTGTTGCCCTCATTGCTTTCTTCGACTCGGCAATAGGCAGGCATAAACTCATCGCCGCTGCAACTGTCCGCCGTTGCCTTTAAAGAGACCGTCACGCCATGCTCTGAAGGATTAAAAATCACATTACCTTCGAAGATCGCAGTGCCCCCCGCAGCGAGCGAACCACTTGTGTAGGGATACCAGAAATCACTCTGCGACGGAACGTTGAAGGCAACTACGAAAGTTCTCGTGGGATCTATTAAACCACCGGTGTATTCTGTTGCAACCTTGAAAATATCGGCTGAAGCGTTGCCTTGATTCTTGACAACGACGCGGATGGGTACTTCAACACTGTTGTCTGCATTCACGGTCGGAAGGGCCGTCGTCTCCAGGGTGGTTACCACCAGGTCCGGGGTACAGCCTGACAACAAAAGGCCCATGCATACAATTAGTAGAGATAACTTGCAGATTTTCATTTTGAATTCTCCTTTCTTTGTTATAGGTTTAGGCTTATGCAAAATTGAAGTTAGGCATACTTTTGGAAAGAAAAAATCTCTTCTTTTATTTTTTCTTTCAAAAAATGCGCTTCGTAAAGTCTTACTTAATATTATGTTATCAAACGTCACCCAATTATTTTTAGAAAATCGTGAAAGAAGATTTTCTAAAATAATATATGCCTAACTTCAATTTTGCAGAACTCATTGTTATAGGTTGAAAGTAAGCCGCACTGCGCATAACGCTGCCGCTAACCCGCAGTTGTTAGACGCTATGTTTCCTCCTCACCTACAGGCTCCGTAGATGTTGACAGGAAACCCCGACCCTGAGCGAAGTAGATATATACTGGTTTCTCATTTCGCAACACGTCCAGCACATTTTGGAACATCGCGGATGGCAAATGCATCCTGATTCTGCCGCCGCTCTCGTAGTCGTTCTCGAAGAACATACCAGGATCATTAAACCGTACATAAGCTACTGTCTTGCCGCTACTGTCGTACAATGCGATTTGTGCGCGATTTGTCTGGTAGCCACCAGGGCTGCCGTAGAATAGAATGTGATATTTCTTGACCTCTGTTGCCATTGTTAATACCTCCTAACAATAATGATGACCACTCTTAGTGCGTAGGGAGGACAATCCAGCGGCCTAAGACGACCTCCATATCTCTCCGAGTGTCGGTATAACACCCCTTTGTCCGAAGTCCATATTTTCCTTTAAATGGCCGGCCGTCTTGTTACTAATCCAAAATCAGACAAGAAACTTCCGCCAACTTATAAAAATAATTGTAGCGGAGCTAATTTATCCATCAATCGGGAAAAGACCTGATTTTGCTATCAGGTTAATTGCCATATCTGTTATAGGCATTTCCCCTATACCTGACTATAAGGCAGTTGTATGATGCTCATGCTGGCCTGTCCTTAGCTTGTCCCCGGGAACTACTCACATGACTCGCAACAGGGGAGCTAAGCACAA
>CAZZAX010000200.1:0-10028 GCA_964653075.1 uncultured Pirellulales bacterium
CGCCGGCACGATTTGATTCCCAATCTTGTCGAAACCGCAAAAGGCTATATGAAGCACGAGCGTGACACTTTTGAGGCCATTACAAATGCAAGAAGCCAGGCTATGGGAGCCAAAACAGTCACCGACGCCTCAAAAGCAGAAGGTGCTCTCGGCGAAGCTCTCAGCAAATTCATGCTGGTCGTCGAGAATTATCCCGACTTAAAGGCAAATCAGAATTTCCTGTCGCTTCAGGAAGAGCTGACCAGCACCGAGAACAAAATCGCTTTTTCCAGGCAGAGCTACAACGACCAGGTCTTGTTCTTCAACAACAAGATTCAGATGTTCCCTTCGAACATCGTCGCTGGTATGTTCAGGTTTGTCAAACGTGACTTCTTCGAGATTGAAATTGCCGCCGAACGCGAAGTACCGAAGGTAAGCTTTTAATTATTATTTAGCTTTGTATTATTAAATAGAATTCTTCAGCGGCACCCCAAAGCTTGTTTAGGGCGTCGGTAGAAAGTGTTGCGCACTTAAACTTGTTTGTAAGTGTCATTAGCAGGACTATAAATCGCAAATTATGTGGGAACTTATTAGAGCCAATAAGAGAAGCTCCATCGTCCTGATGGTCCTAATGGCAGTAGTACTAATGCTGCTGGGTTTTGTCATTGGTATGGTTTTCACTGGCAGCCCCGAAGGCGGCTTCTTCGGTCTGATAATTGCAACAGCAATTTGGCTGGTGCTTACATTGATAAGTTTTTCAAGCGGCGACCAGATCCTTCTGGCCTCAAGCAAAGCCAAACCCGTCACACACGATGTGCATCCTCAGTTGTTCAATATAGTCGAAGAAATGAAAATTGCCGCAGGCCTGCCGGCGATGCCCAAAATCTATATCATAAACGACCCCGCCCCCAACGCTTTTGCTACCGGCAGAAATCCGAAATCCGCATCGGTCGCCGTAACCGCAGGTCTTTTGGCCCGGCTCAATAGAGATGAGCTGCAGGGAGTTATCGCACATGAGATAAGTCATATCGTCCATCGCGACATCCTGTTCGTAACACTTGCCGGTATTATGCTCGGCTCAATCGTCTTACTCTCACAGGTCTTTCTAAGAGGCATGTTCTACAGTTCGATGATGGGTTCGCGCCGAAGATATTCATCAGGCGGCAAAGGCGGCGGCCAGGCACAGCTTGTTATGCTGGTAGTAGCGATACTCGCCGCAATACTGGCGCCAATATTGGCTTATTTGTTATACTTTGCACTCTCTCAAAGACGTGAATATCTCGCCGATGCCGGCGGCGCAAGATTAACTCGTTACCCCGAAGGACTCGCCAGCGCCCTTGAGAAAATTGCCAGCGACCCCTCTCCTCAGTTGGCTACAGCAAACAAGGTTACTGCACCGATGTATATCGCCAATCCCCTCAAGAAAAAAAAACAGAGGAAATTGTCCAACCTGACAAGCACACATCCACCGATCGACGAAAGGATCAAGATTCTGCGAAATTTGTCACAGGGAGCGTCTTTCAAAGACTACTCTGAAGCATTTAAGAACGTAACTCACAAAAAAACAGTCGTCCCCGTTGCCGCCCTTACTAAAGAGGATGTTTCATTACGAGAAGCTGATGTTAGAGCCCAAAAAGAGCAGCGAACAGAAAAACAAATGCGCCAGGTCGGCGATATTATGCGAAGAGTAAATCAATTTATATTCTTGACCTGCGCTTGCGGCTTAAAACTCAAAATACCCCCTAATTTCAAATCCAAAAATGTTAAGTGCCCTCGCTGTAGAAGAATGCTCGAACTGCCCGCCAAATAATAAAAACAACCCCCATTTAACAAACCTGATTCTTAAAAAATACTCCGTATAATCAGCAGCAAACCAACAATAGCAAGCGGAATACCAGCCGGAGCACCGGCAACCGTCAAAGTAAGGGCAATTCCCACAATCATCAATCCCACACCCAACACCCCGGCCAATACACGCCCGGTTACATTCAGTACAAGGGCTAATAAATTCCATACCGCATTAAAAGGCCACAAAAACCACGAACCTGTTTTCTTCGTTACCATAATTTCTCTCCACTCAGCCCCGACCGGTTTTTTATATTAAAAAAATCCTTCTCCTTACAAATCGAATCGACCTTCCAGGCAATCCTGATACTCTCTTAGCACATCCAGCCGGTTAAATACCTTCGTTGATTGTGAACAGTTCCTTCGCCGACGGACGCATCAATACGATGATTGTAAAGACACCTAAAACAGTTCCAAACGGCATGAACATACAGCTAATCGCGGCCATTACTAAACAGAACATATAACGTTTATGCCCTGCAAGACTCTTACCGGCAATAATCAGACAAACTGCAAATACCCAGCCAATTGTAATTGCTGCGATAGACATAACCACAAACATCAGCCCGACAAAAACCGGCGCACCGTCTATGGCCCCGCTAAGCATTGCCACGCCAATACAAAAATGAATAAGAGGTATGCAGGCGAAAAAAGCCGCCAAACAACCTACCACATAATGAAAAACTGATAGCAGTCTTAAATATTGTTCGTCCTCGTTCATAGCTCACCTCCTTTGCACCTTTACTTACAAAAATAGCAATGCAATTCCAATAAATTTACACTTGACATTATATATACGCTTGGCTGCTCTTTATTCTTCAATAATAACCGTCTCACCAGGCGCCAAAATCTTCACATCGCATTCAGCCTGCTCACTGAACTGCTCGGCATCACTTCGGCCTCCGACAATATCGCCCCAGTGATAAGGTATAGCCAGCTTCGGCCTTATATGACTGGTTGCTTCGGCCGCCTCTTTTGCGTTCATCGTGTACGTGCCGCCCACAGGCAGCAGTGCTGCATCGATATCTTTAAGGGCCTTCATCTCCTCAGTCAGGTCGGTATCGCCTGCGTAATAAATCCGCTTTGCCCCAATCTCGATTACAAAGCCGACCCAGTTGTTCCCCTTCGGATGAAACTGTTTATCAGGATTGTACGCTGCCACACCTTTTAACCAAATACCTTCCAATGCAACCGTCAAGCCGGGCAGAATCGCCTCTCCTGCTTTTTCTTTGGCAATAACATCAGCCGAAGCTATCAGTTTCGTGTCCGGCCCGCTGACCTTGGCAATGTCTTCCGCTGAGTAATGGTCATAGTGACTGTGACTGACAAGCACCAGCGTCGCATCGCCTGCCGGCTCCTTCAATTTCCATGGATCAATATATATGACCTTGTCTTCATAACAAATCCTGAAGCTCGCATGACCCAACCATTGTATTGTAATACCCATAACGGCCTCCTTTCTAATTTTTTCTTCCGTCGTCTTTGCATTTTCCGCACCCACATCTTCTTTCTTGCACCCACATACAGTTAAACCAAACAGAACAATTAAAATCAACACTTTCAAATTTTCCATCTTTACCTCTCTGTCAACCAATCCGTAAAAATAAAAGTCACCTCACGGCCAAATGAAAGGCCATCTTCTGCCAAGAAGACCGCCGAATACCCGGCACGCTTCCGCTCTAAGCCCTGCTTTCTCAGCCCCTCCGGCCATAGGTGTATCAGCCACGAGCTTCTGAATATATGCATCTCTTTCTTCGCCACTCATATGATGTTCTCTTGTCTCCCGCAGCTCTCCGCTGTCAAGGAAGAACCCTCCACAGCCATAACATTCGTCCACATTAACTTCTTTGGCGCTGCTGTACTTGTGTGCATGCATCGCTATCCCGCACTTCGGGCACTTCAACTGCCCGCGCCCGGCATCATTGACCCGCGGGCTTTTTAACGCCTCCTCAAGGGCCTCCCCGGTACCCTCGTGACTTTCATCCAAAGCTTTCAGCTCTCCCCAGTCAAACCATATCCCCCTGCATCCGTTCTTGCACACATCAACCCGCACGTCACCAAAATTTTCCTCCACCATCGACTTCCCACATACCGGGCAATCCATATCTGACCTCACTTTCTGATACCCTTATATTAAACATCCGACTTTCAGAATATACAATATCAAAGAATCACTTGTGCCGAAACCATTTTTTTTGAACTATTAACCTATAACAATCAGCAAAATGGCCTGTTAAAAAAAGACCTCTGAAAGTTGCCATTCTTAAAAAGGTATAAAGAAGTGAAATCGAAGGACACGCTACCAAAAATAACCAATAAAAAAGGCCCCATAATCCAGTGGGGCCGTGTTGTTTACTTCCGGATTAAACTCAGCAGGGACGTACATTAGTTGCTTCCGGGCCTTTCTTGCCCTCGGCAACCTCGAACTCTACTTCCTGGCCGTCATATAAAGACCGGAATCCCTCAGCCGAGATGTTTGAGTGGTGGACAAACAAATCCTTGCCGCCGTCGTCGGGAACGATAAAACCAAAACCCTTCCGCTCATTGAACCACTTTACCTTACCTTTATCCACAATGTTCTCCTTAGGCTCTTTTTTTGAACCTGATATATAAACTCCCTCGTCTTTTTTCAGAAGTACCATCCGAGGGACAGTAAAGATACTCCTTAACACAAAAATGACCGTACCGGACGAACCGCCGGATGTCAACAAAAATAATTTGAAAAACTTGAACTTAAATCCTTCGCTTTGAATAATTTACGCAGTGTTTGAAAAAAACGCATTCACACTAATCCCATTTGACAGGATTGTGTGAAACGATGAACACTTAAAGAGCTGACTTTACAGCCTTAACTTTTAAGGCAATCCGTAATAAAGCAGCAGTCAGTATAGTCACAATGACCTCCTGACGTCCCAAAGCACGGTGAATACCCTTCGGTCACCTGTATAGTTTGAATAAGTTCGGGCTTCTTCATTTTACCAGGATTTATCCCGAGCGACTGAGCCTTCATTCTTATTTCGGGCATACTAATACGTTTGCCCTTTCCGGCTGTGGGCTTCTTCGCGATGTGTTTCTTTGTAACGGGTTTCTTTGCGACTTTTGTAGCTGGCATTCTTTATCTCCTTTTCATTTTCTCAGGTAGCAATGCACCTCTTATAATTCTCGCTTAATGATATCTAAAAACTCTTCCAATTCCTCATTACACAACCGGCTTACTATGCCGATTCTCACATATTTCCAACAATACATTCAGGCTCATATATATTCGACCATTTAGATATGCCCCCATAACGAATGTGTCTAAATTTTCGCTTTTTTTCCGTCTCCGGGAACGTATCTGATTTCTTACGGATAATTGCTTTTTTTCAGCAATTCTTTCTTCAGTCTTATAATTTCTTCCACTCACCACTCTATTTCTCCTGTCTTAGGATATGCCTTATATGTCACCTTTCAGCAAGCCAATCTCACGAACTCTCTGTATTCCATACAATGATTTCCATAAAGTCCGATATCAGCAATAATATTAACCTTTAAATCGCCGACTTTAATCTTACTTGAAAGCATGATTCACCTCCTGCCGCCCCGCCTGTATAACCTGAACATATCTCCCAAAATGTACCCATTTCCTGTCAATTTAACCCCTTTTTTTAGTTGTGCTATCATCAAAAGTAGAGTAGATATTAAGCGCAAAAAAAAATGGCTTTTCCGCCTGCCGGATGTCTCTGTTACTTGTGTCTGGATTATATTGGGACGTTCAAAAAATATATATGACAAGAGCGGTAGCACAAATAAGAGAAATTGTTAAAATAAAATATTGATTCGATTCTTAAAAAACTGTTGCAGCAGCATTAGAAAAACCTACATAGTCTTGTTATGAAAGGAATTAGACAATGTTAAAGATAGGAATGATTGGAGCCGGCTTTGTGGCCGGTTTCCACGAAAGGTCTTTGTGTTCGGTCCGTGGAGCAGAATTAACAGGAGTTTGCGCACCGCAAGGTGCAGAAGCCCTCGCTAAACGTGCTCAGGAAGATGGCCTGGGCGATACCCGTGTTTTCAAGAATGTTGCGCAACTTTGCGATGCTGTTGATGTGGTTGGCATTTTTGCCCCAAACTTCACCCACCTCGAAATCATGCGTAACATAGCCAGGGCGGTGGAAGGTGGAGCTGAAATCAAGGGAATCATCTGCGAGAAACCTCTGGCCAGGAACCTCCAGGAAGCCGACGTAATGGCAAGGATGGCCAAGGCGCTCGGCGTGCCCACAGCTTACTTTGAAAACCAGCTTCACATGCCCCCTGTTGTTGAGGCTCGGCGGCAGCTCTCATCAGTCGAACAAAATATGGGTGCTGTGCATCTGGCGAGAAGCGCTGAAGAGCACGGTGGACCGCACGAACCGTGGTTCTGGGACCCAACAAGGCAGGGAGGTGGTGTCTGCTGCGATATGGGCTGCCACAGTGTGGCCGTCGGTATGTATATGCTGACACCAAGTGGAAAAACGCCCGACTATCTCACGCCCGTTTCAGCTACAGCTAATATGGCACTTCTCAAGTGGGGTAAAGAACCGTGGATTAGCCAGCTCAAGCAAAGAGGCGTAGATTACTCAGCAACACCCGCCGAAGACTATTCGAACGTTACCATAGAGTTCAAAGACCCCGAGAGCGGAGTTTGCAGTATAGCACAAGCCACAAACTCCTGGATGTATGACGCACCGGGTTTGAGACTCCTTATGGAGGCCTTCGGCCCGGGTTATTCGTACACCGTCAACTCACTGCAGTCTCCAGCGGGTCTGTTTATCAGCGACGCGGCCGCCGCTGCCGTCGCGGATAGTGAGCTTGCCCTCGAAAAATCACAGGCCAGCCGCGGAGCTTTGCTGCTTCATCACAATGAGCCGGATTTGTATGGTTATATATCCGAATGGCGGGATGCAATATCAGCATTTGAACAGGGCAAAAACGCATTCCTCGATTTCAAATATGGTCGGCTGGTTACTATGCTCGTTATGGCTGGATACATGGCACATGAAAAAAAGAAAAAAATTGACCTGACCGACCCCGCTGTCCTGCAATCTCTGGAAAGTTACGTCCCCCTGATCCAGCAGGGTAAAGGTAAGGAAGTCCTTCTCGGCGCCTGATTCTGTAAAACGTTACTCTGAATAAAATGTAACTCAGGCTGGTAAAAGATGGGCAGCTTCTGTAGAGTTTATTTTCTAAGATGAACTTATTACACCGTGAAGCTGCTTGCAGAAAACCGGCAAACGCTGAAAAATAAATAATAATACATTCATCCAGCATAAAACACACACAGACTTTAGGAGTTGGTAAAATCATCGTTCGAAAGATCATTACCTTAATATGTTTGGCGATGCCGCTGATGTCCGTTCTATCGGATGCGGCTTCATCTGAAAACTGGCCCGGCTGGCGCGGGCCGAGAGGAGATGGAACCAGCAATGAAAAGAACGTCCCCGTAAAATGGAGCGATACACAGAATATTGCATCGGCGCCGGTAAACATTGATATTTCCCCTCTTATTACTTGCAAAAACATTACTCAAAAAGTAAAATGATAGTGCATACTTTATAATATAGATGAGCGTCCGGCCGTAAATAAAAATTTAGTGAGGAATTATTACAATGCGAAATATAAAAGGATTCACACTAATTGAGCTGTTGGTCGTAATCGCCATTATTGCCGTGCTTATGGCAATCCTCATGCCGGCTCTTAACAAGGCCAGAGAACAGGGACAGCGAATAGTTTGTAAATCGAACCTGAAGAATTACACCCTTGCGACACAGATGTATGCCGATGACAATGATGACAGGTTTTGTATACCGGAAAGTTGTTATTTTACACAGACAGCACCCTATCCGGTGGAAGCGGGACTCAGCAGCCCCATCCACCTTCGATGGTGCAATGGTGACCTGTACCTTAAAGAACATCCGGAATATGCAAGCACATTCTTCCACTATTTACAAAATGTAAAGGCCTTCATCTGCCCGACTTTTAAACGCATAACTCTAAGAGCTTCTCAGGACCACTTTTACCAGGCCGATGCCGGCAATCTAAGAAACTACAAACCCTGGTATAATTATACCATGAACGCATATCTGGGCAGTCTCAACACCGGTGTCAGGAATTCGAGCGTAAAAAAGTTGTCCCAGGTAAAGCACCTTGCGGAAACGTTTTGCTTCACCGAGGAAAGTGCTTTGGTCGATACCCGGTACAACGTCTCCGGCCTGAACGATACGTACATGATTCCCGGCGATGACTCCATGATACAGGGCTGGCTCAGCCAAACCGGAAGCTACAGGCTTATTCAACCCGGCCCCGAAGGTGTGGGAGAGTTCTGGGACGTCATTGGCGGCTTTCATTATGCCCCATCACAGGACCCCCTCGGAGGCAAAGGCAACTGCGCTTTTCTGGACGGCCACGTTGACGCCCACCCCCGCGCCGAGACATTTCCTCTGGCATGGCCGAAATAACTCAACGATTTTTCTCTCTAACCATTCTAATCGAAAAGCGGATTGACAAACCGCTAAAAAATCTGCACAATTGCAATAGATGCGGTTTCAAAACTGCTTCTAAATAAAATCCTGTAAAATCATTTGTGAGGAAAGCACAATGAAAGACACTTTTCTTAACAGACGTAACTTTATGAAAATGATGGGACTGGGAGCGGCCTCGCTGCTCGTTCCGGCTTGTAACGTGACAACTTCACGGCCTAAGAAAAAAACTAATTTCGTTTTTTTCCTCGTTGACGATTTAGGTTGGAAAGACCTTGTCTGTTACGGCAGCAGCTTTTATGAAACACCAAATATCGATAAACTCGCAAAAGGTGCTATGCGCTTCACTAACGCATACGCCGCTTGTCCGGTCTGTTCACCGACACGGGCAAGTATAATGTCAGGCAAATACCCTGCGAGGCTGAACCTGACAGATTATCTAAAAGGCAGACGGCGGGGAAAATTGAATCCCGCTGAATACCTCGACCAGATGCCGCTGGCCGAAGTAACTATAGCCGAGACACTCAAAGAAGCCGGCTACGCAACCTTCTTCGCGGGCAAATGGCACCTCGGACAGGAGGGCTTCTGGCCCGAGGATCAGGGCTTTGACATTAACAAAGGCGGCATCGAGAGAGGCGGACCCTACGGCGGTAAAAAATACTTTTCACCCTATGGTAATCCCCGCCTCAAAGACGGCCCCGACGGTGAGCATCTGCCCGACAGGCTGGCATCGGAAACTGCCGCATTTATTAAAGGACACCGAAACAAACCGTTTCTCGCATATCTTTCGTTTTACTCGGTGCATACTCCACTAATGGCCCGGTCGGACCTCGAGAGTAAATACCAGCAGAAAGCAACAACCGCTCCGGCTTCCGCCTGGGGCAAGGAGGGAAGTCGAAAAGTCCGATTAGTCCAGAACCACGCCGTGTACGCCGGGATGATAGAAGCAATGGACCAGGCCGTAGGCAAAGTCCTAAACGCACTGGATCATTTGAACATAACTAATGACACTGTGGTAATTTTTATGTCAGACAACGGCGGATTAAGCACCTCCGAAGGCCACCCAACCTCGAACCTGCCGCTGCGGGCAGGCAAGGGATGGCTGTACGAAGGTGGTATCCGCGAGCCGATGATGATAAGGTGGCCCGGCGTTACTAAGCCCGGAAGCCTATGCAATGAAACCGTAATCAGCACGGACTTCTACCCGACTATGCTTGAGATCGCATCTCTTCCACCCAAACCAAAACAGCATATCGATGGTGTAAGTCTTGTACCCCTGCTCAAAGGTAAAAAATCACTGCCCCGGAAAGCGGTATTCTGGCACTATCCACACTATGGTAATCAGGGCGGCAGTCCGGCTTCGGCTGTGCGGGCCGGAGATTATAAACTGATTGAATTTTTTCAAGACAATCGCCTCGAACTATATAACCTTAAAAAAGATATCGGTGAGAAGAATAATCTCGCTAAAAAGATGCCTCGCAAAGCCGCCGAGCTGCACAAAATGCTGACAGGCTGGCGAAAAGAAGTGGACGCACAAATGCCCACACCCAATCCCGACTATAAGCCCAAGTCCTGATTATAATCCGGGTGAAGGTAAAGAAGCTGTCCAGTTGTCTGGGTCGTTGCCGTAATCGGATGGGACCTTGCGAGTCAGTGACTCGCCGTAACTATCCGACTCGACAGGCCAGTGGTCAACACCGCCGGGGC
>CAZZAX010000201.1:0-9903 GCA_964653075.1 uncultured Pirellulales bacterium
TTTCGGCACTTCAACGGTGGGCTCGCCCCTCAAATACCCGAGAGAGGCAAGAAATTTATCAGCGGCGATGAGAGTTCGCTCACGCCACGGCGAGCGATTAAAGAAACCATGCCCCTGGCCTTCGGCGAGGTACTTGTCGGCGCGCACGCCGATTTCTTCGGCCTTTTTCCAATAATCGTCACCAAAAACCTTCAGCCGATCATTCGTGCCGAACAGAATCAACGCAGGCGGAGATTTCTTGTCCAGGTGTGACGTCGGAGATATCTTGCGGGCGAGGTGTTTGTTGTCACCAAGCCTCGTGAGCATTCGCTCGTTCTCGAAACTCAGCACCGGATTGAACAATACCATCGCCTGCGGAATCGTCGAGATCGACAAATCGTCACCGTCGGCTTCGACGCTGTCGGCGATCATCATGCAGGCCGCCAGGTGCCCGCCGGCCGAGCCTCCCGAAGCAATCAATTTCCCGGGGTCGATTCCGAGCCGTCCGGTGTTCTTGCGCATCCAGCGTACGACGCTGCGGGCGTCCTCGACGCACTTGTCGGGCGTGACACCATCGCGACTTTTGACGCGATAGTCCGCCCTCGCGGCGACCATACCGCGTCCGGCCAGGTAGTCCGCCTGAAATTCGAACTGTCCCGGGGTTCCGCCGGTCCAGCCTCCGCCGAAGAAGAAGATGATCGCCGGGCGCCTGTCACTGGTTTTCCAGTCAGGCGGAAAATGGAGATGAATCTTCAACTCTTTGTCGCCGACAGTCTTGTACGTCACTGCTATCGACTTTGTTGTTTCCTGAGAGCAAAGAACGGTTCCGCTCATCAGCACGAGAAGAACGGCCGTCAATACAATCGCAACTCGCTTCATTTTGAACCTCCCGGACAATATAATAACCTGACATTTCCCATTTACACGGTTAACAAACATAATTTTCTCCGTACGACACCAATAATCTTATGAAATTCAACCTCCAGATTTCGGTCAAAATCGAGCCTAAGAGCATCCTTACACCCCTCACTCATTGGGTTCTCCAAATCAGAACAGTTAAAAACTGGCTTGAGTGGTCTCTATGAGCTCCATACTATCAAATTCAACTACATTTGTCACTCGCTACTTGGGAAATCCGGGTAAGGATAACATATTTGCCTGAAATAATTAAGCTCCCTTTTGACTTTTTGTTCAATTCGGAAAACGAATTATCACCAGACAAGAAAAACTCAGTTTTCTTTTTTCAGCTTATCCACACGATCGCCTCGGACATAGTCCGAAATGTGCGGCCATTTGCCGCCTATTTGTTTGCGATTTGCAACAAAGGCTTCTGAAGCATATTGTTCAATTCTGGTAATAATCTCAGGATGTGCAGAGGCGAGATTGTTTGTTTCTCCAATATCCTTTGACAGGTCGTATAATTCCCAGCTTCTTTTCTTATCCGGCTTAACAGCCTTCCATTTTCCCATCCGGACGGCCCTGGTGGCTGCTCCTCCCCAGAACAAGTAATTATGCTTTTTCTGCCGACGTTTCCTTCCCAAAAGAGTCGGTACAATCGAAATCCCGTCGTTTCGCGGTGGTTTTGCACCGGCCAGTTGTGCCAGTGTAGGCATCATGTCCTGGAAGCCCCCAATGTGCCCGTTTATTGAGCCGGATTCGATCCTGCCGGGCCAGCGAACGATGAACGGCACCCGTATTCCGCCTTCGTACAGACTGCCTTTACTGCCCTTCAATGGGCCGGCGCCTTTGAAAAAATCCCTCAACGGCTGCCATGGTCCGGACTGCGGCCCATTATCACTGGTAAATAATACGATAGTATTTTTGTCGATATTCAATTGCTTCAACAGCGCCATGATTTGGCCGACGTTACTGTCCAAACGGCTGATCATCCCTGCGTAAACCGCATACGCATCATCGCTGCCGATGTAACCCGGGCGAGGGTCATTAATTGTGTTTTTCGGGAACTTGCCCCGAAATGGTTTTACAGAATCCTCTGGTACGGCCAATTCTACATGGGGGATAATCGAAGGAATATAGCAAAAGAACGGCCGGCTCTTCTTCGCATTGGCACGAATAAAATCCATCGCCTTTTCTTGCAGGACGTCGTCAACATACTGGTCGAACTTGTGATCGTTACCATCCAGCATAAGCTTTTCATCGTTATGCCAAATCCAATATGGATAGTAGAAATGAGCATGGACCTGATGATAGAAACCATAGAACTCATCAAAACCTTTCTTCGATGGAGCGCCGGGCATGTTCTCCAGACCAAGCCCCCATTTGCCGAATCCGCCTGTTTTATAGCCGGCCTTCTTCAGCACCTGGGCGACTGTGATTTCATTTTCAAGAAGCGAAGAACTGCCGCTATTGGACCTGACAGGTGTATGGCCATGATGCAGCCCTGTCATCAAAACGCTTCGCGACGGTGCGCATACCGTATAACCTGCATAAAATTGGTCGAATTTCATACCTTCGGCGGCAAGCCGGTCTATATTTGGTGTCTGGAATTTTTCCTGGCCGTAACAGCTCAGATGCCCGTAACCAAGGTCGTCGGCCATTATGAAAATTATATTCGGCGATCTTCTGCTTGCAGCAGAAAACAAGCGGCTGTAAGTAAGTCCTGCCGCAATTGTGCCTGCCGTTGTAAGTTTGATAAACAGCCTTCGAGATATCCGACTTTCGTTAGTCGAACTACTCTCCAAACGGTCTTTTATAGTATTGGAATTCACACCTAATCTCCTTTATATGAAAATAACTCAGTCAAAACTTAATATTGCTACCTTATTATACAACACAGGTCTTATAGCGTAAATACATACTCCTTTTATCCTGTTCGGAAAATAAAAAATGAGATAAAACTTGTAAAAATGCAGTCACGAGAAAAATAAGCGATTTGCAATTATCGACTGTTTCGTTTATCATTCAGGGAAGGCAGGGTACTTACATGATTTTCACAAAAACAACTTACTTACTTAATGAGAAAGGTAAGTGATGAACAGGCAGAACAAAAAAACATCGGCGGGAAAGACCTGTCGTGTTGTGGCTTTGTATTTGGGCGTGTTGATATTAATTTGCTGGATGCTATCCCAATCCTCAGTGGCTGATGATGTACCTCCAAGGGCTAAGAAGCGGGCGGGAGTGACTCTCTTCAAACGAGACAAGTGCTATGATGGTTATAGATTATATTCGAGTCGTGGTACCGAAGCAGCACACATTATAGACTTAGACGGGCGAGAAGTTCACCAGTGGTCATATCCCCAGGGGCATACATGGCATTATGCCGAGCTTCTGCCCAACGGCCATCTCGTAGCGATCATCAAGGATGTGATGATTCTGGAATTGGACTGGGACAGTAAGCTCATCTGGAGAGCAAATCTGAGAGCTCACCATGATTTCGCTCGCTTATCCAATGGTAACACGCTGGTGGTGTCTCGAAGAACTATGCCCAATCCATGGAGAAAGTCCGGCAAACTTAGCTGTGATATTCTTGTCGAGCTGACACCCGAAAATAAGGTGGTCTGGGAATGGAAAGTTGAGGAACATGCCGGGGACATCGCCAAGCATGTGCCACTGAAGATTCCACCATCGAAGCTGTTTTCTGATTGGCCTCACATCAACACAATTGAAGTTCTGCCTGACGGTCCCACAGCCAAAAAGGATCCACGCTTTAAGTCCGGCAATCTTTTGTTCTGTGGAAGACATATCGATACAATCGGAGTAATAGACAGAAAGACGGGAAATGTTGTTTGGGCATGGGGGCCCGGAGAGCTACTTGGGCCGCATATACCTACTATGCTTCCGAACGGACATTTACTGATTTACGATAATGGCTCCAACAGGTCAACTCGTGTCAGAGGATATACGCGAATTGTGGAATTAGACCCGGTTACCGAGAAAATCATATGGGAATATAAAGCCGACCCCCCTACCCACTTTTTTTCGCAGGCAAGAGGTTCTAACCAGCGATTGCCTAATGGCAATACTTTGATTGCGGAATCCGATCCAGGACGATTCTTTGAGGTAACACATCAGGGTGAAATGGTCTGGGAATTTTACAATACCGATTTGAATCAAAACGGCAGTCGAATGGCACTTTACAGAACCCTCTGCTATCCGCGAGATTTCATTGACCGACTAATAAGTCAAAACAATTGACATTTATAATATGGAGTCCTTATATGAAAAAGATATTAAACTATCAAGCTTTATTTCCGGCTATTATTATCTTGCCGGCCTTTTCTTTGAGTACCATTGCCCAGGGAGCGAAAAATTATCCAACTATCGGAGAGGTTGTCAGATTCGACAATCGCCTCAACAGCCTTATTGAGCCCGATGCCAGGATTGAGTTGCTTGCTTCAGGATTTGAGTGGTCTGAGGGGCCGTTGTGGATTCAGGATGCCGGCGGCTGTCTGATTTTTTCGGATATACCGCGCAATTCCGTGATGAAATGGAAGGAGGGAGAAGGCATCAGCTTGTTTATGAAACCATCAGGTTATACTGGCGTTGCGGACTACGGCCGTGAACCCGGGAGCAACGGATTAACTTTAGACCTTCAGGGGCGCATTATCTTTTGTGAGCACGGCGACCGGCGTATTTCGAGACTGGAAAAAGATGAAGGCAAAAAAACTCTCGTTGATAATTATAAAGGCAGGCGGCTAAACAGCCCGAATGATGCCGCAGTTAAATCTAACGGTGATATTTATTTCACGGACCCACCGTATGGCTTGCCGGATCGTTATAACGACCCGAGGCGTGAGCTTGATTATTGTGGTGTTTACCGACTTTCTAAAACAGGTAAATTGACTCTGCTAACTAAAGAAATGACAAGGCCGAATGGAATTGCATTCTCTCCGGAAGAAAAGGTGCTCTATGTTGCACAATCGGATTCGAAAAACCCCATTATAAAGGCATTTGAAGTCAAACGTGACGGCACTCTTGGAACGGGAAAGGTTTTCTTTGACTATTCGAGCTTTTATGGTAAATTTCCGGGTTCACCGGATGGATTAAAGGTTGACCGAAATGGAAATCTGTTCGCTACCGGCCCCGGAGGTGTGTATGTTATTACGTCCGAGGGCAAGCTTCTCGGTAGAATTCATACAGGTAAAGCAACAGCCAACTGTGCCTGGGGTGGTGACGGCTCGGTCCTTTATATGACAGTTGATGATTGTTTATGCCGCATTAAAACAAAAACAAAAGGGGCTAATTGGAAAGATTTCCGTAGAACAATTTATTAGTTGTATCCGAGAGACTGATTGTGCTACAATATATGGGCTAAGCCGGGATTGATCGGCATCGGATTGAGATGATAAGTTGAATGAGGAATACTTCCTTTTAATATTAGGAAACCATCATGGCCAGGTCTAAGGGCTTTACCTTGATAGAGCTTCTCGTGGTTATTGCGATAATCGCGGTTCTGATGGCCATTATTATGCCTGCCTTGAATTCTGTGAAAAAGAAGGCTGCGACGACCGTGTGCCTGAGCAATACCAAGAACCTTTCCCTGGGCTGGTATATGTATATGGGGGATAATGATGGCCGCATCATGAGTTCCGAAGATAATGGCGTAGAACAAAACGGGACCTACGTTGGATGGTGTGGTGTGCCTCGGAACGCAAACGGCAGTCTTCTTAGCAATACCCAAACCGATCCCCCTGTTACAGATGCAGATGAGATCCGGGGGATTGAAATAGGTGTGCTGTACCCATATGTTAAAGATGCCGATGCCTACCATTGTCCTGCCGACAATGTCCGTAAGAGCTTGTATGATGGAACAAAAGTTTTTGTCTCTTACGGAGTTCCTATGTGTTTATATGGGTATCCGAATTCCAGCGCTTCGCAATATAATACGCAAATAAAGGCCTTCAGTGAGATTAAAGCACCGGCAACCCGTTATGTGTTTGTTGAGAGTGCGGAAACGCGCAACTGGAATTCGAGCCATCACTTCGTATTAGGCGCTCCCGAATATACGGAAAATACTCAACAATGGGGCTGGTGGGGTCCGATGGCAATCAATCATGGTGACAGCAGTGTTCTGGGATTCTGTGACGGGCATTCGGAAATTCGCAAATGGCGTGATCGCTTTACTATAGAGCGTGTGGACAAGCTAATTCGCCAGGGGGGTGGAAATTATGGCATTGAATATCCCCCCGAAGGCCAGATATTGGATATCGACTATATGGCCAAGGGTTGGGCATATCACTATAGGGGCGACTGATAGAAAGCTAATTGGGAGAATAGCCGGCAGCCGCTGCAAAGCTTAACGCCCTGCTGAGCTTTATTAGTTCGATACCGTTGCCTGTACCTAAATTGCGGGAATACTGCTTATCCACAGGATTGTTCCAGTGTTCGTAAACCCCAAGGCTCGCAAGACGCGATACATTTCCACGATGGTCGGGGTCATAGAACGTTCCTGAAGGCGGGTTATCCGTCATCCCCGCCTCGACGAGGTAATCGGATGTGCCGGATTTGTGAGGTCCATCGTCCCACTCGGTCCAGAGAAAATCGAAACCGACGGAATCAATCGCGACCGGGTCCTGCGAGGCAAGAAGACTTGAGCTCCAGTCCCCGTTGAAGGGAGGGGTGTTCCACTTTCTCGGTGCTCTTTCTTTTGCATGTTTTCCGGCGTATAATCCGTCGATTAAATACAGCAATGTCTTGCCGCCGATATGTTTATGACCCATCAGGTCCACGAGAGGCCTGTAATGTCCCATGCCCGGTTTGTTATATGGCAGCTCTTTGTGCAAATCGTAATATTCCCGGGTGCGGGAGGGTTTTCTTACAAGCGAGCCATAATGGTTTTTTGCGCAAAGCGTTATTCCTGCCTGGTCGTTGTGGCTTTTAAGATTCGCCAGGTTAATCAGGTAATCGGCCTCGACATAAGAAGCAGGTGCATAGTCGGTATCTTTTCCATCGGCGTCAGGCGTGCTCCAATAAAATGGGACCGAAGACAGCTTCGCCTTTGTCCGGCCGAATTTGCCTACGCAATCCAGATACCGGACATTCGGAAACTTCGCGTGACACATATTATAGAACTCATTGGGAAAGTAACATAAAGTATCGCCAACGGTAATATCGGCTTCATTCACACCGGCTTGGTTAACAAGCTGACCAAGCAGTGCGATTATCATCTGTGGTGAAGTGTTCATATAATCAAGGCTTCTGAGGTTGTAGTCTTCAATGTTTGTTACAGGCTGTCTGCTCCAGATCTTTATACAGCCAACATAATTAACTTTGATAACAATCTTTTCCCCCGGCTCATATCCTATATCTCCTTTGCCGTGTGTTTTATTGAAATGTTTGAATAGTGTATCCCAGGCGGCGGCACTTGTTCGATCACCACTGAGTGCTCTTATTGCCCTGCTCATCATTTGGTTCACAACGGCCTGATTTGTGTGACTTTTTTCCCACCAATATCCGTTTCCTGGTCCGTCCCAGTCAGTGGCATCGGGTTCATGTGCCCAAACAACACGTCCGGGGTGAATTCCTTTGGCAATTCCTATCGGAGCATTTGAGGTTGGCTCATCGGCCCGAAGTGTTTTTTCTGTTGTAATTCCCTGTGCCAGCCATATTGATCCGACACTGGCGGCGATGAGTATTACACATAATATGTAACGTGACTGCGCAAAACAGCGTTTTGCCCTGCGAAAGGCTGTGATTGAGCCGATTGCCCCGGCAAGCCAAATTACAAAACCCGAGGCCAATGGGAAAGCCGCCCGCTGACATGGATAAGTTGCACGGGAAGGCTTTGGAATCACACGAATCAAAAACCATATCAGCGCCAACAATCCACCAATGGGAAATACCCATGTAAACCAATGGCGTATGATTTGCTTGGGAGTCTTATCTTCCTTTGATTGAACCGGTCGTGATTTTTTACTACCTTGTAATTGCATTGTTTGGCCCTCACAACTTCTGGTTATTCACAATAGCTTACTTATATATCCGTCAGATTATAACATATTTTAATAATCTTAACAATCTTATGAGATATTCCGTCTACTGTCTGTAAAGCTCGTCCACTGTTTATAGTAAATATATAATGACTGCGATGAGTCATTTCGAAAAAGTATGCCGATAAAGTGTTCGGATTAATACCCGATTGCGCAGCCGTCTTTTCGAGGGTCGGAGGCGCCGAAATAACGTCTTGGATTTTGTTTTCTCCATATTCCCTGATAGCCTCCGAACGTGCCGAGTTCGGGACTTATTTTGTGCCCCATACGGGCAAGTTTGCGTTTTACGTCCTCAGAGATGTGTCGTTCGAAACTTACCAAGCCGCCTGAAGTCATTTTAAGACCCGTCGGGGTTGAACTCTCCGAATGCCGTACCCGTGGCTGCTCACCGGCCTGTTGGACTGACATACCGAAATCAATTATATTCATCAGTACCTGCGCATGTCCCTGTGGCTGAAAACTTCCTCCCATAACTCCGAATGAAAAGACCGGCTTTCCATTTTTGGTCATGAATGCGGGTATGATAGTATGGAAAGGTCTTTTGTGAGGTTCTAATTTGTTGAGATGATTTGGATTGAGTGAGAATAGCTGCCCCCTGTTCTGAAGGCAGAATCCCATGCCGTCCGGTACAAAACCGGAGCCCCACTGGTAGTAAATGCTCTGAATTAGAGAAACCATATTGCCGTCTTTGTCCGCTGTTGTCAGGTAAATCGTATCGGAAGAACCTTTAACCCGGCCGGGCCGAACTTTCTGTGCGGCCCGTTTGGGATTAATCAGCCTGGCTCGCTGCCTGCCGTACTCTTTGGAGATAAGATGTTTTAAGGGGACATCGGCAAAGTCCATATCGGCGTAATAAACAGCACGATCTTCGAACGCCAGTTTTTTCGCTTCTATGAAAAGATGCAAATGCCCGGCTGAGTTGGGCTGCAAAGATGAAATATCAAAATGCTCCAGCATATTCAGCATCTGCAAGGCAGCGATTCCCTGACCATTCGGCGGAAGCTCCCAGACGTCGAAGCCTCGATAGTTGGTACTGACAGGTTCAACCCAGTTGGCAGTATGGTCTCTAAAATCGCGCATTGAAAATCGGCCGCCGTTGTCACGGGAAAACCTAACTATCCTTTCGGCAATCTCACCCTGATAGAAAGCTTCTGGGCCGTCCCGGGCGATAGTCTCGAAAAATCGCGCCAGTCCCGGATTTCTGAAGATGTCCCCGAAATGTACAGATTTGCCGGAGGGTGTGAAAGTTTCTCCCAGAGTTGAGCTTCCATTAGAACCAAACGACCATGAGCGTGCAATGACCGGCGAAACAGGAAAACCCTCGCGGGCATAAGATATAGGAGCTGCCAGAATTCTTGCCATGTTGAACCGTCCGAATCTTTTCTGAAGTGCATCCCATCCGCTTACACAGCCGGGCACGCTCCAGGATAACGGGCCCAAAACAGGAATCTCCTTGAGGCCAAGTTTCAGCGCTTTACTAATGCTCCAGTCGTATGGAGAACGGCCGCTTGCATTGAGACCAAGCAGTCTCTTTTCTTTTTCATTCCAGATAATCGCAAAAAGGTCACCACCCGGCCCGCACATCATCGGTTCGACCACAGACAACATTGCATTGGCACAAATGGCCGCATCGAAAGCGTTACCGCCGGCCTTAAGAATATCGACGCCGGCCATGCCGGCCAGCGGCTGGCTGGAGCACACAATTCCGTTTTGGCAAACAACCGTCGAACGGTTTTGGTTTCTATATTGAAGTAAATTGCGGTCGATATAGGCACTGCTTTCTTTTGTATCAGGAATATTATTTCCAGCCAGTGATACGTTGCTCGCAAGGAGTCCTGATGTGAACGCACTGCCGGTATATTTAAGAAATGAACGTCGCTTCATGGGTATCTCCTCATTATGAAATCCAGTATTCACGAAGACTAATCTTTCTAGGTAGGCTTATTGTATCTGAACAAACAGGCAAGTCAAGTTA
>CAZZAX010000202.1:0-9881 GCA_964653075.1 uncultured Pirellulales bacterium
CCAGCATTATGACCGGAAAGTATCCCGCCCGCCTGCACCTGACTGATTTTATTGCAGGCGGCAGCTTCCCGTATGAAAAATACAAACAGCCCGACTGGCAAAAATTCCTGCCGCTTGAAGAAATTACCATTGCCGAGGTCCTCAAAACGGCTGGCTATACAACCGCCGGCTTCGGAAAATGGCACCTTAGCATCGCCAAAAAACCGCCGCAGTCACTGCCCTACAATCCCGATAAGCAGGGTTTCGATGAATACTTCGTTACTTACAAACCATCTTCGAAACATGACCCCGAAAGTGATGCCCACAATGTGGAAATAATTACCGAAAAATCGCTTGAGTTTCTTCGAAAAAATAAAGACAGCCCCTTCTTCCTGTATGTCACTCACAACACCATACACTCACCGATTCTCGCAAAGAAAAAGCTCCTCGAAAAATATAAAAACAAACCCGGCGCAAATTTACCTCAGAACAATCCGATAGTCGCAGCAATGATCGAGGACCTGGACAACAGTGTTGGTAAGTTACTTGCAAAGCTCGATGAGCTTCATATTGCCGATAAAACCATAGTCCTCTTCTTCGGTGATAACGGCGGCCTGGAAAGGTCCGCCAAGCAGACCCCCCTGCGCAGCGGCAAGGCGAACTTGTATGAAGGCGGTATAAGAGAGCCTCTAATCGTGCGCTGGCCCGGCGTGGTGCAAAAGGGCAGCACCTGCAGTGAGCCTGTAACAAGTGTGGATTTCTTCCCGACTTTCCTGGAAATACTCGGCCTCGGGAACAAGGCACCAAACACAATAGACGGCCTCAGCCTGCTGCCGCTTCTGCGGAAAACCGGCACCCTGAATAGACAGGCGATTTACTGGCACTATCCGCATTATCATTCCAGCAGTATCGGCCCCTGCGGGGCTGTCCGTGTGGGCGATTATAAACTGCTCGAATGGTTCGATGAAACTATCTGCGGCCCTTCCAACAGGTTCGAGCTTTACAATCTGAAAAACGATATCGCAGAGCAAAACAACCTTGCTGAAAAGATGCCGGGAAAGACCGGACAGCTAAGCGACATGTTGGCAAACTGGCGAAAAAAAGTAGGCGCTCAAATTATGACACCGAATCCCGACTTTAATCCGCAAAAAGCCAAAAAATCAAAAGAGCAAAAATGACTTATGGGAGAGATAGTCACCATATGTTCTGGTAAGAACTGTTTGAAAGGAGTCTTCGTATGTCAAAGGTAAAACGATTAAAGCGAAAACGGGCTTTGCAAAAGAAGGTTAATATCCGGCAGATGGATTCGCAAAAAAAGTTAGGTGCAACACTGAAACCCCGAAAGTCAATAAAACACATGGCCAGACACCACCTCGATGTACTCCAAAACATCGAGTTCGTCTTCATCTCGGGATATCGCAGCGACCGGAGTATCGACGACCGCATTGTTGCCGATGCCTTGAGAGCAGTCATTCTTGATACCGAACCGGAGAATGACCGCGCTCAATCTTTGAGTGAGAGCTTGGAGAGTATCCGCGAGCTCCGTGCCGATATCTCGGATGATATATGGCAGGATGGGCTGCGAACCGTGTTACAGTCCGTCCACCGGCACTCCAGTTTGAAACCCGGCTGCAGATGGTATCTCGACTTTGTCTCTGATTTCGTCTTGTAATTACCATCGAAGGAATTGAATTTTTGAAATTTATCTTGCAGTTTTCTGCATAAAGACCAGAATAATTCGATACGAAATTCAATGACCGTCGTCCTGCGTATGAAGAAGGAGCTCAAATGGAAATACAGAAGGTTTTGGAGCAGGCAAAAAAAGACGATATAAAATTTATCACCCTGCAGTTTACCGATTTGTTAGGAGTTATCAAGGAAGTCATCATACCCGTCGAAGAGTTAGAGGACGCATCACGTGACGGCGTTTGGTTTGACGGCTCTTCCGTTGAAGGATTTGCTCGAATACAGGAAAGCGACCTGTTCTTGAAACCCGACATGACAACTTACGCGGTTGTGCCCTGGCTGACTGAGGATGGCAGGACCGCAAGGCTGATATGTGACATCTACCGCGCGGACGGCAAACCTTTCGATGGAGACCCAAGGTTTATTCTCAAGCGGGCGGCCGCTGAAGTTGCAAAGCAGGGCCTGGAATATAACGTCGGGCCCGAGCCGGAGTTCTATTTGTTCAGGGCCGACGACCACAGCAGGACCACGCCCATAGACTATGGCGGCTATTTTGACCTTTCTTCCCATGAAGGATACAAAGCCATAAAAAAAATAATAGCGGCTCTCGAGAGTTTTGGGATTAAGGTCGAAACGTCTCATCACGAGGTCGGCTTCGGTCAGTACGAAATAGATTTCAATTATGGAAAATGCCTGGACGTGGCCGATAAGGTGCTTACGTTAAAATACACCGCAAAAAAAATCGCCCAGATGTACAATTTACACGCGACCTTTATGCCAAAGCCGGTAATGGATATGGCCGGCTCCGGTATGCACATCCACCAGAGCTTGTTTGACGTTAAGTCAAAAACGAATGCCTTCTACGACAAAGACCACAAATATAATCTGTCAAAAATCGCCTATAATTTCATAGCCGGCCAGATAAAGCACATTAAAGCAATGTGTGCAATTCTTTGCCCTACTGTCAATTCGTACAAAAGACTGGTTTCCGGCTTTGAGGCGCCCGTATATGTCACCTGGGCCGCTATGAATCGTTCGGCGCTTTTAAGAATACCCAAATGGTTCAAGGCAAAAAGCGAGGCCGCAAGAATCGAGCTGAGATGTCCCGACCCCGCCTGCAATCCGTATCTTGCGTTTGCCGTTATGCTCAGAGCGGGCCTGGATGGTATGAAAAACAGCTTGCAGCCGCCTGAGCCGGTGGAAGAAAATATTTATCAGCTTGACGGTGAGAGCCTCCTCAAAAAAAATATCGACCTTTTACCCACGTCCTTATATGAAGCTCTGGGAGCATTGAAAAAGGACAAAATCCTGCAGGATGCTCTCGGAGAGCATTTGTTTGAAAGATATATTGACGTGAAAACAAAAGAATGGGACCGGTTCAAAAAGCAGGTTACCCACTGGGAAATTGAAACGTATTTGGACACTTTCTGAGTTTTTCAGCTAAGGTGGCAGGTGAGAAAGAGTGATGATTGTCTAACGACAGGCCCGCCGGAATGATTGAGATTCGCAAAGGAAAATTGAGTGATACCGAACGTATCGTCGAGTTGCAATTGCAGATGGCACGCGAGACCGAAGGGCTTCAACTGGATAGACAAGTGGTGACAAAAGGTGTGCAGGGCGTTTTCCAACAGCCGGAGCGGGGGCTTTATTGGGTGGCCGAGGAAAAGGACAAGGTCCTGGCGGTGCTCCTGGCGATACCGGAATGGAGCGACTGGAGGAATGCGACTGTTCTGTGGATACATTCGCTTTATGTAATCCCCGAGGCCCGCAAAAAGGGCGTGTTTAGTAAGATGTTCCGGAATTTGAAACAACAGGTCCGGCAGTCGCCTGAGCTGGCTGGCCTGCGCCTTTACGTTGATAAGCAGAACAAGCCGGCACAGAAAGTATATGAAAAACTGGGAATGAACAAGCACCACTACGAGCTTTACGAATGGCTCAAGTGAACAACATTTTGGGAGAAAAAAATGAATCGAGGAAAAGCTGTTTCGATGGTCCTGCTTACGGTGATTGCTATGTTATTAACTTCCTGTGCCGAACCGAAGGCAATGCGGCTCGAAGGTGCCGCTAAAAATGCACAAGCTGCTGATTCAGCCCGGGTAAAAGCCCTGTTCACCAACCCCCCGCGCCAGTACAGCTCCGCCCCGCTCTGGGTCTGGAACGATATGCTCACAGAAAAGCAAATCGTCTCCACAATGCATGACCTGGCTGGCCAAAGAGTAAAGCAGGTCTTCGTACATCCGCGACCGGGCCTTATGACGCCATATCTCTCGGACGACTGGTTTCGGCTCTGGAAAGTTGCCTTAAAAGAGGCGGAGCGTCTCGACATGAACGTATGGATTTATGATGAGAATTCCTACCCATCGGGCTTCGCCGGCGGACTTGTACCCGACGCCATGCCCGAGTCGCGGGGTCTCGGACTCCACTTTTCCCAGGTAAAAAGTCCCCCGAAGCCCGATGAAAACATCCTGGCCGTCTATCGTTTGACCGGCAGCGGCTTCGAGAACGTCACCGAAATGGCCAAAGCAGACCGGCCGCTGCCCGAGGGGCAATACCTTGTAGGCTCTATTCGACTGGCGCCGTCCGGCGGGTGGTTTGGCGGCAAATATTACGTTGATCTGCTCGCTCCCGGCGTTACGGAAAAATTCATCGCCATAACCCTGGATGCGTACCGCAGACAACTGGGCGAACATTTCGGCAAACGCCTCCCCGGCGTCTTCACCGACGAGCCTCACCTGACCCCGGCCGGAGGTATCCATTGGTCGCGGCGCTTGCCGAAGGACTTCGAAAATCGCTGGGGATACGACCTGATGGACAACCTGCCAAGCCTCGTCCGCCCGCTCGGCGACTATAAGAAAGTCCGCCACAACTTCTACCAGCTCCTGCTCGAACTCTTCATCGAACGCTGGGCAAAACCCTGTTATGAGTATTGCGACCGGCACAATCTCGAATTCACCGGCCACTACTGGGAGCACGGCTGGCCCGGCGCAGGACACGGCGGCGACAATATGGCTATGTACGCCTGGCACCACAGGCCGGCAATCGACACACTTATGAATCAGTATAGCGAGGGCACGCACGCCCAGTTCGGCAACGTCCGCGCTGTCAAAGAGCTCTCCAGCGTGGCCAATCAGCTCGGACGCACTCGAACTCTCTGTGAAGCATACGGTGCGGGCGGCTGGGACCTCCGCTTCGAGGACATGAAGCGAATCGGGGACTGGCTCTATGTACTTGGTGTCAATACCCTCGACGAGCACCTTTCCTATATAACCATTCGCGGCGCTCGAAAACGCGACCACCCCCAGTCCTTCTCTTACCACGAACCCTGGTGGCAGGCCTACAATGTCATGGCCTCATACTTTACACGACTGTCCGCGGCGCTCTCACATGGCCGCCAGATAAATACTGTCCTGCTTATCGAACCGACAACTACCACCTGGATGTACCAGCCCGATTCGGGCCATCGTGATAATCTCAATAATATAGGAAACGAATTTCAGAAAATGGTCACGGAAATGTCAAAAGCCCAGGTTGAGTATGATATCGGTTGCGAGGATATTATCTCCCGGAACGGCTCGGTCGAAGACGCGCTGTTTAAGGTCGGCAGGCGCAAATACGAAATCGTGGTTGTCCCGCCCTTGACGGAAAACCTCAACACAAGGACGATGAATTTGCTCGAAGCCTACGTCGAAAACGGCGGCATCGTCCTTTGCTGTGGCTTACCTCCGAGCCTCCTCGATGGCAAGCCGTCACAGCGTGCTATGGTGGCATCGCAAAATTCCTCCTGGAAGCAAATCGACCCGGCCGATGTCCCCGTAATCCTGACGGAACGTTCCAAAGATGGTTTTGCAGTATATCGCGACAAAGATGACAAGGGAATTATGTTTCACCACCGCCGCCGTCTGGCCGATGGCGAAATTCTCTTTTTGGTCAATACCAGTATCGATTCTTCGAGCACCGGCTCCATAGAATCGGCAATGAAAGGTCTCGAACAATGGGACCTTGAGACCGGAAATGTCCAATCGTATCCGTTTGTCACCGCTTCGGGAGGTATCGAAGCCAAGTTCAAACTTCCTCCTTGCGGCAGCCTTTTGCTGTTTCTGTCCGAACAGCCCGGCCGGCCCGGTACTCCGGGTTTGCCGAGAACCACAAATGTCGAAGCCGCTGGTCAACTGAATATTAGGCGCGTTGACTATAACGTTCTGACAGTTGATTATGTTGACATTACGGCCGGCGGTCAAAAGAAAGAAAACATCTACGTCTATCAGGCAAATCAATTCGCCTTCCGGATAAATGGAATGCAGCGCAGCCCCTGGGACAGTGCAGTGCAGTTTCGTGATGAATTGATAACTAAGAAGTTCCCACCCGACAGCGGTTTTGAGGCTGCTTACCATTTCACTATTGAACAGGGCCTGCCGGATCCGCTGTACATTGTTATAGAAAGACCTGATCTCTACACAATTACATGCAACGGCAAAGAAGTTTCAGCTCCGAAGGGTTCATGGTGGCTCGATAAAGCGTTCGGAAAAATAGACGTCACCTCAGCCGCCAGGGTGGGCGAAAACACCGTGACCATAAAGGCCTCGCCGATGACCATCTATCATGAGCTTGAGTCCGCCTATGTCCTCGGGAACTTTGCGCTCGAAGCCGCCGATTCCGGTTTCACTATTGCCCCGGCCAAACCGCTGAAGCTCGGAAAATGGAACCAGCAGGGCTGTCCCTTCTATGCCGCAGGCGTCTCATACAAACAGCGTTTCCGTATATCACGACCCTCGGGGCGATACTTTGTTTCACTGCCCGGCTGGTATGGCAGCGTCGCCGAAGTCCTCGTTAATGGCAAATCCGCAGGATACGTTTACCGCCGGCCATGGGAGTGTGACGTCACCAAATCCATATCTGCGGGTGTAAATAATATCGAAGTTGTGGTCATCGGCACACTGAAAAACACCCTCGGCCCTCATCATGGAAATCCGTCTCTGGGAACCGCCTGGCCGGCAATGTTCCAAAAAGCCCCGAGCCACGGCCCGCCGCCGGGCAAACAATATCACAACGTCGGCTATGGACTGCTTAAGCCCTTTGAGCTTCATAAACGTTAGCCCAAGATATAATCAGCGGCAATTTATTATTAGTTCCTCCTGTAACGGGTGGCACCTTCAAACTTGTTTGGAGGTGGATAGGCCCTAAAAGGATTTTGTGCATGACGACAGTAGGACTACTTGCATCTTCTTTATAGATTTACAGGTATCCCCTTGTCTCTGAGATGTTCTTTAATTTGTCGTATGGTGTAATTCCCGAAGTGTGTGATTGAAGCCATAAGGACCGCGTCTGCACCGCCGTCAACAATGGCCTCGTAAAGATGTTCGAGTGTTCCCGCTCCGCCCGATGCGATTACCGGGATGTTGACTGCATCGGTAACGGCTTTGTTCAGTTCGTTATCGTAACCTGCTTTGGTTCCGTCGGCGTCCATACTGGTCAGCAATATTTCGCCGGCGCCTAATTCTTCGCCTTTGACGGCCCATTCGACCACATCGATATCTGTCGGCTCCGAGCCGGCCTTTATGCATACCTCCCATCTGCCCGGCCGCTCTTTCGACCGCCGCGCGTCGATTGCAAGAACAACGCACTGGTTCCCGAATCGCTGTGCCGATTCGGAAAGCAGCTCGGGATTCGCAACCGCCGCGGTGTTTACCGAAACCTTCTCGGCCCCGCTTCGCAAAAGCTCGTCGATTTGCTCGACTGTCTGTATCCCCCCGCCGACGGTAAAAGGTATAAAGACGTTTTCCGCAACCTTTTCGACAAGCTCGACAATCGTTTTACGCGACCGGATGGTGGCCGTAATATCGAGAAACACCAGCTCGTCGGCCCCGGTGTCACTGTACCTTGCGCCTAACTCCACCGGGTCGCCCGCATCGCGCAGGTTCAGAAAGTTGACGCCCTTAACCACGCGGTTGTCTTTAACGTCCAGACAGGGAATGATTCTTCTCGTTAGCATTCCAGAGTTTCCCGTTGACAAATATCATAAAAATTCTGCAAAATCTTCAAGCCGGCTTCCCCGCTCTTTTCAGGGTGAAACTGTGTACCGTATATATTCGCTTTTTGCACCGACGCGGGCATATCGAACCCATAATCGGTGTATGCTGTTTTAACCCGTCGGTCCGCAGCTTCGGCGTAGAAAGAATGCGCAAAATAGAAATGCTTTTCACTTCCTATCCCGGCCAATAATTCCATGTCCGCCGGCAGCTTCACCAGGTTCCAGCCCATGTGCGGTATCACCCGGCCCGCCGGAATTGGTACGACATTTCCCTCGATTAATCCGAGGCCGTTGTGCTGGCCGTATTCACTGCTTTTATCGAAAAGCATCTGAAAGCCCACGCAAATACCCAAAAGAGGCTTCCCCCCCAAAGCAGCCTTTTTTATCAGCTCCGCAAGAGGCCCTAAAGCGCTCACGGCATATCCGAATGCCGCAACCCCCGGCAAAACAATACCCGTGGCATTTTCAACCACTTTCGCTGCACAGCTAAGCTTTACCTCGCAGCCGATATGCCTGAATGCGTTACATACGCTCTTGACATTTCCAATATTGTAGTCGATAACAACTATCATAATTTAATGTTTGACTGTTTACTATCGGAACAGGACAATAGATGACCATAAAAGCACGAGAAACTATAATAGAGGATAAATAGTAAATAGTAAATAACGAATGTGTGGCATAGTAGCTTATCTTGGTAAAAAACTCGCCCAGCCCATCCTCATAGAAGGCCTGAAGCGACTGGAATATCGCGGCTATGATTCGGCCGGGGTTGCGCTTTTGGGCGGCGGTGCGATAAGAATCAAAAAAACCAGCGGGCGAATCAGCGCCCTCGAAGACGTTCTTGATGAGCCGATTGTCGCTGAAACTTTCGGTATAGCCCATACTCGCTGGGCAACGCACGGAGAGCCGAACACTGTTAATGCACATCCCCATCTGGACTGCACCGGAAAAATCGCCGTCGTTCATAACGGCATCATAGAAAACTATGGCACATTAAAGACCTGGCTCCAAAATGAAGGCGCCCACTTCGCCAGCCAGACCGATACCGAAGTAATAGCAAACTTGATCGGTTATTTTTACGCCAAAACTGACAGCTCTGAAGAACAAATGAATTCCGGGGGGCGGACAAAGTTCGAATGGGCCGTACAGAGGGCACTTCAGGAACTCTCCGGCACCTTCGGCCTGGCGATTGTCTGCTCGGACTTTCCAGATATACTCATCGGGGCAAAAAAGGGCAGCCCCCTGATTTTGGGAGTCGGCGATAACGAATACGTTATGGCTTCGGATGCCGCCGCTATCATAGAGCATACCGCTCAGGCCATATACCTTGCCGACAACGAGATGGTTACCGTCACTCCCGATGGCTTCCATACGAAAACAATTGACAATATCACTATCAGCAAAGAGCTAAGGCAAATTGAATTTTCCCTGGAGCAAATCGAGCTGGGCAGCTTCCCACACCATATGCTCAAGGAAATTTTTGAACAGCCCAAGGCGCTAAGCACCTGCATGGGAGGAAGAATAGACCGCCACAACAACAGGATTAAGCTCGGCGGTATAAATTCTTACCTGCGCGATTTGACACGTACCAAACGGCTCATCCTTACAGCCTGTGGAACGGCCTTCCACGCCGGCTTGGTTGGAGAATTTTTGTTTGAACAGTTGGCGCGTATTCCTGCCGAAACCGAATACGCCAGCGAATTTCGATATCGAAACCCGATCATTGAAGACGGCACTGTCGTTATATCTATTAGCCAGTCCGGTGAGACTATTGACACCCTCTCTGCAGTAGAGCAGGCAAAAGAGCGCGGTGCAACAGTGCTCGGTATTGTCAACGTTGTCGGCTCTTCAATTGCAAGAGCCACCGATGCGGGAATATATTTACACGCCGGCCCCGAAATCGGTGTTGCAAGCACAAAAGCATTTACCACGCAGGTCGCAGTCCTGACAATGCTGGCAATCGAATTAGGAAGAAGAAAACACATCCGCAGCGACCAGGCGAACAGGTACATCGAGGAGCTCTCACAAATACCCGACAAGATAGGCCAAATTCTAACGCAATCCGACCATATCAAACAAATCGCCTCGGAAAATATCGACCAGGAAAATTGGCTTTTCCTCGGCAGGGGCTTTAATTATCCGGTCGCTCTTGAAGGGGCCTTGAAACTCAAAGAGATAAGCTATA
>CAZZAX010000203.1:0-9879 GCA_964653075.1 uncultured Pirellulales bacterium
AAATTCCCTATTTGTGTTAGAGATCGGGGAAAATCAGAATTTAGAAGTTAGAATTTAGAATTGGCCCCGGTGAGATATTAAAGGATTATCTCACGAGGCGAACTTGCGGATTTTTAACATATTTTCAAACAAAAGTCAAAAGAAATGGCACACAAAAGCACTTTTTTGGCCGCCAATTCTAAATTCACCCACCGGATTATAAAAGGCTTCTTGCTCAGAATTCAACAAGTAGTTGGAAATAAGCAACGTGGTCACTCTAGGAGCGTGTCCGAGTATTCGCTCTCAAAATACATAAGTCTTTGGCAACAAAGAACTTAATGTTTTTGGGCCCAAAGCAACTAAGTCTTTTATCTGCAAGTAGTTATGAATTTAAAAGCCTATTACTCGGACAGACTCCTAGTCAGACAAAATATTTTTAGCTGGGCGACTCTTTCTGGAAATCATTCGCGATAATAAATATGGATGCAACTGCACCTTTTGCGGTTGGCTTTGATATAGTATGTCTTTTTGTTTTTTCGTTTTCGAGATGAACCAAGTTTCTGAAGTCCCTTATTGAATCTGTCAGACGAGAAACTCCACGTTTCAGAAGGTCGTTGTTCTCGCAAGCCTCAATATAGGCAAAGAACTTCTCGCATTTCGGCTTAATATTCTTATGTTCCAAGTACAACCTTAGTAACTCCTCAATGACACCTCCGGCTAAAATAATGGCAGGCTTAGAGAAACCCTGTGACGCTAACACAAACGCATGTTCAATATCACGAAATATTATTTTCCTTTTTAATGGATCTGACACGAAGTTAATTTTTTTGCCAAATTCCTTCTTGCTGATGTCATATTCACATCTTATGGCTTCCCAAATCTCCTTACTTGATTTCATAAGCATATTCCCTTTAGCCTTTTCCTCGCTTTTAGACCGCTTTATTTGCGAGTTCTCTTTGATTTTTTTGCTAATATTATGCAGAGTCTTGATCACTCCATCGACCAATGTCTCTCTTGCTTCGCCCCCAAAAGCCAAGCCTATATTCGGACCAAATAGTGCTGTATAAACAATAGAGTCGATGGAGTAAGCACGATCGAATCCAACAACACGATCCTGCAACTTGAGTCCCTTCAGTTCATCGTATTTGTCAAGCAAGTTTCCTGTATCTGTATCATTCAACTTATTCCACTCTTCAAACACAACGGAAATCCTCTCCTTTAACGTGGCAAGAGCAGCAGTATAGTCCGAGTCCATCAGCCTGTAGATTTTCTCGACCGCCCTATAGAAATCCATTTTTGTAAATGCATCCTCTATCTGTTTACTTGACGGATCAGTGGTAATCGAATTACGGGCCAGAAGATGTGACCTCCTGTTGGGCTTTCCAGCTTTCCTGTCGGCAACGTCTGCAAGACTTGATATTATCGACGCAGTGTAAAAAAATCTGGTACGGCTGGAGCAATAGCTAAAAGTTCCAAGCCCTCGCGGCCTCTTCTTGCCTGTTTGGTACTTATCGACTATCCTTTGCGCTCTATCTTCGGCTTTCTTCCAAACATCTTTGCGGATTTTCGGAAATCCCGATGCAGGTAGCTCCTTAAGTTTATTAAGCTCGCGAATGAATCCATTAATAACATCGCTATCCATGTCATCAACCAAATGGTCGACAATATCAATTGCCCGAATACACCAATCCATTACCTCTTGTAATCCTGATATTGAATTCTCCTGGTGGTCAGGTAGAGCAGGCAACATACTGTACACCTTGCGAAACCGTATCAAGGCATTTCGTGCTTCTCTGTATGCACTCTCACGGCTTAAGTCCTCTGACTCAGCAGAATATTTCTCAATTGAACTGTAGAGTGCTTCAGGGGTTTTGCTTTGCTCAATCTCTTTCATTGAATGATTTCGTGTTCTCAACTCTTGTGCTCACTGCATAGAGATGCCCAGAACTTCTCATATGACATGTAATGTTCATGCTTTGCTCGCCAGTGTGCATCTATGCCATCCCATCCATTTCCCTGAAATTCATGGCCGCATCTGGGGCATTGACGCGGTCGTTCCTTTGGTATTTCTTTTTTGCAGCACAGACATTCTGGGTTTGCTTTCATATTTTTCTCCTTTGCCCAACAATGCTTATATAGTCTATATAAAACGTCAAACCCACAGTTCCCGTCAAAAATTTCATATCTCATATTTCGCTGCACTGTTCAAGATGTCCGCGTATGCCTTTAGGGGTAAAAATAACGGAAAGCTAGACGAGAGTCAAGCTTTTAGTTTTGAGTTACCCTATAGGATAAATTGAGTGTTGAGTTTTGAGTTGAAAAACGAAGATTGCCGCAGTCGCCTACGGCTCCTTCGCAATGACAAGCTGTTTTAAATAGACCCATTCGGCTGCTCTCAGGATGTCCTTCGACTCCGTACCTTGGGCACAAGCTCAGGATGAAGAATTATTATAACATTTCTACCGAAGGCCAGCTTTCAAATGATTATTGATTATTTAAGGATTCGAGGCTTTCGCAGTAATGATGAGTTATAAGGCGTTTCTACCGGAGGTCAGCTTTCAAATGATTAATGATGAGTGATGATTGATTATTTTGGTTACCCGCTCACTGCTTTGATTGGAGGCCAAGTTTTATTTGTTGCTTTTGCTGCCGAAGGCCAGCATGAGGCTCGTTTAGTGTTACGCAGTCCTGTAAAGGACGTAGTAAATAATAATAGTACCGAACCGAAGGCAGCATTCGATTGATTATTGACTATTGATTATTTGTCGAAGATTGCCGCCCCCGACAGAAAGGCAGGAGAGCTAACATCGGGGACAAGCTCTGGGGCCTCCTCCTAAGAAACTAACACTCCTGTATTTGTACAAACAACGGCATAACCCATTTCACGAGCACGTTTTGTGAGATTTTTTATTACACGCTTCCTATATCAAATAATCCTGTTGTAATTAAGAAGCTCTGCCCGGGAGGATCATTATCGAGTAATCTCCTAAACGGGATAGCAATATCAGTACTTGCCCTGATTTTACTTCACCAATCATACATTCTCCATCTCCGGAACCATGCTCGCAAACGGGTACGAAACACCATTGGGCCGTCGGCCATAACTGCCAGAGCTTCACACAAAGCTACATTATACAGAAACACGTTTCTTTTGCATACATCCTGAGAATCAGGTGAGGTGCTCACAATGACAACTATTTTAAATAGACCCCTCGACTACGCTCGGGGTGATGGTTGTGTCAACTCGCTACCTGTGACTGCATTCAGTATGATAAGAATGCGCTTCGTCTGCGCATAGGGTGAAGGAGTAATTAGGGTGCCAAGTTTGTTTTTGAAGCCGCTCATATCCTTTCAAGGTATATGAGCCAGTCGTCTCCGGTTGGGGGTGATTGCAGATTTTGGCCGGTTGTCGTTGGTTTACCCTTAATGCGCTTACGAGTATTCCGGGCATTAATCCACTGGACAGAATATTTACCAGGTACAATCGAGATATTCACGGAGACGGGGGATTCCAGATATACGAGGTATCGACTGCCCGGCTCGGCCAGACAATAACCATTGTCAACTAAATCCTGCGCCGGGCCCATTCGCCAAAACGGAATGGTCTCAAAGAAGTCCCAGACGTGTTTTATGACATCATGAACCTTCTGGTTCTTTCGTGCCACATCCATCGTTCCGCTGAAGCCTGAGGACGAATTGCCGTTCATATCCGCAAAATTTATTGCAGCAGCAGACATAATCAGGACGTAGGCATTTTTGCGCAGGTCGTCATACGTATATTTCGGGTGATACTTGTTGCCCGCCCACAAGGTCTCCTGTGCATAAAGAGGTTTACGGGGATGATGATTTTTAAGAAGGCCGGCACTGAGCTTTTTCCTGTCGAGCGTCTTCGGGCCCTGCAGGGTGCCATAATTAGTATAATCCTTGTCTTTGAAGTAATCGTCGCCTGTGCGATTGTGAACCGAGAGAAGGTGGCCAAATACGTCCAGATTTTGTATCTGCCTTCCCAGACGGTCTAAGTCATCATTAAGAAACGGCCTGCCTTTCAAGCGAGGCTCCGGGCCGGCGAGATTGAATAGAAGGTTCCAATACGAGCCAATGCGGGCCAGTGTATATTTGATATACAGGTTCCGGTCGGCAGGACTGGCCGGATAGTCGGAATCCCTGCCGAAAAAACCTGCGAAAGGGAATACCACGATTTTTCGGGCGGCGAGAGAATCAAGGATGGCCTCGGCCTTCTGATATTCACGGGGATTGGGAGATTGGCTTTCCCCGTTCCAAAGGCCGGGCGTGTGCCAGCCTTTGCCCCTTCCCTCGGAATCGCGGTTTAAATAATGGCTGGCGATTGAGAGCATGTTATAGCCCTGCCGTTGGAACCATTGAAGGAAACGCCTCCTGTTTTTTTCGGGCCAATTGGCGGCAAAGAAACGGTCACCCACGTGTAAACTCCTGAGAAGCACATGCTTGCCACCTTTATACCCGAACCAGAGAGGATTCGACTCGTCTTTTGAAATCATTCCGGGGATGTCTGATTCGGTGCATTGAAAACTACCGGAGATTCCGGGTGTTCCATCGGAGAACCGGGCTTCGTACTGCCATAGTCCCGGCCGGTCGGGCATAAACCGGAAGAGCCAGCGGGAATGGCCGTCATAGAAACCCCAAAAGTCTATCTTTTTTCCATCGGGTCCCGTGTATGTCACGGACAGCGTGACATCACGATAAGGGTCTTTATAGCTCTTTGGATTAGTTATAGTCCTTTCAAACCAGCCCCATTGGCCAACGGTCTTACGTCCTGATGGCGGGGGCTCATACGGGCCGTAGCGGTCGCGAAGATAATCGAGCCACCATCGAATGCCGGGGTCGTCTTTCGTGCCATAGCCGCCGGGATTGAGATTCGGGCCATAGGGCGGGACACACTGCAGCCATGTGCTTGCCAACATGTATCCCACTGCGTTTTGGAGATGAGCGTCGGTTTTTCGAATCTGGTTGGCCTTCATATCCTCATTGTAAAGGCCGATGTTTATGTAGTTGTAGTAACCATCCACCTTGCTGTATTTTCCCCAATAGTTTCCCGGGGCATTGGAAGGGACGGCCTCGCTTTCGATATAGGGCTTACCCTCGGCTTTTTCCGAATGATGGATACCGAGGTCGGCTTCGGGAGGCGGGGCCCCTCGAAAATTGGTAGCGATGACAAAAGTCGGGTCCACAGCTTTGCCTGCCATGACCATCCTGCGATTGTCGAAGCCCTTTGCACGCAAAGCCATTCCCTCGTTGTCAACGTCAATAAACACGTTTCGATAGTCGTGCTCTTTGAGCCAGCGAACCGTATTGGCAACCGCCAGGTTCGCCTCGTCTTGTGTCCAGCTTTCCCATTTGGCCTTTGACGTGCTCCAATAAAGACATCCAACCAAAACCACCATTGCCCGCTTATCGGCAGCCTCAATAATCCTGCCCATTCGCCTTGCATAAACCGGATTCAGGACGGCATCTTCGCGGTAGCCTTTAACATCCCCAAACCTGGAACCCATGAAAAAAACGCTGACAGTATTGACGCCGTATCGTGCAAACGTATCAAGATCGGCAATCAGTTCATCAGTGGTCCCATCAGAAATCAGCGCATTGGAACAGCGCAATCCTTTGACCAGAAATTCCCGGCCGTTCAGATAAGTCTTCTCGCCCCGGACAGTGAAGACATAGTCACCGGCATAGCTTTGATGACAAACAAAACTCAATAGAAGCAAAATACACGTCAGAAGATAGTGCTTCATTCGGAATCCTCCATATATATGACATCAAATACCACACAAACTTGAACTTTTATTAGATTAACAAATTCATCACTGATTTTCGACTAATTTTCAGCTTCTATTGCTGAAATACCTTCGAGAAGAAGTCAGAAATCTTGAATCATAAGGGAAGACTTGGTAGCATCATATAAAAGAGGCTTAGTAAAGCAGCCGGGCAAGGATAAGCCGTGATTGTGTAGTAAATACCGGGCCAAAGATTGCAAAGGTCTTAAGGCCGATAGCGGCCTGAATAAGAGGAGTTCTGATGCGCAAGAAAGTCAAAGTTTTAGCTGTTGCTGCAGTAATGCTTGGCACCGCAGCAATTCTTTACAGAACTTTAGAGCCAAATAAATATTGCGTTGAAGATATTCTTATCGTCTATCAGGAAAATAAAGAATACAGCCAAATTATTATCGAGTATCCTCTTGATGAAACGCTGTTTCCACCCGAAATGATTCCGCCAACATATCGCTGGAAAGATAGTGCATCTGCGTCGAAATTATGGTTGGTCCGGTTTGAATTTGCCGACGGCAAACCGTGCATGAACTTTATTGCTCGGCGGCAACAGTGGACACCCCGGCGGGAGGACTGGGAGAACATAAAACAAAGGTCGCTCGAACAGGAGGCCAAAGTCGTCATACTCGGCGCTGGTCCGGGTGAGCCTGTAAGAGTCCTGTCGCAAGCCAGGATGTCCTTCAGGACATCAAAGGACCCTGTCGGGGCGCCTTTGTTCTATCGCGAGGTCAATTTGCCGTTTATAGAAGCAGACAAAAACCTATCCCGAATCCGGTGGCGTTTCGGGACCATCGATTCACCGAAGCCGCCGATAGTCCTTAAGAAGCTTCCGGTCTGCGGCAATTGTCACTCGTTCAGCCGTGACGGTAAAATCCTTGCGATGGATGTGGACTATGCCAGTAAAAAAGGCTCATACGTTATAACAGCAGTCAAAGAACAGATAATACTGGCCAATAAAGACATCATTACCTGGGCCGATGAAGAGAACACCGAACAGGCCAACGGCCTTCTGTCCCAGATATCACCCGACGGGAGGTACGTAATCAGCACAGTTAAGGATATGTCCGTTTTTATACCCAGGCCGGAATTAGCTTTTTCACAGGTGTTCTTTCCCGTGAAGGGTATGCTGTGTGTTTTCGACAGAGAAACAGGCCGCTTTCGTGATTTGCCCGGTGCAGACAATCCGGAATTCGTGCAGAGCAATCCGACCTGGAGCCCGGACGGAAAGTATATTGTTTTTGCCCGAGCCAAGGCCCCCGATCTGCGAAACACCAAGCACCAGGGTTATGTATGGCTGACCCCGGTCGAAAGCAGAGAATTCGTTGAAGCGGGCGAGCCCTTCCTGTTCGACCTGTACAGGATTCCTTTCAATGATGGGGCAGGGGGTACTCCGGAGCCCGTTAAGGGGGCCTCCAATAATGGCATGAGCAATTTTTTCGCACGCTACTGCCCGGACGGCCGGTGGATTGTGTTTTGCAAGGCTAAAAGCTATATGCTGCTTCAGCCCGACAGCGAGTTGTATATCATACCCGCAGAAGGTGGCGAAGCACGAAGGCTCCGCTGTAATACCCGCCGGATGAATTCCTGGCATAGCTTCTCACCGAACGGCAAATGGCTTGTATTTTCATCCAAGGCCTACTCGGACTATACGCAATTATGCCTGACACATATCGACGAGGATGGCTTCAGCACACCGGCGGTACTATTGTCGCATTTGACGGCGCCCAACCGGGCAGCGAACATTCCCGAGTTCGTCAATACACAACCGGGTGCAATCACCAAAATCCATGCACAATTCCTTAAGACTAAAAAATGAAAGATTTTTTTGTCATTTTTTCTTGACAGATGAAAAACTCGTTGGTATTCTCTTAGCGAGACAACAGCGGCCGGGATTTCTCTGAATGATGAGAAGTTCGGGATGTTATACGGAAACCATATATACACTGTTCGCATAAGGGCCTACTATGTATTACTACTGGATACCCATAGCTATTCTCTTACTTGTTGCTATATTTAGCGACATTAATACTTGGTCACCCCTTCAGTCAGATCAAGTAAAAGAAATATGTGCACACATGACAAAAGCCGAACGCCGAGCAGCCATCAAAAGGAGCGCCTTGTGGGGTGCTGTGATAGGCATAGTTCCAGGAATGATTGCACTTATTCTGGGGGTAGTAGTCTTCCGATCTGCCATATTTGTTACAACAGTCTGCTATTTGATATTCCCTTTAATTGCTCTTGTGCTGTACAAAACTTGGTGGCCAAATCTTATTAAATCACAACAAAGTTTCCTTGCTTCCACTGAATGGGCAAAAAGCCAAGGTATCAAAGCAAATGACATCCAATTATACAAATGGAAGAAATGATCGAATGAATGCGAACATGCGGCTTCAGTGAGACGTCTCTGACGAGCCACTCCTGAACCGCAGCATGAGGCGTGATTCAATGGAATTCAATCTAATTCAAGAAATTCATCGCTGCCCATCGACATTTTTGTTTTCATGATCTCATACTCCTGAAAAAAACTATATCGATTGTAATCCTTCCGCCGATAATCCACAACATATCAGGGTCCATCTGATTCTCGATCAAATATCATAAGCACTTATCAATACTTATGTAAGGTCAATTTATATAAAAGGAACGTTGAAATCTAACCTTTTATTGTGGTATTATTGACAGTGTGACGTGCAGGAGCACCGATTATGAAGTTAAATGGGAAATTTCAGGTTAGAGTAAGCATATGAAAGATCCGCCCGGCCGGCGACAATTTGCCACCACGCACTGGAGCCTGGTGGGCGCGGCCAAGCCCGGCGAGGCGAGCCAGACCCGCGCCCGGGAGGCGCTCGAGGAACTTTGCCGGGCTTATTGGTATCCCCTCTACGCCTTCGTGCGCAGCCGCGGGTATTCAGCGGTCGACGCTCAGGACCTTACGCAAGCCTTTTTTGCCCGGATTATCGAAACGGGCGGATTTGCGTCGGCGGACCGCGAGCAGGGCCGGTTTCGCTCTTACCTGCTGGGCGCGATGAAGCATTTCCTGGCTAACGAATGGCATCGGGCCAAAACGCAGAAGCGCGGCGGCCAGGTGCGCTTCATCGAATGGGATGCGCTTGACCCGGAGGCCCGATACGCCGGAGCATCGGAGCAGCCGGATAATCCGGAACACCTGTTCGATCGCGAATGGGCGCTGGAGACCATTGCCGGGGCCCTGCAAGCCCTGCGCGACGAAATGGTGAAAGCCGGCAAGAGCGAACAGTTTGACGCGCTCAAGGGCAGCCTTACGGGTCAAGACGAGCCACCCCGGGAGGAAATCGCGGCGCGACTGGACATGAGCGCCGGCGCGGTCAAGGTTGCCGTGCACCGGCTGCGGCAACGTTACCGTAAGCTGCTGCGGGCCGCCATCGCGGAGACGGTCAGCAATGAAGCGGACCTCAACGATGAAATGCGCTATCTGGTCGCGGTTTTACGGAGGTGGTGAATTTTTTCTGTAACCTCCCTGCGTGTTTCTTTCAGGAAGAAGTGAATGAAACAAATGATAATTTGGAGATTGATTCATGAACACTTCCGAAAAGGATAAATGCAAGCGCTGTGGAGCGGTGATTCGGCGCGAATCAACGGAAAAGCTCTGCCCCGCCTGCCTCATGTCGGGCGCCCTGGCGCCGCCCGGCGGCGAGGCCGAGACCGTCTCGATGGCATTGGGCGAATCACTGTCGCTTTACGGGCCCTCGGAATTCCCCTGTGAATTGGGCGGCTACCGGCTGCTTGGATTGCTCGGGCGCGGCGGAATGGGCACGGTTTACGAAGCTGAACAGATCGCCACCGGGCGTCGCGTCGCCTTGAAAATGCTGGGGCAACAACTGGATTCACCGGACATGCGGAAGCGGTTTCTCCGCGAAGGCCGCCTGGCCGCGGGCGTCAACCATCCGAACAGTCTCTACATTTTCGGCAGCGAGGAAATCGAGGGCCTGCCGGTAATCACGATGGAGATAGCCGGGGCCGGCACTCTCAAGGACAAACTTAAGAAACGCGGCCGGCTGGCGGTGACGGAGGCGGTCGACGCAGTCCTCGACGTCATCTCCGGCCTCGAAGCCGCCTTCGC
>CAZZAX010000204.1:0-9814 GCA_964653075.1 uncultured Pirellulales bacterium
AACGGTTTTGAGAACATCGGTCTGTGACCAGTCATGGGGACCATTCTTGGTCGGTTGTGTCGGCCCCCAATGGCAGTTGATGGTGACAATATTGAACAGCTCTTTGGCGACTCCGCCCTTTACAATTGCTATAACTTGGTTATTATAGTTAGAACCTTATAACCTCTTTGAGAATTCATTGAGCAGATTAGCTATATCGTGAAGAGTTTCCTTTTTTGGTATTTGTAATTTCAGATGGCGCCGGCCGGTAGCTTTATCTGTTTCAATTGTTAATCCGGAAGATACCTTTGAACCCGGGTGTTGTGATCGACCTTCTTCCCCAAGCAGTGTCTGGCCAAGTTTGTCAAGGAATGACAAGCCTGTTGACACAATATCGTCCCAGGCCTGCTGCTGTACTGCTTCTGAGACTTCTTTCTTTTCTACTTCAACGGAAGCTTCCGGTTCCTCGCCATCTCCGTTTCCTTCTGCTTTGGCTTGTTGAGGCATCGATTCAGGGATAGCACTTGTGGCTTTATCGACCGAATCCATAAATCGCTTAAGCCTTGTTCCGCCAAGGAAAACCTCATCTTTTCCTTTGTCAAGAACACCTGAGAAAAGGGATTGCTTAAACGACAGCAGCGAAAGCATCCCATGCTCAATAGTTCCCTGAGCCACAAAGTTTACTACTCGCACCGGGCGGTGCTGGCCGAGACGATGAATCCGTCCAATGCGCTGTTCGAGCACCGCCGGGTTCCAGGGCAAATCCATATTAACGACGGCTGAGGCGTTTTGAAGGTTCAGTCCCACTCCGCCGGCATCTGTTGAGAGAAACACTCGGCAGTCAGGGTCATTTTTGAATTGCCTTATCAATTCCTTTCTTTTTGTCCCGGGAATTCTGCCATGAAACAGCACATAATTGCATTTAGATGATTTGAGACGATCCAAAAGTATTTCATGTGTTCCCAGCCATTGGCTGAATATCACTACCTTTGCATCCGGTTGTTCAAATACTTCCTCAAGCACCGAAATCAGCTCATCGGCTTTGATGCCATAGTCGGTTTTTTTGTCAAGAAGATAGGTGCTGTTGCAGCTCATTCGCATATTCTGCAGAGCAATCATAAGTATTCTCTGGTCGGTTTCAGGTAAGAATCCGAGCCGTCGCCACTTGGCGACGATACGTGCGACAGTTTCGCGATTTTCTTCGTGATGCTTCATTTGCTCACCGGTCATAGGAACGAAATAGTTTTTTTCTATACGTTCAGGCAGTTCCTTCAAGACCTCTTTCTTGGTGCGCCGAACAAGGATCGGTTTCAATGATTTTGCAATCCTGGAAAGATTACGATATCCTATCACCCGGCCATCTTCATCTACATGCTGATGCTCGGCAAGAAAACGAAACATCGGTCCCAGGTGGAAGCGGTCGATAAATTCAACTATAGAGTGTAATTCTTCCAGACGATTCTCCAAAGGTGTACCGGTAAGCACAAGAGCATATTTGGAATCAAGTTTTTTCACACTTTGTGCTCTTCGGGTTTTCCAGTTTTTGATTCGCTGAGCTTCATCAAGGATAATCATTTCCGGTGTCCAATTGCGGATAAGCACAAGGTCACGGTGGACGACCTCATAGTTGGTGACTTTATAAAATGAATCAGATACGTAAAGCCCGGCCCGTTTTGCCGGTGACCCTTCCACAACTTCGGCGGAGCGGTTACAGAATTTTTCGATTTCCTGTTTCCATTGATGTTTCAGAGAAGTCGGAGATATAATCAGTACACGCTCAAGGCCGACTGTTCCGGCTAATATCTCAACTGCCGCAATTGCCTCAATGGTTTTGCCAAGGCCCATATCATCAGCGATCAGGCTTCGTCCTGCTTTTGCAGCAAATAAAGCTCCCTTACGCTGATAAGGAAATAACCGGACTTTCAACAGCTTCCTGAAAGCAGCACTGCCCGCACCGTCCGGGAAAGCTTTTTCAATTCGTTTCTTTATATAAGCCTGGTCCCTGACTTGGGCAATGAATTCTATCGTATCCTCGTAACAGTACAGATCGTGTTTGAATGTTCCGGCCTTCTTCATAAAAGTTTCAAATCGTGAGTACGCCTGCGGCATTAGAATCCCATACTGATCGAAGTAATGTGAGGCGAGTTCCGACAGAGGTTTTGGGCATTTAGTTCCGGGACTGAATATCACTTCCCGTTTGGCACCGTAACGCAAATAGATTTCTGAGTAGGGAGACTGAAAGCCTTCTGTAAAAGCCTTTTTGCCTCCCCGTTTTCGCTGAAGTTTAGCAAGTACAAACTCGATATGTTTGCAGGTCCCGAGAGTATTAACCGCAAAGTCCGGGCACGAACAGTAATTGTCCCCGATTCTTTGCCCACGAATCGCAACGCGATATTCGCCTCCGGTTTGTGGGTTTCTAACCATAAATTCAGAGAATATCGGCTCATCGCCAATGTTCTTAAGACGAAAATCCTGTTTCTGGGCGAACTGTTTGCGTAAAGCAATCTGCCACTGTTCTAATGGCATATCTTCAGGCTTACGCAAACGTGAAATCTTTCTGATTTTACCACCTTTTGATGATTTTCTTTTGGTTTTTCGCTTGGCCATACATCAAATCCTTATTATAAAATCTATCATACTCTAACATCTTCGTAATATATAACTATCTGAGAAAAATGGATTCTAACCACTGTTACGAAGACACGCAAAGCTGATTCGTATTTGGTTGTAGCTTATTTCGCCGTTCAGAAAATCAAAAACAGGTTTCATTTTATCTCTACCAACTTGTTTTACAGCACTAATAATACGACCAAAAGCTTGCTCATCTACCCAGGGATACGGGTTATTAATATTCTCTCGCTTAATGTATTCAACCAGATATTGGATTGTTGTTGATTCCGCCCGATGAACAGACTTTGCCACTTCCTCAATAGAAATTTTCTGCTCAAACATATCAAAGGCAAGCTGTCTTGCTTTACTCAGCTTCAAACGTTTTTTGGGCTCACCTGCTGGGGGTTCGAAAGAGGTTGTGTCTGAAGCTGCTCCAACATCCATCTCCAACGAATTTGCCTGGCAGTAATCTTTAATGGCTGCAAGGATAACTTCGCCATATTGTTTGCATTTTGCCTCACCCACGCCTTTGACTTCGAGGAAAGCATCAAGAGTGGAAGGTCTTTGCCTGGCCATGTCTCTCAGTGCTGCATCACTGAAGACTATATAAGCCGGAATTCTTCTTTCGCCTGCAATAGTCGCCCGCAACTTTCGCAAAGCTTCAAATAGCCCCTTATCAACACCATCCCATGAATCTGCGGCAACCCTGGAGACTTTGACTTCCTTTTGTGCGGGTTTTAACAAACGAGGTGTTTCTTTGCCTTTTAGAACATCCCATCCTTTTTCGGCCACATTAAGAACATTGTATTCGCCGGTTTTTTCAACGTAATCCTGACCTGCGAGCTGTTCAATCCAGTCATGCACAGTGTGTTTCGAATAGTCGCTCAGCAGTCCATAGGTACTTAGCTTATCGTGGTTGTTTTCTATTATGCGTTTCTCTTCTGAGCCGGTCAGTACCGAAGCGGTATAGTTGCCGCCAAATCGCTGGTCAAGACGAACAATACAGGACAAGATTTTCTGGGCGGTTACTAACCCATCATCTATGCAGCCAAGCTCACCAAGGCACATATCACAGGCCCCACAGTTATCTTTGTGAAGATCCTGGCCGAAATACCGGAGAATTGCCCTATGTCTGCATACCCCGCCGTTGCAGTAGTTATACATTCCACGAAGTTTGGTCATGGCAATCTTCTGAACTTCAGGTGGCATATCACTCATTAGGCTTTTCCAGATGCCATAATCACCGCCTGAATAGAACAGGCAACATTCGGCTTCAAGTCCATCACGGCCTGCTCGGCCGCTTTCCTGCTGATAGTGCTCAAGTGATTTGGGCATGCCGGTGTGAATAACATAACGAACATTTGATTTATCAATTCCCATGCCGAAAGCAACGGTAGCTATAATGGTGTCAACTTTTTCATTGATAAATTGATCCTGACTCTTCTTGCGGTCTTCACCTACCATACCGGCATGATATGGTGCAGCACTGTAACCTTGGCCGGCCAGTTGAGCACAGATAGCATCGACGTCTCTGCGTCGGATACAGTAAATTATGCCGGATTCGCCTTTGTGCCGGTCAAGTACATCACAAACCTGTTTTATTACGTTCTTCCGTGACCGAACTTTATAGACCAGATTAGGCCTGTCGAACGAGCCGATTAGCATCTCAGGTTTTTTGAGTCGCAGTTGCTCAGCAATATCGTTGCGAACCTGCTCGGTAGCGGTCGCTGTGTAGGCGGCAATGGTAACGTCAGGAAAAATCTGCTTTAATAATCCCAGTTGACGGTACTCCGGCCGAAAATCATGACCCCACATACTGACGCAGTGAGCTTCATCAACAGTGATAAAAGATAGTTCGACCTTTCGCAGAACTTCGAGAAAACCCTCTGAGACAAGGCGTTCAGGAGCTAAATAAAGAAGTTTAAGCGTTTTGTTGTGTATCTTGGTGAATACGGCTTTCTGCTCATCAAATGAAAGCGAGCTGTCAATACGCTCAGCAGGAACACCACATTCACTTAATGCATCAACCTGGTCTTTCATCAAAGAGAGCAGGGGCGAGACCACAACGGCAAGTCCCCGCATAGTCACAGCAGGCGCCTGGAAACAAAGCGATTTGCCGCCACCTGTCGGCAAGACCACAATCGAATCCTGTCGGCGGCTGATACACTCCATAGCTTGCTTTTGCAACGGCAGGAAACCATCATAGCCCCAATATTTACCCAACGCTTTTTGAATATTTTCCATCATAGCTGCCTATTATGCACTCTGTTATAAAATTCAGCAACTGGGACTCCGCCCCAGTTCCCGGAATTTATCGCATTCAGATCACCGGCATATTATAAGCTGGCGGTATCCTTGTGATACCGCCCGTGCCGTCTGGTCCTGCTATGGCGCTCAGATCACTTTCCAGCGTTGCCCTATCTTCCATGGCAGTGCAGTTAATATACAGCTATATGCTGTAGGCCGTAAAGCGATAAATTCTGGAGGTTTGGGGGCAACACTCCCCCAAGTAAGCTTCTTTGGAGCGGATTTCATCTTTGTTGAATTAATCAGGGATGAATTTATCGGTTCGGACTCTCTCCAGAGCTTCCATTAAAGGTTTGAGTTTTAAGGCGGTTTTATAAACCAGCACATTTTTTCCAACGTTTGCACCCTCTCGCAGTGATTTTTCCGGCACTGCGATTAGAATCCTGTGATGACGAAATTGCTGTAAGGTTATTCGCCTGTGTGCCAGATATTCCGGCGTCCAAAAACCAACGATTTCCAGAAGCGCCTCGGTACCATCTTTATGTCGAAAAGTAAAATCCGGAACGAAAGTCTTCTGGTGCTCATAGAGAATCTCACCTTCCCGGATCAACTGCCAGCCGGTGCGGTTTGAGCCGAATTTTTTAGTAAAAGACTCTTCCAGGGTGGAGTCGAACTCATCCGGTGATGGAAGATGGCTGGTGAAACCGTCACTTTCGGAGATGTTTAATTTCGCAGTGGTATTCCATGGAGTTTTTAGCAAGGCTGTCATTTTCCACCCTTTACAGGCCAGCAAGGCCGGTAGAAACTTAGCAAAATTTACACCATATCGTCGGCTCTGGTGTAATACTGAAACAGGCCCTGAGAAAACGATACGATACTTTGAAGGGCCTAAACGCACTATATAGTGTAATAGCCGAGCTAACTTGGTGTAACGGAGGATGGTTTTGAAATCATCAGTTGCTGAAACTATTATACTTTCAGCTCGGTAGAGACATGCTTGAAGCTGAGCTACGTTATAACGCGACAGCAGGGCTAACGGACTGGGGTATCCCTCAAATCGTTCCAGCCGCTGAAAAGCTATCACGTCCGAATAAAGGCTCTGTTCGATTTGATCCCACGGTAAGCCGAGCTTGTCTGAAAGTTGTGCTTTTATCTTTTTTTCATCATGTTCGAAGAGCCGATCCGGCTGCTCGACAAGTGGGTGGAAGCGCCCGGCTTTGGTGAAAACCTGCAGCCGTAATTTTGAGGCGTTACCTTCAGGATCAGCCTGAAAAGTGCTTTTGTCATCCAGCAGCTTGCAAAATGCCTGAATTCGGCGAATGGGGCAATCCGGCTCATCTGCAAAAAGCGATTCAATTCGACGATGCAGCCGGCGTTGCTGCAGGCCGATACCATTGCGGTAAACGTAAAGCATCTTCTTGGCATATTCGGTATAATGCTGATGTGTACTTTGCGTCAGGCGGTCGGGAATGGCCCGGCCTGCCTTAAACTCTACGATGGATTGTTCGCTCGTAAGCATCGCTTTTTCGCCTCTTTCGAGAACGATGAACTTCCTTGGTATTTTCACAGACTACTTCGTATAAAGTCGCTCGGGCATTGCCGGACCTTCTCAAAACCCGGCCGAGTCGCTGTTTTGCCTGACGGGTTGAGCTTTGTCCACCAATAACCACCGCTACCTTTGCTTCAGGCACATCAACCCCTTCATCCAGAACACGATTGGCAACAAGAACCTCGAACCGGCCATTAGCAAAGCCATTCAACACAGCAAGACGTTCGCGTTTGCGAGTATGCGACAAAATTGTAGGCACAAGGAACCGTCGAGATACTTCTACTGCCATTATATTTGAGCCTGCAAAAACAAGAATTTGCTGACCTTTGTGTAATCTAAAAATATCTTCCAGCACGCGCAGCTTTTCAGCGGCACGGTTCTCGATAGATTGCTTGAGATAATAAGCTTTTTGGGCGTTACGGGCATGAGGGTCTTTGCCTGATTCTTTACACAAATCCTGCCACCTGTAGCCATCTTGTTCTTTACGGCGTGAGGTTATAAAGTGCCGAATTACCCGGCTGCACTGGTCATACGTCGCCTGTTCGCTATCATTTAACGCCACAGGGACACGCACCACATCAAAGTTAGCTAATGTTGAGCCTTCAGCCTGCTTAAATGGCATATCAAAAACAACCGGTCCGATAAGCCAGTCCAAATCCTTATGCAGACCGTCCGAGCGTTCAGGCGTAGCTGTCAATCCAAGCCTCATGGCTGCGGTGCTCAGAATGGCAGCCTCACGACGGCATTTGCCGGGTAGATGATGCTCTTCGTCAAAAATCAATAGCCCGAAACCCGCTCCCATCTTGGCCATGTGAATATATGCGCTGTCATACGTGGTTACAGTAATCGGCTTTATATTGGACAAGCCATCGCCGACAATACCGCCATCTACATTAAAAGCTCGCAAAATCCGCCGATGCCACTGGTACATCAAATCCCGAACCGGTGCAACCACCAGCGTTGCTGTTTTTGTCCGAGCCATTGCGGCAAGTGCCACCTCAGTCTTGCCGGTTCCGGTCGGCATAATTATCTGTCCGCGACAGCCGGCCCGGCTCCATGCTGCAAGTGCTTCCGTCTGCTCCGGCCTTAGTTTCGGCAGTTCTACCTTGGGCCAGAAAATACCAGCAGGTTTCATAACCCCGTCAGAAAAGTGTGCCCCAAATCGCTCAACTATGGCCTTGCAAATTGCAGCATAATGAATTGCATCACACCGCCAGGCTCCAACACGAGTATCCCATCTCCAAATACACGAACCAAAGGTTTCAGGCGACTGGTTACGAGTTAGGCCTGTAAGCAAAAGTGTCCCCCGATCAAATGACAGGGATATTTTTTTATGTGATTCTGTTCTGCTCATTGGGCCGTATCGTAACAGAAAGCAACCCTTTTTGCTACATTAAGCATGAAATATCAGCCCACTGGATAATCTTATCGGCTCACTTTATATAACTTCTTTATCCATAGGGGCTTATGAAGACAAAATCGGGGTGGGTGGACGATTTTCGAACTGCCGTGGTAATGTATCCAGTTACTCTAAGTCTCCAGATAATTTCGTAACTACTATGTTGCGTTGGACTTAGGCACGTGATTATGACACAGCCTGCCAGAACAGCCGATCCTGGAGCATTACTTTTCGTCCTTCTCGGACTCATCGTGGGGTGGTTTTGCTTGCTAATCATACCAACATTCTCTGGGTTCTTCTTCTGTACCTTGTGGCCAATGGCGGTATTTTTCACACGATTTACACTTTTTCTCGTCAATGCGTTCATGACTTTCAGGGCAAAAACGGATGTTCCAGTTTCTTCCAGGCACCGTCCGCCCGAATAGTCTGGGGATGCGCCTCTTAAAGGAAAGGCCTTGGTGTCTGCGACTACTAACGTGGTGTGGCGTGAGCCACCACCTTTGCGGCGAAATTCCCTACGCAACCGCTCTATATTAGATCGTTTTGCCATATCGTATTCCTTTCCGGATGAATAGAGATGACTTGCCGCAGAAATCTTGCAGTAAATGGGATATTTTTTGCATGCCGGCTTTTTTAGTTGGCTCTGCGCAAGGTTTATAAACCTATCGCGCCCATATATTATTATATGTACACAGATGCTCCAGACGTTCAGATCGGGACCTATTCAGACCTCTGGCAGAAGGATCGCTATCGTGTGGAACTGGCAGCCCTACTCGAAAATTCGAACTTGTTCAATTTCAACGACTTATGTAAACTCAGTGAATAACGATTAAGCATTGATTCTATAGGATATTCGGGAGAAATCAACGTTGAAAATTCTTGCCAAAGTCATCTTTGAACTGTTCGGACTCTTATTCAGGAGCAAACAAGACATAGTTCTTGAAAATCTTGTTCTCCGCCAACAATTGGCTGTTCAGCAACGCAGCATAAAAAGGCCAAAGATCAAAAACACCGACCGTATTTTCTGGGTTTGGCTATCGAGAATCTGGAATGATTGGAGATCATCACTGATTATTGTCAAACCCCCTACTGTTATTAGTTGGCACAAAAAAGGCTTCAAGCTTTACTGGAAACGAAAATCTCGAAGAGTTGGCAGACCTAATATCGATTGGGAGCTTATAAAACTTATCCGTAAATTTCAAAAGGAAAACTCAACCTGGACTGCCCAACGTATCCAAGGTGAACTCGTGAAACTCGGGCTTGATGTTTCCGACAATACCGTTGCCAAATATATGCGAAAGTCGAAATCTGATGATGGCAAGCGACAGCGATGGCTGACCTTTCTAAGAAACCATGCCAAGCACATCGTCGGCATTGACTTCCTTGTGGCACGAACGCTCTTCTTTCGGTCAATACGTGTATTTGTAGCCATATCACACGATAGACGCAAGATACTGCACTTTGCGCTTACTGAAAATCCTCACTCGCAATGGGCTATTCAGCAACTTCGTGAGACTTTTGCTTTCGACGAAACAACCATGTATGTTATCCGTGACAACGATGGTATCTATAGCAATGAGTTCAAGCAGACTATAAAACGGTTTGGACTGAAAGACACACCAACCGCCCCACGAAGTCCATGGCAAAATCCATTCGCTGAACGTGTCATCGGTACTCTTCGCCGGGAATGTCTCGACCATATGATTATTCTCAATGAAAAACATTTGTATAATATCCTGCATGAATACATCTTTGAATATTACAATGTCAGCAGAACTCACATGTCACTTGAAAAGGATTCGCCTGAACATAGACCAATTAAAAAAGATGGCAAGATCGTTAGTAAACCAATTCTTGGCGGTTTACACCACGTATACAGTCGAGTCGCTTAAGATAAATTCTAAAGTAAAATAATTTGACTGATTGCAAAGCAAAGTGGAAAAGGTCTATACCGATTACAAAAGATTTGTCAAAGTGTGGCCGTTCAGGTCCTTATGTTGGCCTGAGGCAGAAGTGATGGAGTAGGAGTT
>CAZZAX010000205.1:0-9667 GCA_964653075.1 uncultured Pirellulales bacterium
CATCTCTATCGATAGCAACCAATATCGCAGAAGGCAATGGCAGATTTACAAAAAGGGATAGACGAAATTTCTTTATCATAGCTCGTGGCAGTGCACAGGAATGTGTTCCTCTTTTGGAAATTGCAAAACGAAAGCAATTATTATCCGAAAACACACGTTCAGAGATGTTCAATCAGCTTGAAATAATTTCTAAGATGATTTCCGGCCTGATTAACGGCTTAGAAAAAAGAAAAGCATAACATCAAAACAGGTTACTGTCCCGATACAAAATTTCTTAAAATCGATATGAAATTACAACAAACGGAAAAACAGAGGTTGAAAAAACTCCAGATGATGAATATCACAGATAATGAAAAATATATGAAGACTGCTATCCAGCAGGCCCAAATAGCCGCCGAAAACAACGATGTTCCGATTGGGGCGGTAATCGTCTATAAAAACCAGATAATCGGAAAGGCATATAACCAGCGAGAGCAGCTCAAAGACCCGACAGCCCACGCAGAGATTATCGCCCTGACGCAGGCGGCATCTTTTATAGAAAGCTGGCGCTTAAACGGTTGCACGATGTACGTTACGCTGGAGCCTTGTCCTATGTGTGCCGGGGCACTCGTTCTGGCAAGGATGGACAGGCTCGTTTATGGCTGCGATGACCCGAAGACAGGCGCGTGCAAAAGCCTGTATAATATTGTGCAGGATGAAAGGCTAAACCACCGACTTGAAGTTACAGGTGGTGTTTTAGCCGCCGAATGCAGTAAGCTGCTCCAGGAATTTTTCCAACGCCGCAGATTCGAAAATAATCAGCAGTGACAAGAATAACAATCAATGAGTCGGCTTAACACCTGTGCGACAGCCCAAGGTCAGAATAACAACACCAAATGTCACATTAATCGGCCCTTCCGTAAGGCTCCAGTAGAGCGGCATCCCTCCGAGAAGGTCAATAATAAACAAAGCCGCACCGAATATTAAAATGACAATACCAAGATAACACAGAACTAACCGGTGCCGATGAAGGTCAAATGAAGCAAGCCAGAAAAGCCCCCCAAGAAGCGCATAGAACCCCGAAGTAGAGCGTGCAAGGTACCCTACTATTGGTTCAGCCGGTAGCTCACCCATCCCAAGTCGTTGGTGAATAGTGTTCATCCAGGAGTAGGGCATAACAACAGCAATGATAGCAAGAAGTGCAGCAGAACCAATAATTCGCAGAAACAACTTAAAGAATCGTTCTTGTTTGGCCATATTCTACAATCCAAAATCAGTTATGTAGATTATTCCCAGCGCTATAAAAAAATTCGAAATACAAACTAAAAGCGACACTATTGCTTAATCCAGAACACATACACCGGTTTTATCGCGCATATTACTAATAACAATACGAACCACCAGATACTCAAATCCATTATATCAGGTATTAGCTTGGCTGTGACAAGAGCAAAAAACATAGCGGCGCCCTGAGCTAATTTTACGTCTATTATGTCAAACTTTTTCACTCGCCGAGTCATGTCTTCTAAAAGTCCCATTTTTTTATCCTCTATATATTATTTTGACATCAAACACACAATTTTAAACCGTCTTACAATTATTGCTCAGCAACTACTTTTTATCACTTGTTTTTAACAGTCTCGCTCAACTCAGCAATGCTAATCTCCAGCCTTTTTATTTCCCGGCTGATACTGTTTTTGTGCAGCATTTGCCAGTAGATATTTTTCCTGAGTACAACAAACTGAATACAACAAATAAAAATAACGGCATACATAATTTGCAATTGCATTTCATCGGTCTCAAAGAATTTGAAGGCACAAAAGACAGCGAGAACTATAAAAACCGAGGAGTAAGCTACGTGGGCAAATAGACTGGAGAACATTTTTCTGCTGTATAGTTGCCCTACCATCGACAAGAGATTGTCTTCTTTCGACTCATCGTAAGTATCTTCAATTATTTCCTTAATCTGTTCGTCGTTCATTTTTTACTCCTTATGTTTATTCTAAATACTGCTGGCAAAGTTTTTTCAGCTCTTTTCTTGCATTGTGAAGCCGTGATTTAACGGTCCCCTTTGGAATTTTTAATGCTGCACTCACCTCCGGAACGGAAAGCTGTTCAAAGTAATACAAGCTTAGAACCACTTTTTTTCCGAATTCTAATTTGTCCAGCAGCTCCTTCACGCCTGTGTCTTTTTTCCGGCTTGTTTGTTGTTCTTCAATTTCCTCTATGCTGACCTGTTTGACAGCTTTACTTTTTCTTATCCAGTCAATTGATTTATTTGTTGTTATTCTGTATGCCCATGCTTTGAAACGTGCAGGATCATGTAATTTTCTAATACCTTTTATGATGCTCAGCCAGCTCTCCTGGGTTATGTCCCACGAGGCCTCGGCATTTCCAGTCAGATTATAGGCATATTACCAGAGACGCTTCTGCCAGCGTGAAACTAATATTTCCATGGCCTTAACACTGCCGCTCTGGCAGTCCATTACAAGTATCTCATCAACAAGTTGTTCTACCGACCTGTACACTCTATCTACCTTAGTCTGTCAAAACTGCTATGCGGTTCACTTTTTTCCCAAAAAAATCGTTATATGATAAATCCATGACCTTACGGCTAATTATAATTGCATACTTCTCATTTTTCCGCTATATATATTGAAGACAAAATTAGAAAAATCAAAATCTTATATTGAAAGAAAAAACTCAAGTACAAAAATAAATAGAAAATAACCAATATTAAATGTCAATGGAGAGGTGTCGGAGTGGCTTATCGAGCAGCCTTGGAAAGGCTGTGTAGGGCTTGTCCCTACCGCGGGTTCGAATCCCGCCCTCTCCGTTTATTTGGATTAGGCCGGAAAGGAGTTGTAGTATGACACGGAGACATCAAATAAGAAAGTTGCAAACGGTTATTCTTTTGTCAGCAGCATTAGTCTTTGCAGGCTGTGCCTCTGAGCCGGCGAAAACAAATGATGATGCTTTTACCTCTGCCGGACGTAAGAACCGAATACGCCTCGAGCACGTTGCAATCAATGTCGAGGACCCCGCCGCTATGGCAAGGTGGTATAGCGATAATTTGGGGATGAATGTCGTCAGGGAAGGCCCACCCCCGGCCAATATGCGCTTTATTTCCGACTCCGGCGGCAACATGATGCTGGAGCTTTACAATAATCCGCCGGATGAAGTACCTGATTATCCATCTATGAATCCCCTGTCTCTTCATATCGCCTTTATGGTTGACGATGTAAAAGCACTTACCAGGAAGCTGATTGCCGCCGGTGCAACGATTGCCGTGGATATAAACACTACGCCGGCAGGCGATGAATTAGTTATTCTGCGCGACCCATGGGGTGTTCCGATACAGTTTCTCAAGCGGGCCAGGCCGATGCTGCCGCACAAATAGATAATACCGAATTCGAAGGCCAGAGCAAAAAGCTCTTTACCAGGATATTTTATACACTCGCTAAGGACAGTTAAGAATGGCAGAAACAGAAGTCGGCGAACGTAGAACCATCCGCACCGGACCATATCCCGAACTGACGCTCACCTCTGTTCTTGTCGGTTATGCTCTCGGTGTGCTTATTACCATCAGTATGGGCTACGCCTGCCTGATTTTGGGATTCTCCCATGAGGGCTCGGAGCTGGCCGCCATCCTGGGCTTCGGCGTGCTCAGGGGTATCCTCCGCCGGAACAGCATTATCGAAAACAACATCAGCCAGACCGTCGCCAGCAGTGTCAACGGTGCCTCGGCGGGGATCATGTTCTCTGTACCGGCATTGTTCATCCTGGGCGAAACAGATTTCAATCCCTACCTTTTAGCGTTTTCCTGTATTGCCGGTGGTATTTTGGGCATTGCCTTCATCATCCCGCTGCGCAAGCAGATGATTGACTTCGAACGACTTACATACCCCGGCGGTGTCGCGGTCGCGACCGTTCTCAAATCGCCCGGCGCCGGTGTCCGCAAAGCAATGCTTCTTGTGATTGGGATTCTTCTGAGTGGCACGGTGAGTTTCATCAGCAATGTGACAAAGTTCGAGAACTGGGCTTTAGGCCAGCACATCGGTATGCCGGACTACATGAATGGCATCTGGTTTGTTTCGTTGTTGACCATAGGAATTGCATTTATCGCAGGTAAGGGAGGCCTGTGTTTTGTCATCGGAGGTTACGCCTGCTATTGGGTCCTGGCGCCGATACTCGCAAGGATGAATCTGCTGCCTTCACCGGAACAACTCCAGCTAATTGCCGAGCGTTTGGGAGAACAGAATCTTTCAATACCTAAGTATTTGCGGATAGTATTGTTCAGGCCGGTTGGGATAGGAATGCTCGTCGGTGGCGCATTGACTGGAATTGTGTTGGCATTGCCTCTAATCGTCAGTGCGATCCGCAGTATGCAATCCGCAGCTAAAACCGGCGCCGCATTGTCGAAAGATGAGATGCCAATCAAGCTGCTCTATGTCGGCATAATCGGTGCGGTTATCGTGTTGGGAATTGTTGCAGCCTCGTCTGTTGAACAGATGGGCGTTGTCCGGGGCATCATTATGGCCGTGCTGGGCACAGTTTGGATATGGATGGCCGGGGTAATTCTCTCCGAATGCATCGGCCGGACAAACTGGTCGCCAATGAGCGGAATGACTCTGATTGCCGTGACGATTCTCATAGTGATTACAAGAGGTTTGGGTGACAGAGCGGCCATTATATCCTCGGTAATGGTCGGAGCCGCCACGTGCATGGCAATGTCCCAGGCGACGGACCTGATGCTTGATTTGAAGACCGGTTATCTGGTTGGCGCAATTCCCAGAAGGCAGCAGATGGGACAATTCATGGCCACGTGGCTTGGCCCGGTCCTGATGATAGGCCTGTTGTTCATATTGCACAAAGCATATGGTCTTGGCAGTGATAAACTGCCGGCACCACAGGGCACCGCCCTGGCGAGTATGATGAAAGGAATTCTCACAGGGGATGTTCCCGTATTCAAGTATCTGGCCGGTGCAGGTCTGGGAGCCCTGCTCAGCGCAACAGGTATTGGTGGTCTTGGAATTCAGGTAGGCCTCGGTTTCTATCTGCCGTTCAGCATTGTTCTGACATATACTATTGGCACAATTCTTCGAATTGTCAGCGATAAAACAAAGGGGCAGCACTTTAGCGAGCAGGTTGGTATTCCCATCGCAGCCGGCCTGATCATTGGCGAGGGGATTGTTGGAGTTGGTTTTGCCATCTACTATATTATAACTGGAATGCAGGGAGGATAGGAAATGACTATGAAATTAATTGGCTTTCTATTGGTTACAGTTGCTTTCATCGCAGCAGCTTTGGCTGCGGTTGTCGATGAAAGTGCCGTCAAGTGGATGTGGTATATACCCGCACTTGGTCTCGGTGTGGCCGGAGTAATTTTAATCAGAGTCGATATCGCACGACACAGCAGGACGGAGCATCACATTGCTTCCAGGATTGAAACCGTAGAAAGCAGCCTTGAAAAAATCACAGCCAATATCAACAAGCTCAATACCGACAAGCACTCAATTAACACATACGATATGCGTCACCGGATTGATGCACTGTTCGTTGATGATCTTGCTATGTTTGTGGACGCCCGTGAAAGCATCGCCCATCGTTACGGCCTTGCCGCATACGGCGAGATAATGAGCACTTTCGCAGCCGGTGAACGCTATCTGAACCGTGTATGGTCGGCTTCCGCAGATGGATATATAGATGAAGTCAACGCCTATCTGAAAAAAGCCCGGGAGCAGTTCGTCGAAAGTCTTGAGAAAATCCGCCGGCTAAAAACAAACCCCAATTTACAAACTTCAACTTTTTCTTAATCAATGGAGGAGTCATTATGAAACGCTGTTCTAAACGACAGACCGCCTTCGTCGTTCAATTGGTATTAGTTTTTGTCGTATCATCGCTTTTTGCCGACGAAGGTGAATTGACAACAAAAGTCATCGATAAAATTCATTCATCTTTTGAAATGGATACCCATACCAGGGCAATGTATAACTCCATCACGAACAATGATATCAGCAGCCTTGCCCTGAATCGCGAAGTCTTGCGCCGGCACAATGAAATCTTCAGCCATAAAATCGAAGCAAAAGGTATCACCAACCAGAAAAAAAGCGGTCGGTGCTGGCTCTTCGCAGGGCTGAACATCCTCCGGCCAAAAGTCATCGAAAACAACAACCTCGAAACCTTCGAGTTCTCACAGAACTATCTCGCCTTCTGGGACAAGCTCGAAAAAGCAAACTGCTTCCTCGAAAACATCATCGAATTCGCAGACCGGGACATCCTCGACCGCGAAATGGAGTTCCTCCTTCGAAAGCCCGTCCCCGACGGAGGCTACTGGGAAAACGTCGTCAACCTCGTCGAAAAATACGGCGCCCTCCCCCGGGAAATTATGCCCGAAACAAACAGCTCCTCAAATACAAGCCTGATGAACGCCCTCATCAGCAGAAAGCTCCGCGCCGACGCCGTCAAGCTCCGAAATATGCACAAGCAAAAAAGGTCTCTTAGAAGACTCCGCACAGAAAAAACCAAAATGCTCGCCCAGGTCTATAAAATGCTCGTATTGAACCTCGGCCAACCGCCAACCGAGTTCCAGTGGCGATTCGAGGATGCCAATTCCGTTGTAAGTAAAATCCACACATACACCCCGAAGAGCTTCTACAGGGAATTCGTCGATGTAGATTTAAGTCAATACGTGGACATCTTTAACGACCCTTCGAAAGAATACGGAAAACATTACAGCATTAATCTTACAAGAAATGTCCGGGATGGCGACGATGCCCACTTTGCAAACGTCGAAATGCAAATCCTCAAAGACATCGCCGCAAAGGCCGTGCTCGACGACGAGCCAATCTGGTTCGCCTGCGACGTCGGCAAAGACCAAAGCAGAGACCACGGCATAATGGCTATGGGGATGTTCGATTATGATTCTATTTACATGACCGATATGGCTATGACCAAGGCCCAGCGTTCTCTGTTCAGAGAAAGCGTCCCCAATCACGCTATGGTCTTCATCGGCGTCGATATGCAAAACGATAAACCTGCAAAGTGGCTGGTCGAAAACAGTTGGGGAGACGAAAAGGGCAGCAAGGGCCTCTGGACAATCTACGACTCATGGTTCGACACCAACGTTTACAGCATCATCGTTAAGAAAAAATATGTCCCAAAGGAAATTCTGGATATTTACAAACAGCCCCCGATAAAGCTGCCCCCATGGGACCCGGCATACTCATTCGTGCAGTAGCTCTACGTACGAAAAGCCTGAGCCGCTGCCGTCCTGAGTCTTAAACTTGTTAATCTTTCCGATCATGCAGCTCATATTGAATAAGACTTAGAGTGCCTAACAAAATTAATCGTAACACCGAAAACGAGCATTTTCGTCCTGGTTTTGGAAGGCGAAGCAGGTCGTGGCACGGCCTTCCAGGCCGTGATCACGGGCAGAATGCCCGTACCACAGATGATCGATGTGGCCTGACGCCGTCCAGACACGAAATAAGCCGTTTGAATGCCCGGTCTTTTGTTAGGTGCTCTTAAAAGGCAGGTAAATGGCAACAAAGAAAATCTTGTATGTCAGTGGCTCAATAGGATTGGGGCATGTCACCAGGGACCTGACTATTGCCCGCCAGCTCCGCAAGCAGCGCCCTGATATAGAGTTGTCCTGGCTGGCCTGCCATCCTGCTACCCTACCGCTCAAAGAGGCCGGCCAAAAACTCCTGCCGGAAGCCGGCATATACGCCAACGCCAACATTCACGCCGAAAATACCGCCAAAGGCTTTGCAATGAATATCTTGAAATACGCCTTAAAGGAAACCAGATCCCTCGTACATAACATAAAAATGTACAGGCAAATATTTAAAAGGGAAACATTCGACCTCGTTATCAGTGATGAAGCCTACGAGCTTACTATTAGCCTGGCGCTGAAATTCATAAGACTAAAAGCCCCATACGTGATGATTTACGACTTTTTAGGCCTGGACCCCGTAACAAACAATCCCTTCGAGAAACTTTTTGTGAATCTCTCAAACCGCACTTGGGCAAAGTGGGACCGCAAACTTTTCTCCGGCCGGAAAAATCTCGCCCTGTTCGCTGGCCGCTCGGAAGACATCCCCAATAAAAGACTTGGTTTCTTTATACCAAACCGCCGTGAACACGCTAAAAAATTCTACAATTTTACAGGATACATTCTGCCGTTCGACCCCGCCGATTACACCGACAAAACAAGAATCCGATTGAAGCTGGGCTATGGTTCGCAGCCTCTGATTGTCTGCTCTATCGGAGGCACCTCTATCGGCAAAGACCTGCTGCTGCTCTGCGCACAGGCCTATCCGATTATGAAGCAGAAAGTTCCCGACTTACATATGGTCCTCGTCTGTGGCCCCCGCCTTGCAGCCGACGAACTGAAAGTGCCGCAGGAGATAGAAGTCAAAGGCTACGTCCCGGCCCTTTACGAGCACTTCGCCGCAAGCGACCTGGCTATTGTTCAGGCAGGCGGTACTATTACGATTGAATTGACCGCCCTAAACCGGCCGTTTCTCTATTTCCCCCTGGCAAAACATTGCGAGCAGCAAATGCACGTCGCAGGTCGGCTCAACAGACACCAGGCAGGCATCAGAATGACATTCTCCCAAACCACCCCCGAACTTCTGGCCGATGCGGCCATCGCCAACCTCAACAAAAAACCAAACTACCCCCCAATCCCCGCAACCGGTGCCAAAAACGCCGCCAAATTCATAACCAAATTACTATGATTCACTAAACCATCTAACTAATCCCTTTCGATGGGTGGCACGCTCAAACTCGTTTGGGCGTGGCTATATACCAACATACTGGAGTTCCTGATTTGCCCTATTCAACCGCGCCTGCCTCCAAGAGTTTACTCCAGAGCTTGTCCCCGGTGCATGCCCACTTGCTTTTCTGCCGGGGGAAGGGGCCTCCACAATTTTGCATTTTAATCTTTGATTTCTAATCTCTTATTACTGCCTGCGGTTCGGCACTATTTTTACTTACTACGTCCTGTCTAAACACATCCCTTACTGGACTGACAGGACTTCCGTAACACTAAACGTTCCTCATGCTGGCCGGAGCTTGTCCCCGGTGTGCGCTAACTTGTTTTTCTGCCGGGGGGTACAAATGTTATTAATTGTCATGTTTGCTTTTCCCCTAATCAGCAGTGAACTTTGTGTATTCTATTGAATTCCGTCGAACGATGGAGATGAGGAGCGGCCTTTCGGGCCGTCTCCTCAGTTGACTGGTTCGGCGGTTTTTGACACATATAAGTATGGATGTAATTGAAGAAGAAAGAATAGACATCAAGAATATCAAGACCTGCATTGTGAATTCCTGATTCAAGCTCTTCCCAGGTAAATCGGTACTTGGGTTCATCCAGCAAGAGAACACCACCTGGCCTGAGTACCCTGGCGACCTCAAAAAGTGCCTTTTGCCACTGAGCAATATGGTGAAGCACACCAAATATGAATACTGCATCGCATGTTGCATCCCCTGACGGGGCCTTCCTCAAATCACCAACTGCAAAATCAACCTCCAATTTTCGTTTTCGAGCTAAGCGGATTTGTTCCGGCATATAGTCAAAAGCGACAAGATGAGACGGATGATACTCATTTACCAGAAGCTGTGTGCTATATCCGGAACCACACCCGGCATCCATAATGACTCCACCCTCCAAATCAATACA
>CAZZAX010000206.1:0-9554 GCA_964653075.1 uncultured Pirellulales bacterium
AAATCTACGCCCTGTTTGGCCTGTTTTTCAATTATCTCCAGAATTATTTTGCCGTCTATGTCCTCGACATTTCTGTCCTTTATCATTTCATAGATTGGCACTGTTCCGAAAGGTACCGGGCACTCTGCCAATAGTGTCTGGCGTATTTTGTCGAGGTCGCCACCTGTGCTCAAATCCATAATAGCATCGGCGCCGGCGTTCAGTGCCGCTTTCATCTTTTTTATTTCGCCATCCACCGAGCAGCGAATACTGCTCGTGCCGATATTTGCATTTACCTTTGTAGAAAGTAATCGGCCAATACCACTCGGCTTAAGATTAGTCTTCAGATGCAGCTTATTTGCCGGTATTACCAAACGGCCTGCGGCAAGCTCATCCCGAATAAGCTCAATGCCGACATTTTCCGCCTCGGAAACGAATTTTACTTCATCGCTAATCGCCCCTGTTCGTGCGATTTGTAATTGTGTAGCCATTATTTTAAACTCCCCGTAAAAATAAAAAAATCGCTCCCGCTCCGAAGCGATTCACTTTATGACCGTAAATTTCAATATCAGTCAATCACTTTCCTACGCAGGCATCTCATCAACTTCGTGATAATCCTGTTCAGGTTCAAAGGGTTTTTTCTCAGGCCTGTTTTTCAACAAAGCCACCCCTAGTGAACTGTATCTATTATATCTTATTACTCCCGACAGTCAAATTAATAACTGCATCTGCTTATTTGTCCTGCCTGTCATTTTTGGCGCCGTGGCGTCTTTCGGCGGCGTTGCAGAAAGACGTGAACGCCCTTTTTATTCGAGGTAACGATATCCGGCCTATTATCATTATTCATGTCGATAACCTCGAATTGGGTTCCAACGCCGGAATCGTCGTCGATTATGTGCATGGTAAACTCGACCTTGCCCTTTTGCGGACGTTTTACCTCGAACCAATAGAGCATAGCCGGATCTTTTCCTCCGGGATCTCTGCCCTGATGCGCAAAATGACGCTTGCCGGTAACCAGGTCCTTAATGCCGTCCCCGTTCATATCAATAAGGCGTATCGCATGAGCTTGTGAAAACTCTTTAGATATAAGGTGCTGCTCGAACTGAGGCCCATCCGCTCCTGGGCGCTGCTCGAACCACCAGATGCCATAATTATGCGCCGAGCTTGTAATGACATCGCTATCGCCATCATCATCAATATCATAAACGAGTATATCCGCACAATCCGGGCCGAGATTAGCAGGATGAAATGTCCAGTTGCTTTTGGTTCGGTCGCGGGGCGCTTCCCACCATCCTTCTTTGATGAGAACATCGTTTCGGCCGTCACGATTGACATCGCCTACGCCCAGGCCGTGGCTGTATTTCTTCGTACCCGGCGCATCCGGGCCCGCGGCTATAAGGTGCATGTCCCAAAAGCCTTCAATGTCGTCCGGCACACTGAACCAGGCCATCTGGCCCTTGGGGCGAACGGCGAAGACCAGGACCGGCCGGCCATCTCCAAGAAGGTCAAGAAACAGCGGCGTTTCGTTACAGGCGCTGTCAACAACCATTCGCTTCTTCCAGTGGCCGGGTTTGTTCTTCGGATTCTCATACCACCAGCACGGTTCGCTGGGCATCCCTATGATAATCGAATCGACCCAGCCGTCGCCGTTTACATCCTGGGCAAAGTTGGCGAAAGTCTGGCTGTAGCCTTTTGTGCCGTCATATTGGCCAACAGGACGGATTTCGTGCATTTTCCATTTCGGCGCTTCGTACCATACATCACCCGCAAAGATGTCCATTCTGCCGTCATGGTTAACATCCCCAACCGCAGCTCCCTCGGAACGGAAAGTTTTGTCCACAACAATTTTTCTAAAACGCACCTGACCCATTGCATCCGGAATGCTGCATAAAAATATCAAAACGACTAATAGAAATACCCATTTTGTTTTCATAATAACCTCCTGCTCTAAATGTAGATTATGAATCATCCCGATTATAGCTCATTGTTTGCCGCTGGTAAAGATATATTTAGCCTTTTGAATTGAGTAACAAAGGTGAATGAGGACATTTGCGGGTTAATATTCTGCAGCCGCCCTCAGTTACAAGAACATCATCTTCTATCCGAACGCCGAGTTTACCGGGGATATATATACCCGGTTCAATAGTAATAACCTGGCCGGCTTTGAGTGTGCCCTTGCTCTGGACTTTGAGGAAAGGCGACTCGTGAATTTCCAGACCGAGGCCGTGTCCTGTACCGTGACCATAAACCGGTAAATCGTTATCTTTAATTACTGTTCGTGCGGCTGCATCCACATCTTTCATTTTGACCCCGGCCTTTATCTTTTTTATCGCTGCGCCCTGGGCCTGCTCGACAACATCGTAAACCTTTTTATAAAAAGCTTCTCGCCTGCCAGCTATAAAACATCTGGTAATGTCGCTGCAGTATCCCTTGTATTTGGCCCCGAAGTCAATCAGGACGGTATCTTTTTGTTTGAGCTTCTTTCCACTGGGCTGATGGTGTGGCCGGGAGGCATTTGGACCGAAGGCAACTATCGTCTCGAAACTGTTTGTCGCCCCGAGTTTGCGAATTTGAAAATCAAGCATTCCTGCCAATTCGCTTTCAGTCATGCCCGGCTTTATGTGACTCAGGGTCTGTTCGAGGGCTTGAGCTGCTATTGAAGCAGCAATCTCGACGGCCTTAATTTCCGTACCGTCTTTGATGCCGCGGATAGTTTCAATAACATTTGCAACTGACCTGATGCGGGCTTTCACGTGTTTTTTTAATGCCCCGAATTCCGCCAGAGACAAGGACTTTTCCACAGTTACCGTTTGTACCGATTTTAATTTTTTTACCAGTTTGCCTGCCGCCTCAGCCATCAGGTCGCCACGCTCAACTATGGTACAGTCCTGACATTCGACGCGGGCTTGTTCGGTGTATCTGCTGTCCGTCAAAAAATAGACCTTGCCCCGGGTAATCACAGCCCAGCTATCGTCACCCAAAAAGCCCGTCGTGTAAGTTACATTGGCCGGCTTTGTTACTATAAGACAATCGATATTCCTGTTACTCAATTCGCGGCGAACCGCCCTGATGCGTTTTTGTATTATTTCTTTGTTCATTGACACTATTCTTTCCTACTGGATTGTTGAGGCTCTTATTTATCGAGTACATTGATTAACCATAATCCCCCAAAAAAATAAAGGCTTTTTTTGCCCGAATACCTGGCTTCATATTATTTTATTTTTTATACTTTTAATAGAAATAAAGGCCTTGCCGAGCAGAAACCGGTTGGCTCCAAATATTTGCGCCGGACTGTGGTGTTTTCCGCAGGGTAGGAAAATAGTAGTAACAAACAATTTTTCTAAAAGAAGGACGGCAGTCACCGTCCTTTTTTTATGACTTGTCATCGCTGCTTTTTACCATTACAATGGGCCAAATCTTGATTTTTAATCATTCGAAATTAGTAGTTAAATTATGATAATATTACCTTACCGGACAAGTATTTACCCGAAGCGAACACCGTACATGAACTACGGCCTGATAGTCGTTAATGTGCTTATTTTTTTACTGACATATTACCCTCATATTAGTCCGTTAACAGGTCCAGAGGCACTTCGGTCCTGGGCACAGCAATTTGAGCTAACTTCAAGCAGGCCTTATCTGTGGCAGTTTGTAAGTTATGCCTTTTTGCACGGCGGTTTTATGCATATTATCGGCAACATGTTCTTTTTATACCTCTTCGGTAATAATGTTAACGATAAGCTGGGAAATATTGGCTATCTGTGCTTTTATTTAGCTGGAGGGGTATTCAGCGGTATAGGCCATACACTGGTCAGCGGAGGTGCTGTTATTGGCGCCAGCGGCGCCGTCGCCGCTGTAACCGGCGCGTACCTGGTATTGTTTCCTCAGACCTTAATAACCGTGTTATATTGGTTCTTCTTCATCGGAATGTTAGAGGTGCCGGCATTATATTTCATACTCCTTAAAATGATTATAATCGATAACGTAATCGCCAGATACACACCTCAGGTTGCCTATGATGCTCATTTGGCAGGATATGCTTTCGGAATCGCAGCTATACTAAGTATGCTCGCAGTTGGTTTAATCAGCAGCGACAATTTCGACCTCTTTGCAATGATAAGACAATGGAACCGGCGGCGCCGATTTCGCGATGTGGTATCGAGCGGCTACGACCCTTTTACCGGCCGGACAGAAAATAAACGAATAAAGGTTAAAGAGACCAAAAGCCCTGCCCAACAACAAAAAGACGAAAAATCGAAACAGCTTCGTAACGAAATCAGCAGGCGGATCGCCGAACGCAATTTGCCCGCCGCGGCCGGAATTTACCTGGAGCTTATGAACCACGACAGCCGGCAGCTTCTGCCGCGACAGAATCTGCTGGATATCGCCAACCAGCTCGCAGGTGATAATAAACCCGCAGAATCCGCTCAGGCATACGAGCAGTTTCTGACTCATTATAGCAAGTATGAATACGTCGAGCAGGTGGAGCTGATGCTGGGAATATTGTATTGCCGTTATCTAAACAAGCCCGACCTGGCGAAAAAATACCTCGAAGCAGCGGCCACAAAGCTCACCGACCCCGGCCAACTTAAAATGTGCAACGATGAACTCGCCCGGTTGCAAAAATAAGCCCGCAGGGCATCCTTATTTTTGCCTTTTGCATTTTGATTTTTGATTTTCCTTTTGCTTTTCCCAACAATCCCAACCATAATATCACAATAAAGTGGGACGTTTCTTCCTCGATAGAGCAACCATAAAAAACGTAAGATAGGCCTGTCACGCTGCGAAGTAGAGCTGGTGAAAGTACTGTTATCCAGTAATCTTTATTGAAGGAGACTCCAAATGTATTGTCCAAAATGTGAAGCAGAGAATCCAGATGATGCCCAGTGTGCTGAGAACTGGGCTCAGGTCTCTCAGTGTGCCTGCCTCATTGGTTCCGGATGTGAAGAATGCCATAAGGAATTTATGTTCAAAGGACCTTGTCGTTAGGATGAATAAAGGATCTCGAATATGAGTAAGAGTGAGAAGACCAAACTAAAGGGACGGGAACTGGGCGCTCGTTTGACTGGCATTTTAGCCCCCACTGGTGGAATCAGTTGGAAGCCACCGGTTGATGAACGGTCCAAGGCGCGACGACTATTGGTGTATCTTGCAGGTCAGAGGGCTCTCCACTATCCATATGACAGAGAGATCGGCACCTTCATCGTGCAGTCCATCCTCGATACCAGTGAGCGACTTACCCGCGACATCGAGGCTCTCTCTATGGACTCTCTTCTGAGAAAAATCCTGCGAGCTATGCAGGCTGCCTGTCGCAAGTTTCTGGATGAGAATCAATCCCCAAGCGCAGGTTATGGGTGGCCGTATGAGGCTCAACTCTACTGCACACTGGGTGAGCTGCGAGCCCTATTAGGAATCCACATCGCTCGGATTGCCTGCGCATATGATCTGGAAGTGGATGCGTGTTTGGGAGATATACTACCTCCTGAGCCTGAACCAGAGCCCAACAAAAGCCACAACACGAACTCGGGAGATTCAGATGGGTCTTAACATATCGATACAACGGACCGTTTGACGAGCGATTCGACAATAATCCTTGCGTGCATCACGGCTTGACTCGGGAGAAAAACCTTGACCGTTGTTGCCCAAGATTGTAGTCTGTAATAAGTGCAACCACTTGGTTAGTGCCCAGAATCAAATAAGATGCAAGGATCGATCGATCATGCTATATGACATCCGAATTGTAAGTACGTACCCGCCAAGAAGGTGTGGTATAGGTACATTCACACGCGACTTGGTGAACGGACTGGAAAATTTTAAAGGGGAGGTTGACCGAGTAAGAGTTGCGGCAATCGATAAAAATAGTGAATCCTACAACATTCCTGTGGATATTATTATTGAGCAGTACAGCCCTGAATCCTGGTGTCATACAATCAACGATATAATAGCCGGAGCAAAAGAAAGTACAAATCCGACCATTATTTTATTGCAGCACGAATATGGCCTCGACCCTGATAAGAATGGCAAGGATGGCCGGGGCACTAATTTTGTAGACATGGCCAAGGCATTTAGTGGTGAGGGACTCACTACTTTGGTTTACCTTCACACTGTACTTGATGAGCCGAACGACCATCAAAAAAAGACGTTACAGGCTCTGGCCAAGTTTAGTGATGGCCTCATTGTGACAGCAGAAAGCGCAATAGGAATACTGGGATCCCCAATCTACAGAATCGACCCTTCAAAGGTCAAGCACATTGACCACGGAATCAGGATGCAACATCCTTCTGAATATGACCGATTGGCTATGAAAGAAAAATATGGGCTGAAAGAGTTTTTTCTCGTTACCACACTCGGGCTATTGTCTCCGGACAAAGGAATCCAGCATAGCATTAGAGCCTATGGAAGATTCTTAAATGAATCCTGTACAGACAGCCAAAGGGAAAGAATAGTGTACCTCATTGGAGGTCAATGCCATCCGGATTTTATCCGGGCAGACGAAGGCATTGAATACCGAAAATATCAATCTACCCTGACCAAAGCACTAAAGGAGTCAAAACTGAAATGGTGCAAGGTCAAAAAGCTGGAGGGTGTGGACTTTAGGCAGCATGACGTTGTCTTTCTCGATGCCTTTTTGGATGAAAGTACTTTCTTGGAACTTTATGGTGCGACTAATGTTATGGTGCTTCCTTATCTCAACATGTATCAGATGTCAAGTGGCATATTAGCTGATACTTTAGGCTCCAGCAGAGTTGCAATAGCAACGAAATTTCGTTGTGCTCTTGAGCTTATTCATTCAAACAAATCTTGTCCGAGTGGCCTTGTCGTTGGCAGGTATGCCAGAGGTATTTTGGTCGATCCTGGAGAAGATTCAGTTGAACAAATAGCCCGAGCACTTGATTCTTTGGTCTTCAATCAAAATAAACGCATTAGAATGGAGAAAGAGGCTCACCAGAGAGGCTACCAAATGCAATGGAATAATAGTGCCTGGGCATTACTGCAACATGTTGAGTTTGTCTGGCAAGAAAAAGAATTAGCTACTGGCAGGGCGGAGAAATTCACAAGGGAAAAGACATCTATCTATCAATCCAACTTGACTGATTTTTCTGCGGCCACAAGTAGCCCAATAGGTACATTTCTTCATACGTGAAATCAGCCAGGCTGACCCGCCCCCATTTTGGCTCATAGTGTTTATGAGAGTATCCCGAATGTCTCAGCCGTATCCAGCATCAGGATATACGGCCTGATATAACACTCTCTTTTCTAAAAATATTTATCTTTTATTTTCGTTCCAAAAACCACAGCCAAAATCACAACAGCCAAACCAATAAGAAGTATCCAACGCAAAGTACTCATTAAAAGCATATTAAGCCTCCTTTCTATTCCTCTATCATGTTTATAATCCAATTTATAATCAAAGTCGCAATCAAAACTCTACCACCAGCCACACCTAATTAATATCCAGGTCGAACCACTCATTAACAACCCGCTATAGTATGAAATTTGCTAACAAAAGCAATTATATTATAACCCTTCCCATTGTCAAGACAAAAACTTGGGGTTTGTAAGGTAGACACGTCACCATGTGTTGAAGCAGTTGGAACGGAGGGAGCCCGGAGGGTGACCGGAGTGCCAGCTGCCACACCGTACACCTCGGCTGGCGTGTAGTAGACCGCCGGTATTGCCAGGTGTTGGAGGAGATAATCCAAATGGCGTTCAATCAGCAATATGTTCGTAAAGACAAGGCTAAGTCGGTAACGCTGCACACAGTCTGCGGCGAAAATGACTTAATGGGAAATCTCGACTAAATATTTTTTTGAAATCTGTTGACAATTAGGGTGCGGATTTATTAAATACAATAAGGTCGAAAACATTGAAAGTTATTGTATTTTCAGGGTGCGCGAAATACTATGGAGAATCATCGTAAGAGCAAGATAAAGAGATCAAAAACAAGCGGCTTCAGGTCTCGTATGAGAACCAAGAACGGACGAAAGATACTTAGCAAGAGGCGTCACTCCAAGCATCGAGGCGGGTAGCTCCATTTCAATTGTCTACAAAGGCAAGCCATCCAATCTGAAATCTTAAATCTGAAATCTGAAATCCACTCCTCAACCCCCTATACGCTATACGCAATACTCAATACGAACTAACAATCAACCACATTTTCACCCAAAATCCCCACAAACTAACGGGCAACGGGGCACGAGTAACGAGCTCTCCTGCTTTGTGCTGCCTTCGGTTCGGTACTATTTTTATTTACTACGTCCTGCCATAAGGCATCCCTTACTGGACTGACAGGACTTCCGTATTCTGTATGTTCCTCATGCTGGCCTACGGCAGCACTATATTTTACCCGAGTTTATCCCCGGGTGCTGCTGACTTGACGCGCAGCAGGGGAAGAGCCACTTCCTTGGCCTACAACAGGGGGCATTTCTACCTTCGGTTCACCCCATTTTTAATCACTCCGGAGTTTACCCTCGATTTAGCTCACTTGCTTTGGAGTTTATCCTCGGTGTTAGCTTACTTGCTCTTCTGCCGGGGGTCGGGGGCTTCGTTCCTACGTGATAGTTTGACGCTCATGCTGGCCTCCGGTAGAAATGCTAAGTGCGGCTGTTCCTAATCCGCGTCTAATAAAGACCATTTTTTAGCCGGATTAACTAATGGGGTCCCATTTTATTGGGCCTGGAGTTTACCCCCGAGATCAGCTAACTTGCTTTTCTGTCGGGGGGCGGATAAGGCCGGGCCTTTCGCAGAAGTTTGCTTCGAGGAAAGGTATGGCCAAAGACGCCAAAGCTGGCTAAAAAACTCCTCATAATCCGCATAATTCGCGGCAATTTTCGACAAAAAACGCTGGTAATTTTGAACAAATTTCAATTTTTCTAAAAAAATTTTAATTCTTTTCCTCATAAACACTTAGGTAAATTCATCTTGCCGAAAATCCCCGAATTTTCGTATCAAACGTGCAGGTTCCTCTAATTATAGAGGGACTACTTTTTTCCCTCCTAAAAAACTTAATACAATTCTTCATCCTGAGCGAAGACGAAGGATTTTAATTTGAGATCTGAAATATGGAATCCGTGCTAATCCGTGAAATCCGTGGTTTAAAAATGAAAAAAGTAGGTAAATCAAAGGAAAATTCGACAAAAAGTGCTAACACTTTTTGTCGAAACAAACCCAATTCACCAATTGTCCAAACAGACGTAACTTTCTTTACAACAATGTATTATACAAACTTTGCCAGTCTGACAGAAGTCAAAAACAAACCCAATCAAACCCAATTCAAACCCAATACAAACCCAATCGCCGAAAGGTCAAAAATGAACTTAAATTCTATTAAAACAAGGTATTATGAAATTTTTCCGGTTTACCGGGCAAAAAAAACAAACCCAATACAAACCCAATTTTTACCCTCGATGTTAGCTTACTTGCTTTTCTGTCGGGGGCAAAGCCAAAATCCTATAAGAAAAACCCGAAGTTTGAGAATGTTTAGGTTGAATATTTGTTCCAATAAATTAAAATGGTTTAACACTACTGTCCGGTTGTTTGATTTGTAAAACGTCATAACGATTTAAATAACATTA
>CAZZAX010000207.1:0-9484 GCA_964653075.1 uncultured Pirellulales bacterium
GCCGGATGAGGGTTTACCGTGTGGATAAGGCAAATGCGGAAAACAGCCTTAAATATGTTAGGGTTTACTCCTACTTAAGGCCTGAGGTTGTCAAGCCGCTGGAGACGCTGAGTATTTTCTGCCAAGGCATCAGCGGAAATGTGGGCAATCAGGTAAAAATCCGGCTGGGCGAAAAACCTCTTTTTGCAACCGGCAAGGCTGCAATTCGTGATAATCCACTGCTGAATGCCTTTTTCTCCATTGATTTTGTTGGTATTATCACCATCGTCATTTCCCTTCTGGCGCTCATTTTCACCTACGATGCCTGCACGAGGGAAAAGGAAGAGGGCACACTAAAATTACAACTGTCCAATTCATTGAGCCAGCATAGAATTCTCTTAGGCAAAATCCTTGGTGCATATCTGACCATTTTACCGATTGTCTTATTCTGTTACATCCTGAGTACTATCTTAATTCTTCACTCTCCAAATATATCATTTTCAGCAGGTGAGTGGGGACGTACCATTTTGTTGTTTTTCGCAAGCCTGCTCTATTTTACGGTATTTATCTTCATCGGGCTTTTAATTTCCACCCGGCTCAAATCTTCTATAACCAGTATCATTGTGTGTTTATTCTTCTGGGTATTTTTTGTCTTTATTGTGCCGAATCTGGCCGTTTATATGGCGGAAAGTCGGAAAAAAGTCCAATCCTATGACAATCTGCAATACGTCCTGCAGGATTTGGATAAAGAATTCCAAAATAAATGCGCTGAATATGTTAAAACACTTAAGCCCCCGGACTGGGGGAATAATATGTATCATGAGCGTGGTTTAGATGGCCGGAGAATAATGTCTGGTTCCTCAAAATCGATGCTTGAATGTTGGAGAAAATTATATGAATTTTCGGAACCTTTGCGAATTGATTATGCCGACAAGAAATGGAATTTGCAAAAGACCTATCTTGATAGCCTGGACGAGCAAAGAAATTTTGCTGAGATGATTTCACTTATCTCTCCTTCAGAAGTATTTCGCTTAGTTTCTGCATCTCTTTGTCGTACGGATGCCTCTTCCCATTATCAGTTTATGAACAGGGTACGGCGTTATCGTGATGAATTCATCGATTTCTTCAGAGATAAAAAAATATTTTCATCGTTTCTTTATATTACACCTCAACCACCGGAATCCTTTATGACCGCAGATGAAATTATCAGAATACGTACGGGCGGAGAATGTAAAAATCTAAAAGAATTAAATGAATGGATGGATGCACATGACGGAAGCTGGAAAATTATACGGAAAGTGCAAATCCCCGGCACCCATTATAACGAATATCCATTCCTTAATCTGTCGGATGTGCCGGTTTTTCGATGGCAATCCGAAAACATATTTGCTGGACTGAAGCAGGTCTTTATCAAAGTAGCTGCATTGATTCTTATCAGTATCTACCTGTTGTATTTATCGTTCTTGTCGTTTCTAAGATATGACGTGAGGTAAGCTATGTTAAAAACTATTATCATAAAAGAGCTTCAGAACAATCTGTATAGCCTGCGTTTTCAGATATCTTTTCTATTGTGCATCGTGATATTTGTAGTCGGGACAATTGCTTTTTTAAAAAACCAGGATGCAAAGATGCAGGAGTACTCAAAATACCGGGCTGAATTCAAGAACCAATTAAGACAAACAGCCGAATCTAATGCGGGTAAGCTTGCGGTTAACAAACGAGCATTTATTTGGCGGCCGCGGGCAAACACTTTTATTTCAGATTGTAAGGAAAAATACTTTCCTAATCGCTTCAATTACAGCGCCTATAATGTTTTTGGATTTGAAGTAGGTCGTGGCGGCACCAACCCGTTTCTAAGCACTTTTCAGGAGTTGAATTGGTCATTTATTGTTTCAGTGGTTTTAAGTTTTACGGTGCTGCTCTTCACGTTCGATACGATTTCAGGGGAAAAGGAAACGGGGGCTCTGGCTCTTGTCTTGTCTAATTCAATTCCGAGAGCAACGGTACTTTTGGGCAAGTACATCAGTGCGATTATCACCACAATGGTTATGGCAGTCTTTGGGATTGTTTTAAGCATTTTGATAGTTATCTTTTCCCGTAAGGTTGATTTTACATCCGCCATGTTAATGGAAACATTGGTTTTTCTCCTGCTTGTATTTTTGTTTTTATCCTGTACGGCCGCAATTGGCACTTTATCATCGGTCATTGCCCATAAATCTAATATTAGCTTACTATTATCCCTGACTTTTTGGCTTGTCTTTGTCGTTATCATTCCCAATACGGCCATATTCTGGGCCAATAAAGTCTTTTCCATTGAACATGCAGATACTATCGGCCGAAAAATCAACACCGCTGACCAAGAGTTGAGGAGGAATGCACCGGAGGGAAGCAACACTTCAAGCTCCGGCTTCCCCTTTCTTCCGGAGCATAAATTACGTGCGGAATTAACAATGAAACGTATGAATAGTGAAATGGCGATTAGAAACTCCTATTTTCAGGACATGTTCAGACAATTAGAGAGCACCCGGCTGGTCACCGTCATTTCACCGATCGCATTATTTGATTATATGAACGAAGCCGTTGTCGGCGGCGGATATGCAAGATTCAAAAAAGTCTGGTCTGACTTGCACGGATACCAGGCTCAGTTCCTTCAATTCTTTAAGACAATAGATGCTGCGGATCCCGACAGCCCCCACTGGTACAATCCATGGGGTGATTATTCTACAACAAAAAAACCGGTTGCCTTTGAGCAGGTCCCGTTCTTTGAAGAAAAGCCACTTTCCTTAGCAGCACGCTTTTCTTTTCTAAGGAATTATTTGGTTGTAATGATCCTTTATATAGCTGCCGTCTTTTCTCTCACTTTTGTTTTATTCCTGGGGTACGATGTGCGATAAGAAGAGAGGAAAATAACGTATGATATGGAAGATTGCAAAAAAAGAATTCCTGCTGAACCTGATGACCTTCAAGTTTGTTGTAGGAATGATACTCAGTGTAGTCTTAATGTCTGTGTTTATGCCCGTACTCGTGAGCGACTATCAGCAAAGTCTGAAGGACTACAATGAGAATGTGGCCGCTAACGAGGCCGAGCTTACGAAGGTCAAAGTTTACAAGAATATTACGCCTACCGTTTATCGACCACCCAATGTGCTGTCGGTCTTTAGCGGGGGGGTAGATAACCAGTTGGACCGTTCAGAGAAAATTGACATTTTTGGCGGAAGTAACATCATATTGGAAGCCGAAGGATACAATTCCTTGCTTTCGGTTTTTCCTGCCTTAGAGGTAACACTGATCTTCAAAATCGTGATGAGTATTTTAACCCTTCTTATTGCTTACGATGTAATATCGGGAGAGAGAGAGCAGGGAACACTTAAGCTTATTTTATCAAATACGGCAGTTCGTTACAAAGTGTTGCTTGGAAAACTTGTTGCAGGACTGATGACTTTGATTATGCCCGTAACGGCCTCATTTATATTGGGGCTTTTGATCCTTCTGTCTTCAAATATGATCAGCCTGACCGGGATCCAGTGGTTTCGGATTGCATTAATGTATTTTGCTTCCTTAGTTTTTGTTACTGCAATGTTCAACCTTGCTTTGTTACTTTCATGCCTATGCAGAAGCTCTGCAACCTCGCTGGTCTTTGGGCTGTTCCTCTGGCTGTTTCTTGCAGCTATCCTTCCCAATTCAAGTGCTTATATTGCATCACAGCTAAAACCTATCGAATCGGACGAAGAGTTTTCTGGAAAAGTCAAAACTGTCACAGACCAGCTTGATAGTGAAATCAATGAATTGAACAAGGACGTTAAAAAGGATGGAAGTGAAGATGCAACCGATGCACCTGGAGCCTTTGGGCACACATATTATAGGCTGTGCAATAAGAGTGAAATGGACTACAACCGTAAAAAATACTCTGTCATGGAACCTGTTAAGATTAAGTATTTTGACAAGATTTTAGGTGTGAAGGAGGTGCATCTGAATGATCTCGTAAAGCAAAAACAGTTTGCAGACAAGCTTGCAGGGAGTTCACCGATAGTTCTTTATGAAAATCTAATGTCGGTGCTGGCAGGAACGGATTTCGGAAATTACAAATGTTTCAAAAATAATGTAAGGACTTATGGAAATGAGGTTGCTGATTATATTCGTTTCAAAACAGAAAATTTTGCTTCGACTTCTTACTTCACACCTTGCAAAGAGGGAGATTACGAGAGAATAATCGAAATATATTATAAACCGTTCCTCGAGGCCAAGGACAAAGAAAAGAAAGCTGAATTGTACAAAGCGACTATAGCGCGATATGAACAAATGGTGAAAGAGACACCTCCTCTTAATCTGCAGGATATGCCGAAATTCAGCTATCGACCGCAAAGTATCGGTGACACTCTTCGCCAAGCAATTCCCAAATTAGGATTTTTGATTATCGCAGGTATTCTGTTCTTCTCGTTATCTTATGTGGCGTTCCTCAGATACGACGTGCGATAGGACGTAAACACATTGCATAGAAACTCAAACAAATCGGAGAATTAAATGATCGGTCCAATAGTGCGTAAGGAAATTTTGGAGAATTTTTTGAGTCTGCGTCTAGTCCTGTCACTGATTCTGGTCATCATAGTCTTCGCGATCAGTGGCTTTGTTTTCGTAAGAAAGTACGAGCAACAAGTGCAGGACTACTCGAAGGACACCAACCACAGCCTGGCGTATTTCCAGGGGCACGCAGAAAGACTTTATTGGATAGCTACCCTCCGTCACCAGTTTTATCGAAAGCCCAAGGCACTGACTCTTTGTGCAGAGGGTTTTGAAAAATCCATACCTAATTGCTTCTCATTTAATGCCTTTTCGAGAGATTATCCCCAGTTCAAAGGCAGAACAAACGCTCTGCTGTTTAGTTTCAATGACGTGGATTGGGTGTTCATCATCTCCCTGTTTCTGAGCTTTGCCGCGTTGATTTTTGCTTATAACAGTTGCTGTGGAGAAAAAGAAAGCGGAACGCTGAGACTCTTATTGGCAGGCGCCACACCTCGGCATAAGGTTCTTCTGGGCAAGTACCTCGCGTTAATGTTCATAGTCGGGGTGCCTCTGCTTCTCGGCATTCTGGTAAATCTGAGCATCGTTACGCTTTCCAAAGACGTGGCCTTTGGGGCACGCGCGTGGGCGAAGATTCTTAGTATCATCGTTCTGTCCTTGCTGTACCTATCTGTTTTTGTACTGCTGGGGATGTTGATATCCAGCAGAACGAGTCGCTCGGTAAACAGTATAGTCATCCTCCTGTTTCTTTGGGTTGGCCTGGTCATATTGGTTCCAAGTTCCGGCAGGATTGTTGCGAAGACATTGCGAAAGATCCCAACGCAGGCCGAAATGAACAGGAAAATCGCCGAGATGACGGATCAGTGGCTCGAAAATCTTCTGGCAGGTAAATATGGACAGAACGCTGGCAACACCAGCCGGAATATCGAAGAGAGCAATCCCCCCGGTCGAGCGCGCGCCTTCACGGCTCTTACTGAGCAAAATAATAAGATTATCGATGAGCACATGAACCAAATCATCAACCAGGTCGCTATAGGGCGGCGGTACACGCGAATTTCACCCACAGAGATCTACAGACAGGCGTCTGAGACCATTACAGGGACCGGCATTGGACGTTTCTCGGATCTGCGCCGCCAGATCAGACGGTATCAGGACGATTTGAAAGACTACGTTCGTAGCAGGGACGCCGAAGATCCGAACAGCCTCCACCTGCTCTTTGACGAAATGAATGCTGCAGAAATGTGGCGGACAATTTCTCATAATCCCGTGGATTTCGACACAGTGCCGAAGTTTCAGGAGCATGACCTTGCTCTCGGCCAGTCTTTGAAACTGGCCATCTGGGACATTGGGCTATTGGTGCTGTTCAACCTGGTCTTCTTTGCAGCAGCGTATGTGTCATTCCTGCGATATGACGTAAGGTGATAGGGAAATATGAAATTGAAACTAATTTAAGTACCGGCGTGCCGGTAAAACCAGAAATTAAAAGAGGGAGTAAAATGGAAATGAAACGAAACTACAGAGTGTTATTTCTGACAGCAACCGTAGTAGGCTTGCTACAGTCGGCTGAGATTAGTGTTTTTGCTGCTGATAAGCTCGATCCTTCACTTATACAGGTTGAACAGCGTCTTGAAGAGGAAACTAAAATGGATCCTGCCGAGCCTAATTCCCTGGCATACTTAAGGGCGGTTGGAGAACGGCCGGCTCGAAGCATATTACCCAGAAAGATGATAGACAAACGCACTCTGATCCTCGAAGAATGTCTGCGATTAGCTTTCATCAGCAACAATCAAGTCAAGCAGGCACGCCAGCAAATACTTGCTGTCGGTGGGAGTAAACTAATAAACAATTCAAGATTTTTACCAACGATTGAGCTAATCAGCCAGTACGAGCACTTTAGAAATTTAGGGTCCGGAAATGTCACTGATGATACTCACAATATAAGTGCTACAATAACAAAGCGGATACTTGAATTCGGCACAGATAATCCTCTCGATTTGAGCCTGCGGTGGGAGCAGCGTAGAGCACTGTTCGCTTACGAAGATACGATTGCCAGGATATTTTCAGAGGTTCGCAGAGCGTTCTTTTTTGTAAAGCTTAAAGAACAACAGATTGTCACCCGACAACAACTCTTCGATCAATTCCAGAGACAGTACGAAATAAAGCAGCAGAGAATGGATGCGAACAATCTGAGTACCAAAATTGAGGTTTTGACGGCCAGATCGAATATGCTCAACGAAGAGATAACGATAAATGCTCTCGAGCGTGAAAGATTCAATAGCAAGATGGAGTTATTGCGTCTCATTGGTTTGCCTGTCGGAGCCGACCAGGTGGAATTCGAGGGTCAGATGGACCGTTTTGGTCTCGATGATTTTGATATGGATGGAATGGTCCTTCTTGCCCTTGCCCAGAGCAGTGATGTGGCATTATTTGAAGCCGAGTTAGCCGAGCAGCAAAGGGCTCTGGACCAGTTACGTTTCGAATATATCCCGGACTTGCGTTTCAAGGGGGGCTATCAGACAGAAAATGGTAAAATTGGCGCAGACCTTGTTAATGAAGATGATACCTGGGGTTTGGATATAAAGGGCCAACCGAAGATGCCGGGATTAAAAGAAAGAAATACACGAAACCTCGGTTTATTCGACAACGGAATATTTTTAAACGGACCAGATCCTGGGTGGTTCGCAGGCTTACAGTTAAGAATACCAATTATCGAAGGCAGGGCGCGTGAAGGAAGAAGAATCGAAGCGAGAGCAATACTCGCCGGCTTTAAGGCGGCCCTTGAAGACCGAAAGGACCTTATTGAACTGGATGTGCGACAAAATTATAAGCTTCTAACGGAGCAGAAACTCCAGGTTAGACTGGCCAAGATAGATGTTAATGTTGAGAATGAGCGTTTCTTAATACAAACAGAATTACGGGATATCGGTAAAATCGATGATGATAAACTGGAAACCTTTCGTGGGTTGTTCTTTGACGCTCAAAAAAGATTAGTCGATCAGCAGGAAAGTTTGATAAGCCGTCAGGAAAATTTGCGTTTCGTGATACGTTATTTTAAGTAGGAGTTTATTTAAGATGAATGGAACCTATAAATTCAGATATGTTTTGTTGGTGGTATTTGCCTTACTTCTGACCATATCGGCGAATGCACAGCAGGAAGGACCAGAAGCTGAAATTTTAAGACCGGGACAAACAACCAAGACACGTACAGAAATGCTGAATGAGCTCAGTCTCAGAGAAGCCCTGGTTACTTTGGAAACTGCTAAGGAAGAGCATGATCGCTACGAAAGTCAGTATAAAAACTCTTTAGAGCTTTTCAAAAAAAAGTACATTTCCCAAATGGAGCTTGATACAGCCTTGTCACTCTATACTCAGGCCCAGCAGACACTAAAGTCGGCTGAGATCCAGCTCGATAGAACAAAGCTGAATTTTCTTGCAAACGCTACACATATTACCATTGTGGAAGCGAAGCAGTACCTTGACAGTGATGGCAAACGAATGCTCGACCTTGTTCTAAAGAACACATCCAACTTGGCGCTTGCCGAATCGGCATTAGGTTCGACTGAGAGTGAATCGAAATTACAATCAGAATGGCAAAATCCTGAGCAGATACAGGCCTTGCTCGATATCGAGAATATTATTGTATCGATAGTCAGTAATACATCAAGATCAAGCATTGGTAAACCCTATGAACAAATCATACCTGTATTACCTTATGGCAGGCAAGAAAAGCTTAAATTTGTACTGCTCGCCGACGTCGAGGAAGCAGGAATAAAATTAAAATATCTGGACCAGGATACAACAGACAGTATTTTTCTTGAAAAGGAGTCCCTGCAGGAGAAACCAACCGCTGTATCATCGCAGTTTTCAGTGGAAGGTCAGCTCGGAACAGACATCGGTTTTGACCTGGTCCTTGAAATGCTCGTGACGTCCGAAACCAATTTCTCATTGATAGTCACCAATATGCCGCCGCAAATCAACTGTTCTTTCGTCGAAGGCGGTTCTCGTATTACAAGTGTTCGTTTTTCAGAAGAAGTCAGCAAACACAATCTGAGACTGAACGTTTCAATCCCACAAAAGCTCGATGTCGGTATGATCGACAAAAAAATCGATTTTCAGGTGTGGATAGCCACATCCGCCCAGCTTGAGAAAATCAACAACCTAAAACGTCAATACGCACCCAATATAATCCCTGCAAATGAGCTCGATGCAATCGACGCTGCACGAGTGGACCTAACCCTCATCCCCAGGGGAACCGGTCGGCTGGAAATTCTGATAAACAATCTTTTCGAGGAAATAAAGCCGCAGCAGGATGTCCGTATCAGGGCCGACCTGTATAATAACGGAACTCTTACATTATTCAATATTATTCCGGAGATAACACCGCCTTTGAACTGGGAAGCCCGGGTGGAACCTAACAACATCGGACAACTGCTGCCTAACGAAAAACAACAGATAGAAATCCACTTGCAGCCCGGAGCAGATGTAGGAGTAGGTGAATACGAAACCTCGATCGAAGCCCGAGGCCAATCAGGCAGCGATGTAATAGAAGCCATAGAAAAACGACTGAAAGTAAGGATAAGTGCCCAGACGAACATTATAGCTACATTGCTTCTGGTAGGCGGTTTGGTAATTTTAATCGTTGGGATTGTGGTCTTTGGAGTAAAGCTTAGTAGAAGATAAAAAAGCAATAGAGCGGTAAGCTGTGAAATGAATCATCCTGCAGCAAGCTGCAGGGTATGTAAAAAATTTCAATAAGGAAAAAAACATTGTTTTTTACCTTGTGACAAGCCACGGGAAGTTATCGAGTAAGGAAAGTTGTAGAAAGGAAGACCGTGCTTAAGTCAATAATCAGAAAAGAAATACTTAGTAACCTTTTCAGTTATAAGTTTTCGATCATAGTTGCTCTTTCCACAATATTGATTTTCGTCAGCATATTCGTTATGTATCGCGATTACTGCCTGGCCATGGAAAATCATGACATCTTGCG
>CAZZAX010000208.1:0-9477 GCA_964653075.1 uncultured Pirellulales bacterium
TCTCATGAATTTCTCCAGGTCCGCCTTCAGCACCTTGCCATTTCATTTCAGTACCAAATTCTAATCCATCACCCGTACGATGATCATAGAAGTAAACTTCAGTGACGTCAACTCCTGCCTCTTTTAATTCTGCTAATTTCTGTAATGCGTCACGTGGGGAGGTCATTTTATATACGTGCTCTCCATGATCATCGGCAAATTCTTGAAGAACACCTACCCAAATTTGAAGATTACCTTTTTCATCATATTTTTCATGTACCTGCGGATCATAGAAAGCGACTGTTACTAAACCACTTGGATCAATAAAATTCAGTGGATTATTCCCACAGTAAGCATACCAGTTAATCCCATTGTCGTAACCGACCGGATCGGTCTGTAAGAACCGGCCTATATATGGATTATAGTACCGGGCACGGTAATAGTAAAGCCCTGTTTCGTAATCGAACCTCCGGCCGGTGAACATGTAGGGATTGGCTTTGAAGTCGGGGTCCGAGGCCGCAACCTGGCCATAGGCGCTGTACTGGTAGCTCTGGCAGCTATTGCCGTACGAATCACTTAAGGCCACAACAGAGCCCGAACCATCGTAGTGATAGTAATAGATGGCGTTGCTATCTGCTACATCTATCATACAGACCAACTCATCAACGCGCGCACCGTGGATGTATTTGCTCGCCAGGTCGCCGTTGTCGTCGTATTCAGCGATAACGTTACCGCCGTCATATACGTAGGTGGTCGTATCGCCATCGACGTCCTTTTCTATGCGCCTGCCGGATGGGTCATACGTATAGGTTATCTCTTCCCAGCTTGCACCACCACCAGATGGAGGCGAACCTGTCCACTGGACATAGTCCACCCAGCCGCAATCGTAACCATCTTCATAACCCCCATCTTTGACATACTGCCAGATCAAAGAGTGAATACCGGAACCGGTCACACCGTATGTCTTCTGATGCCAGTCTTCCTCTTCATCAATATCGTACACTTCCTGCCCATCCACAAGAAACTGTAATTCGTCACCGGAATCGGATGAGACCTTCCACCAGAACGTTAACGTACCTTCACCTTCGACGGTAATTTCCATCTGAGAAACCTCATCATCTTCAATGTCGCCACTCTGGGCCGCATCCCCGCCATAATAAGTTATCGAGGACTGGGAGAACCAGTCTGCATCGCCGTCGGTCAGTACGGACAAAATCGTATCCAGCGCCTGCTGCAGGGATGAAGAAGGATTGGGATTATTATCCGTCCATTGCACATAATCCAGCCACGCAGTATCTTCTGTTGAAGAGCCGGTATTTTTATTGTATTTCCATTTGAGGGTATGCGTACCAAGACCTGATACGGTAAAGTAATCCTCCTGCCAGCCGACACCGCCCCAGGAAGTCTTCTCAAGATCGCCATCGATATAGAATTTAAGCGTATCGTAATCTGACGTTGCCTTCCACCAGAATCTAACAGTTCCATTACCATTGACCCTACCTTCTATCCAGGCAGACTCATTGACGTCGATCTGGCCGCACTCGGCTGAATCCATATCGTTTTGACCGCAGTAATCCGACGTTGTTGGGGCCCAGTTTGCGTCCCCTCCTGTCGTAAATTCGAAATCGAAGTTGTCCAAAGCTGTGTTAAGCGGCCCGTGAAAACCGCCGGAAGCATTGGCGGCCTCGATCAGGTGGTTCTCGGCGTCATAGGCGTATAAACAAGTGCCGTCAGAGATGAGATTGCCGTTATCATCGTAGTCGTACGAGATACTACCGACGGAGGTGTACTGGTTCAGCGTATTTGTTGTGTAATTCGTAGTCCCATCGTCGATGACGGAGGTGCGGTTGCCGGCATCATCGTAATCAAACTCGGTATCGCTGATCCAGTCATAGCTGGCTGGATAGTTGACATCCGTTACCTGATAGATATCGTCATAGGTGTAAATGTGCTGGTCAGAACCGTTGAACGTCATGCTCTGGCGGTTGCCAACCTTATCATACGTATAGGCGTACTTGTAATGCACTTCACCCGGGCCGGTCTGATTGTCAATACTTTTGAGCCGGCTGGACTCATCGTACTGGTACGAGATGGCCGTTCCGTTGACATAGCTGAGATTAGTCCGCTGTGAGCGCTTGTCATAGGTGTAGCTGGACAGGATAGTGCTGGAATCATCACGGATTTTAGTGGGCCGGCCGAGGTTATCATACTCATAAGTGATGTAGCTGTCGTCCGGATAGGTCAGTTTTGTCCGTTGACCTGCGGCGTTATATTCGTAGGAGACCTTCTTATTACCCGGGTACTCCACCTCGATGAGCCTTCCTGCTGTGTCATAGGTGTTTGTTATGGTGCCGGTATCATCGGTAGTCTCAAGCACTCGTCCGACAAGGTCGTATTTGTATATGATGGTATTGTCCGGCGTGTGCTTATGTGTTACACGGCCTAAATCATCATAAAAATACTTGATAATATCACCTGCGCGAGTTCTCATTTCCTGTATCTGTCTTAGCGGATTATAATTTGGCTCCGTGTAGGTATCATCTTCATAGATGGTCTTACTCAAGGCATTAAAGCCATTGTATTCGTATTCTGTAGCATTATCCTCGGCATCCGTGACCTTTATAAGCAGACCATTTGGATCATAGGTATTGGTGATAGTCGCATTGCCCAAGGCGTCAATTACCTTCCAGACCTTGCCATCGGGGTAATAACGTGTTTCGGTCACATTATTCTCGGCATCTTTTACCTTCCAGAGCCGTCCCAGGTTATCATAAGTGAACGTTGTAAGGTTGATACCGACATCGTTTCCATCTACGTACGGACCTTTGACGGTCTTCTTCTGCCCGATGTCGGTATATGTAATAGCCTGAAGGACAATAGTTTCATTCGGATCAGACTGCTTTACGAATATTAACCTGCCGTTATCATCGTATTCATAGGTCGTCTCGTAACTAAAAGGCGACGGAGAGGTAGTCTTTATAAGCCGGCGACAGACGTCGTACTGGCTCTGGGCGATATTGCCGAGCGGGTCTTTTACTGTAGCCACATTACCCACGCTGTCATAAGTGAATCCGGTCGTGATATTTAGATTGTCGTTGGGATCAGCATCATTGAAATCGACGATGGTCTTTTTCAGACCAGCACCGGCAGCAGCGGTATAGTATTCGAACTTAGTTACCATTTCTTCGGCGTCCGTTTTGGTTTCGATTTGACCGTCGGGGTAATAGGTAAAAGTCACAACAGGTCTATTAGCATCAGCTACGGGTCTATTCGGATCATACCATGGAACACCTTTGACCTGCTGATAGGTTATCTTCATCAGATTACCGACTTCGGTTCCATAGGTACCTATATCATCGTAGTCATATTCGTATGCAACATCATGCTCATTAGGATCGCTATGCTCCTTCTTGGCGACGAACCATCTACCGGCGGTGTTTTCATAAGAATCATAATCATTGCTCACACTCAAATTAGAATCGCCCGAACCGGCTATAACTATACTGTTTACATCGCTAACACGATTGTTTTCATCATAGCCTAATTCAGCAGATGTTCCCGTCTGACTAGTGATGCTTGTAAGTCTGAACAGGCCGTCATAGCCGTAAGTACTCCCACGGCCCAACTGGTCCTTGGTTTTAATCGCACGGCGGAATTCATTGTACCATGTCGCAGTAGAGAACCGGGCCGTATTATCGTTCGGATCCGTCTGCTCAGGTTCGAGCCTTTCAGAGCGGAAATAGGCGTGGAAGTGATCATAGCTATTGCCATCTGCAATTGTCTGTGTTTTAATCCGGCCTAAAGAATCATATACGTTCGTCAAAGCCGGATTAACCGCATCTATCGGGGTGTAAATCTCTGTTAACTGGCCGTCGTTCACATCGTGGTAATCGAAGGTGTAATCATTTCCATCCGGGCAGGTGTACTCAATGAGATTATCATCCACGTCATAGGTATAGTAAATATTTCTGCTGGCAGAGTCGGTAACGGTTGTAATATGGTCACCGGTATAGGTAAATGATAGTGTCCTGGAGGTCGTAGTACCGCCAATCTTGCTTGCCACCTGGGTAAGTTTACCGCTGGAATAGGTGAAATCGACTACATTGCCGTGTGCATCACTCCATTGTGAGAGGTTCCCGTCGCTATTAAAATCATAGAATATACCGCTGCCGTTCTTGAGCAGGAAGGTACCATCGGATTCGACAATGAGCTTGAGGTTCTTGCCGGTGGGCGCATTGTACATCCCGTTCGGGTCGTTGCAATCGGGAATTCTTGTGAATTCCATGGTTGAAGCGCCCTGCTTGATCGTCACAAGGTTGGTCTCCATCTGGTCCATCAGCCACGCCTCGCTCAGAGAGGCGATCATATTGTTGGATAGATCCGTAGAAGAGTCCTTAGACAGTACGTCGTTGATGACGAAGATGCTCACCATGTGGGGGGCTGCATCAATAGGCGAATCCTCGCCCAGGAACTGGAAGCTGTCGCTGGTAACCTTGGCCACGATATCGAAGTTATGTGTCCATCCCATTCCCAGAGGTCCATCTTCCAGACGGCGTTTGGAGCTGTATTGCCGGCTGAACGACAGGCCGAAGGGAAACCCTCCGTTATCGATAGTCAGGTCCGTAGCACCAATATTGAAAGCCCCTACGTCTGTATCACCCTGGCCCGGGTTGGGAACATAGCTTCTGTCGAAGACCTTTTGAGGACTCAATGGTGAACTTGCGCTGGCACCACTGCCGCCGCTATAGCCGCCCGAGATGATATAACTCGCTGTCAGGCAGTCAGCGGTCGATTGCGTAGCCTGGAATCCGATACCCGTGTAATCATCCAGGGCTAGGTCGCCATACTGCGGCAGGCGGACTGTGAAACCATCATCCACATATTCGGATACAAGGTCCTTCTCATCCTGGCTGTAGTTCTGTAGATTTGTCTGGACGCTGGTCCAGTTGTTATCATCTGCGGTATATAACTTATCATAAGTTGTTCGGTCGTTGGCTATCTCCAGGAGCTTGACAGTAGAGACCGCATTGCAGTCCTGGAGCTGCCTTATAATCTCATGCTCATATGCACTGGCATGGCCTGAGACCGTAAGGAACAGTCCGTTAACGTCTTCTTCATCGTATACAGTTTGGTATGCACCCAGATGACCAGATGCCATGTCGATGTAAGGACTGCTATACTGCCCCGTAATTCCCAGCATATGGTGATTAATAAGCGTACCATAATCAACGATCTCAGCCGCCATTGAGCGCATATGGCTGGTCTGTGCAAGCCAGGTAAGTCCCACAAGGGCATAGGACTCGCCCAGAACCTGTTCCGAGGTATCGGAAAGGCCATCGAATCGGTATTGCTCCAGTTTTGTCCTGTGTTTCTCCAGGATCTTTGTCCCCGTATCGCCCCAGCCGTTGACAATCTGATAAAAACCGCCGGCGGTTACATTAAGGGTTGTCGTCGCATCAAAGTCATTACTGTCATAGGGATGGTCCACCGAGAGTATAAGGTCATAGACCTGACCCGAAGTGGTCGCAGTTCCCGTTGCTTTGACGGTACCATCGAGGACAAGCTGCGGCTGGTTAGACCCATTGTATTGTAATGTCAATCGACGGCCATAGATGTCCGAAGACCAGAAGGTCTTATCGATACCGCAATGCTGAATGCGCAGCGATGTACGGTACAGGTTAGGCATATTATCGATATCGAATTCATCATCTCTTGCTATTACTGTATAGGTTAGTGAATCAGGTGGCATCTCATTAGCGTCTGCAGGTACAATACTCCGGCCGCCAATTACGTCCATTAAACCGCCGTCAGGATAGTTTTCCTTAATATATTCAACGAGTTTCGTACTATAGGTACTCAGGTTGTCCGCTATATTAGCTTTATTCAGGTCCTCGATATAGTCAGTTCCATAGGTATAGCCCTGCTTCGCGTCAGATAAGAATTCCGAACGAAGGTATCCCAAAGCACTTTCCCACTGCGAGCCGAATATATAGCCGCTCTTGGTTGTGTGGCTCTTGAAGCTGGGGTCGAACTCAAAGTCATTTCCGTCGATCGTGACTTTAACCCAGACATGCTCCATCTTGATATTAGAAATGCCGTCCTGGCCATCATCTGTGACAGTTGCATATATACCTGCCCTGGCTAATCTCTTTCTTGTAGCCTCAGCACCTCCCATGCCGAGCCAATCAAGGGTTTGAGTGCCGGATATCTGTATTTCACCCACCACATAATTCGGGTCGGTAATAGTATATTCGGTGCTGTGTAGTGCTGCTTCTTCGAGCAGTGCAATTATCAGGGATGCCTGGTCAAAATCATTACCCTGGCGGTCCATCCAGGTCATATAAGGGCCCTTGACATCGCCCCACATGAGATCGTAGTGGATATAATCGTGCACAAACTTGTACATCAAACCCGGGTCGTACCTCAGAGCCCGGGCCAGCTCCTGGATCTCCGGATCACTTATGCTCGGCCCCTGTCCGCTCGAACCCTGTCCAACTTTGTCCTGAAAAACACTCGGGGCGGCAGGCGTATCAAGCAATGGCGCCCGAAAGCCGGACAGCTGTGGAGTTGGAGAACCCGGAGAAGCCTCACTATAGAGGTCCTGAATCTCCTGGGAAGATAAAGCCCGTTCATAAATCCTGGCATCGTCGATTTTGCCATCGAACTGGGCTGCCGTATCTCCTCTATTTCCGATTTTCAGACTTCTGCCATTATTCTGATATTGCGAAGCGGGGATCCCGGAAGTATTCGAACCTACTTCCACTCCATTTCTATATAGTTTCAGATACGACGAAGGACTGTAAACGAGCGTATACATTGTCCATGAAGTGTCATCATGGCCGGAAATCAATCCTGTATTAACTAATGTAGTTGCATTTTCTGCAATATATCCAATAGCCTCCCCATTATTATTCATTCCCAGCATATACCCCCTGTAACCAGAAGATCCCATAGTGCCGAGTCCGGTAGAAGAAGCATTTGCAGACTCACCCAAAAACCATCCATTTATAGTCATAGCGCCGGTGGGCTTAATAGAGCTATCACTGCCGCAATCGACATAATCCCCGCTTCCATCAAAATCCAGGGCCCCGTTAAGTACGCCGGTTGTCCAGGTGGCTCCGGTAATTGTTCCATTATTATTATTACCCGACGAATCGTAAGCCGTGTATTCTTCACCTTCGTCAAGCTTCCACCAGCCAACAAGATCAGGGTCGGTAGCGCCGGCAACGTTAGTCAGAACCAGCCCCAGCAATAAAGCAAGAAGCAGTACTTCTATTACGAAAGCTAACGACAGTTCCGACCTTTTTGCCAATGATTCCGGAGTTTTCTCGCTTGCAGTCATGTTTTGCCAGTTCATAATGATCTCCTTTCATTGTCCCCCAATTTTTCTCCCATCATATTATTGGCGCGCATTACCCCCGTGCGCCCCCGTTTTCACTATACGAATAACCACTCCAATCTCGCACCTGCACTGAAAATACCGTGCAGGCAAAAACAATCTGCTCTTTTAAAATGTAGCGATGCTCAAGCCCAAAATAGGGACAGCTTTTTTTGAAAAAATTTTACATGAAACCTTAAACTTTACGATCTTATCGCCATGTTTTGTTAAGGACACTTCTCTTCAAGCACTTGTGTTTACTTTATTTGCAATCTCCCTTGATGTGTTTTTGTCTTGACCTGCCGGTCATAAAAAATTTTTTAAAATTTTTTTTTCATGCCATCCATCAACAGAACATTGCCGCTTTAATTCGGAGATACCACGTCTATTTGGATTCATTAGTTGTATGAGATAAGAGGTCCTGGCAAGACTGTTAGAATTTTTTATTAAATATTTCAAATTTACAGTCAATATTTACCTTGTCTCAGACGCCATCAATTATGAAGATTTTGCTAGCTTGAGGTGCGAGTATTACCACTGGATGGGGGTGATAAATTCGGAAAATCGAAGCGAGTGCCTGTACGAGTACATTTCAACACTGAGGGCTCTTTAGGAATGTACAATCCGCAGGCGTGGAGGACTTTGTCTCATACAGTCCCAGCTCGTCCGATAGGATGGAATGGTTCCGCAGACCGGATACGTATACGGTAACATTTGTCCATGGATGGGCAGAGTTAATTCCCTCGGCACCGGTTTACAGTATCAGATCCCTTTTTATAAGGAAGGCGAGATAAAGCGGTAAAATGTCGATTTTTTTCATCTACTGTAAATTTCTTTTGTTGTGTGCGGTTTTGAAGATATTTTAGAAGAGTAAAATCCCAATGATCCAGCCAGAATCGAGGGAGAGCCGAACTAATGTGGGCCTTGCTGCCAAAATCTTTAGTGAACACGGCGATTTCATTCGTCAAGTTATATGTTCCCAGGTTAATGATAAAACTCAAGCAGATGACATATTTCAGGATTTCTTTCTTTCTCTTGTCCATAGACCCGTACCCCAAGATGTTGAAAATATTGAAGGCTATCTCTGTACAGCGATAACCAATGACATTATTGACACTACCCGTAGACGGGAGAATAATAACAACATGTATAAACATTGTGCTAACCATAATCATTCCGTCAACAAAAGAACTTCGGAAAAAATTCTTATTGAAGTAGAAGAAGTCAGACAAATTTTCAAACTTATTGAGGTGCGGTTGACGGACAGACAATATCAGGCGATAGTTTTACGATACAGAACTAATCTCAGTATCAATGAGATCGCTGATAAAATGGGCGTAAAGGATACATCTGTCAGAAAGTATATTTTTAGAGGTCTGAGTAAAGTTCGTCAGTTCATAAAACAAAAACAAGACAATGACGATAACAGCTCCAAACCTTAAATAGTCATGTGAAAGTTTAAAGTTGCATTATTATGACATTCTTCTTCTATTTGGACCCTGAGTCGGGAACTACAGCCTGTTTTCGATATTTTCAGTCTCTTTGGTTAACAATATCCATAAATATTTCCTCGTGTCTTACGCTAATTGAACAGATGGAAAGTCTAAAAGCTCGCCAGAGACTCTTATATAGCCGTTTTTGCTGTGAGAGAGAAAAGAATTGAGATTTGTAGCATTGTGTTTTGCCATACAAATACCTGTTTTTATTCCGGTAAGCGATTTCAAAAGATGTCGTGTTGTCTTGTTTCATGTTCTTTAACTGCTTTTACAACAAATACTTGTGCTCGCCTCTGCGGATCCACACACAATTATGTATGTTTGTTCAATTACCATAAGACACAAGGAAATATTTCATTTGTCCTGTAAATGAATACTTGAATATCGGCCATGAAGTCCATATATGGACTCTTGATTCTCCTTTTTAATACGAATATATCACGTAATTTTGGATTTGTCAGCTTTATGAGACAAGAAGTTTTGACAGGACTTTTATAATTTTAAATAAAAAATTCCAGATTTATTGTCCCTATTTACCTTGTCTCAAACGCTATAAATAATGAAGAGGTTCTCAATCCTGTTCGGCCCGGGGTTTGCTATCCGGCTGACTGGTTTACACAGTGT
>CAZZAX010000209.1:0-9418 GCA_964653075.1 uncultured Pirellulales bacterium
ACGATTTGTCATCAGCTTTGAAGCAGAAGAAAGAAGGAGGGATTTTTTGCTGAAAATTATTTCTATCTTGCCTATTTTAACGGCTAAAACCATCAATTACTATTGACGGATTTTAGTTTTGAGTTTTGAGTGCTTAGTTTTGAGTTAAGTGGATAAGAGAAAAGGTCAGATTTATTAGCCTTTTTTCTTTATAGTTTTAGGATTTTTTTTATAATAAGGGGGTGCAACGGCGGCCGGGAGCCCTTTGTTTGAATGACCCCCGACCCCCGGCAGAAGAGCATGTAAGCTAACACCGAGGGTAAACTCCAAAGCAAGTGAGCACCAATCGAGGGCAAGCTCTGAGGGAGTAAACTTTTCGACATATTATTTAAAGGGAGATGCGGTTTTGAAGATGGACTTTGGGTAAAGGGGTGTTATACTGACACTTATGAGAGGTAAGGAGTTTTATACGGAAACCATATATACATAGTTCGCTCCCAGCAAATGAAAAAAGAGTTGAAACACATTGATCTCGTTAACAACCAGCAGATCGAGTTCTGTCGCAAGCTTGGAATTGATGTTACTGGTGATACAGTATCCCTGGCTGCGGCGAAAATATATGGCATAATGAGGCGAGACTTTTTCGGGGAAGAACTTGGGCGTCCTTCAGAAAAGCAAATCGCGTTAGCAAAGAAGTTTGGCTTTGATATCTCCCAATGCTCCCAAATAGAAGGCAATGCAATTATTGATGACTTAATGAGCGAGCTAAACCATGAGTCTATCGAGAAGCAAAAGTTGGGGCCAGGAGTAGAGGTCATCAACAAGTGGGATGATTTAAAGAGGGTTTATACTATTTCCTCCATCCGTGAAGATGGTCTCGTTTTCTTCAAAGGAGGAAATGGCAAAAAGGCTTGGGCAAGAAATCTTGAAAGAATTGAAAGCGAACATGGGGCTTAAGCCGAATGGCCTAAAGGCTGCCGCTTAGCCCCAGCGTTACGCACGAATAAAAGTAATTCAATCGAATACACGAAGTTGTCTGCTAAATCAAATCACTTCATTAAGCGAAAAGAAACCATCAATATCTCTTGACATATCAAAATATTTTTGTATTTTATGGATATGCAACGGCGGCCGGGAGCCCTTTGTTTGAATGATGAGAAGTTCGGGATGTTAGGCGGAAACCTATATACATTGTTAGCTATCACAATATGCTACCACCAGATCCACCAAAAATTGATGCTAATGATTTGCAGAGATGCAGAGAAACTGGTGATTACTCCACAGTCTTCTTTGAGTGGTACAAATACGTCGCGAGTTTGAGTGTCATATTCGCGAATCTAAAGCAAGAAACATCCTTTGTGCGTAAGGATATCTCGAAGCGTGACTATGGGATTCTAATTGGATTGCTAAATCGGTGTGCTCGGATCATGCTTGCAAATGTTGCCTTATCGCACAAAGGTGGGTTCGGTGAATCTACAATGATTCTCGACCGATGCATATTTGAAAGCTGTGTAATACTTACTTGGTTATGCAAATCCACTAATATTGAGGATCGCTTTGACAGATATATCGCATCAGGCCTTAAAACAGAACTAGAGTTAAGAGATCAAGTGAAAAAGGCGGTCAGTGCTAGAGACGGCAAAAAGCTTAACATTGAATACCGTATGCTTGAGAATGTTAAATGTTGCCTGGCTGAAGCAGGATTTGATGAAGAGAAAATTAAGAATACAAAGGGAATGCCTGATATAGCGTCCATACTTGACTCTCTTGGACAACCGCGTTTTGCATATACAGCGGGTCAGCGGGTAAGTTCTCATCACGTCCATGGAACTTGGGTTGGTTTAAGGAATCACTACATAGACTTGGCTGATGACGGATCATACCACACGAAGCAGTTTAGCCAAACGCATGTAAACCAGTATGTTTATATTGCATTTTCTGTGCTTGATGCCTTAGGTTTTTTTGTTAATTTCGTTTTTGAATCGAGCGAAGATGAAAAGAATGCAATTATAAAGTTCTTCCGTGATGTATTTGACGAAATATCTTCAGTCAACAATGAGATGATTAGAACTGATTACGAATATCATAACGTTGAAAGATAACATAGTGGTTCAGATCGACGACGCTGCGCGTCGCGACTGACTACGTGCGTTAAGGACTCTCGGATCATCATGCATAGAGCTCGAAACGTTAAGTAGCGTCTTTATAACATTCTTTATGTGTCGAGGCAAATCATCCCATGGTTTAATTATTCTCTGCAAGTCGTTAGGTAGGGCCAGGTGAGATGGATTTTAGATGAAAAATTTCAAAAATTGCTTTATTTGCTTAAACATTTAATCTACGGACGTCTTAACTTGCATATTTAAAATAAAATCTCGGTAAAGACTGAGGTTTTATTTCAGCTAATTCAGAAAGTAACTTTTTAATTTCATTCTTTGAGATTTGAATTTTCCATCTTCCTTCGGATGTATTTTCCCATTCACGGAATTTTTTCTTAATTTTCTCTTTATTTTTTCTTACTTCTTCTTGAATTAATGGTTTAAATACTTTACTTTTTGCTTTCTTTTCGACTTGTAGTTCTGGATTAGATTTTATACCTTTTCTGCTCCATTCCTGGCACATCCTGTCCCATTCTTTATGAATTGGTCCTTTTGTTATTCCTATCATATGCATATCAGTTTTTTTGTTATACTTTTCAAGGCCACTTGAGCTTTTATTAAATCCATTTTCAAAAGTATTATGAATTCGTATTGTGAGAGCTTCACATATATCAGCGAATCGTTTAGCATAGACGGTTGTAATTATTTCGTAATCGCAACCATATTTTCTTATCATTTCGCCGAGAATACCTTTTTCCTTTTCGTGATTATCTTTTCTTGTTTGCAAATCAACAGTTTGACCCGCATATTTCTCAAGGCAATTGTTGATATGTATTAAATAAATATAAAATGGATCTCCCGGAAAAAACATTTCATCACAGCCCTCTAATCTCCAAATCTCAAATAATGAAACGAAGAGGCGAGATTAGCTCCTCTCCACTTTTATTATGAAAACGTCGTGATGATTAATCCTCCGAACTTAATACTTTCACTTAATTTATCGTAATAATTCTGGTTATTGATTAGATAAAATTTCGCAAGATTTAATTATTTCCAATTTTTCAAGAATTTTCAATAACTTGGCAGTAGAGTGATACTATAAGCGACTATTATCCCCATTTTCCATATATTTAAACGCCCCTTAAATCTTGACAAATCGGCATTTTTTTGTATTTTATAGGGGTGCAACAGCAGCCGGGAGCCCTCTGAGATGATGAGAAGTTCGAGATGCTATGCGGAAACCATATATACATAGTTCGGCACAGAGAAAGCAAAGGAGAAGCACATGCCTACAGAGTCACAAAAAGACGACCTTTTCGGCGCGATGCTTGTCATTGTCCTTTTGATCGGGACGGCAATGGGCAACGCCCTTGCCTTGCTCGGCATGTCGGTCGCAGCACTTATCCTGATGGTGGTGTTCGGGCGGAAGCGATTGGCACGTGGGGCGCTTCTAGCCGCGCTCGTGGCGGCGCTCACAGCCGCTTTGATCGCCGTCGTCTTGACCACACGCTGATCACGTAATCCCACGACACCCTCGACAGCCGAAGCAATCCAAGGCGAACGAGAGATGAAAGCCCAACAAGGGGTTTAAATCGGACGGCCTTTAGGCCGCCGCTTATCAGCCGCGTTAGGGAACGAATATGATATCGTATGAGTATGGACTTAAAGGGCAAAGGGGTGTTATACTGACACTCTGAGAGGTTCGGCGTCTTATACGGAAACCATATATACATAATTCGGCAGGAAAGGGGGAACCATGAAGAAACAAGTGCTGCAGGTGCTACCAACGGTCGTCCTTGTGATAATCTGTTTCTGTATTGCGACTGAATGGGTTTTCGTTCGCTTCGTCCACTACCAAGCGCAGAGACGGATTCTCGATCCAGCGCATTACACGGCGGACGTGATGCTAGTGTCCGCTGGTATCCAGGGCCGTGCCGATTCAAGCGAGTTCTGTAGGACTGAGGATGGGCAGTACTACGTGCGTGTAGCTACACTGGGAACCGCTCACCACCTTGAGCGCACGACTTCGGATTTGCTCCCGCCTTTTGCACTGGCACTGGCCGGAGTCATTGCTGCTTTGGTGGCCCAAAGAAGGCAGAAGCCGGAGCCGAACCAGCAGGTGCAGGCGACGCAGTAACCCGCGCGCCTAACATGCACAGTTATGCGCGATTCAACGTAATTCAATAGAATACTCGAAATTCCTTACTAATCAACTCACGGTATTAAGCGATAAGAAACCATCCATTTTTTGTTTGAAAGATTAAAGTTTAGTTGTATTTTATGGGGGTGCAACGACGGCCGGGAGCCCTTTGTTCGAATGATGAGAAGTTCGGGATTTTATGCGGAAACTATATATACATAGTTATGTGTTTCGAAAGGAGCGACACTCATGTTTAGGATAACATCACTCTTTGTGGCCATGGGCTTTGCACTGACACTTGCGGTTAGCGCTTTTTGTGGAGGCGCTAAAGGGACTCATTTGCCGGATATAAGCCTCAAAAAACCCGCGTCGGGGCTGGAAATGTGTTGCTCTCTGCCTAAGAAGGCTTTTCGTGTTGGCGATAGCCTTGCCATCTCGTGCACGATCACCAATACGACTGACAAAACTAAACCAATGATTTGGAATCCAAGAGTATCATCGAATTTCTGGCTTAGCCCGAACGATGAATTCCCGCCAACAGCCGGAATTGGACTTATGGCCTATCCTGAGATTCACACACCAATGATGATCAAATCACTGGGTTGGCTTGACTTCTATATTTTATATCTTCCTCCAAGAGAATCGCTAACGTTCTCTCTCCGCCTTCAGAAGCTCGACAAACCGGGAGAATTTAAGGGAAGAGTCAAATACGATCCACTGCCCAAAAGGAACTCGTTCCTGATTGTTCCAGACGGCAGTACATGGGAAGATGAGTACGTCACCTCTGGAGTTTTTGAATACAAAGTAGTCGAACCAAAGCGCAAATGAACCACATAACCTGCGGCTCCAACGGCCAGCCCTGCTGCCGCTGAGCCGCATGCCGTTAGGGAACGAATATGATATCATATGAATATAGACTTTTGGTAAAGGGGAGAACGAACGAGTAATATAAAAAATCAAAAAGCAAATAGCAAAATTACATTGTAAAAATCAAAAACTGGATTCGGAGCTTTCGCGGGAATGACAGAGGAAAATAGCCGCACGCACTCGGCAGTTCGGACTGACGATCCTAAGGGAGAAAAAGTCAGAATTATTCGTCGTTTTCCTTGACAGATTAAAACTTGTTTTATATTTTACGAGGGTACAACAGCGGCCGGGAGCCCTTTGAATGATGAGAAGTTCTGGATGTTATGCGGAAACCATATATACATAGTTGGGTGCAACAAGATGAAGAGAGATGCCGTTCTTGAAGCAATCGTTCTGACAACAGCGTTATCCGTTCTTGTTTGTGGCTGCAAAAGCCAGGGGCGCTTGCAGACCTGCCCAACGTGCGCAGCCGCGTTGGACCGAGTCCCTATGTTGGTGGGTCTTCCCACCAAGGATATGGCAGACAAAGTGGATCGTGGGGAAGCTCTGCTGGCTGGGTGTGTTGGAGATCCCCATAATCCCGAGCAAGCCTTTGTCTGCCTCAAGTGTAGAAAGTGGAAGACCCAGTTGATGAAGCACTGGCAGCCCCTGCCCCAAAACTTCGGCAGGAAGGTAGAAGGTGCAATGGAAGGGCACCCAACCAGGCAATGAACGCCGACTGGGGTACATTCGCTGCGCTCGTGACCCCAGCGGGTTATTGCCCGTCGTTAGAGGGTTTCAGCATTGAATTTTGCACCAAACAGACAACCCATACGCAACCATCCCCAGAGCAAACCTGCTAACTGAATTGCTTATGATAATTTACGTAAAAACAAAAACGGTTTTTCTGACCGTCGCCTAAGTCCAATCACGGCTTTATGTGAAAAGAAACCACTCATTTTTTGTTTGACAGATTAAAGTGTGTTTGTATTCTAAAAAGGTACAACGGCGGCCGGGAGCCCTCTGAATGATGTGAAGTTCGGGATGTTATATGGAAACCATATATACATAGTTAGCAGAAAGCAACTATGAATAAAGGGCAACACATACCAGTATCTCTTAAGGTAGCGGCGATTCTGTTCATTCTGGGAGGTATTTATGCAGTCATTGATATTATCGTGGCAATCGCGTATAGCAGGATTAGTATCAACTTTAATGTTCTTGGACTCTTCATTGGTCCTGGGTTGCTCGCATTGCGACCTGGATGGCGAAAGTGTGCACTTTTCTTCATCTGGTTTGCCATCATTGTGATACCCATTATCGGATTATTGTCTATCACCGTACGTGGTCCGCTGGATTTAAAGATATTTGGGCAAGTTATAGGGCACACTACCAAAGGCTTTGGCTTGCTCATTGTGGGAATCATATTCGCTGTTGCCTTGTGGCAGTATCATGTGCTTACAAGGCCTGATATAAAAGATCTGTTCCAAGTATAGACTCACTAACAAAAGAATTAAGGACGGCTGGTATGCACTCGCTACGCTCGTGACACCATCGACTTATCTGAATCGTTAGAGAACGAATATGATATCATATGAGAATGGACTTTGGATAAAGAAGTTGTTATATTGACACCAGGCGATATAAGGGATTTTATTCGGAAACCATATATATAGTTATGTGTTTCGAAAGGAGCGACACTCATGTTTAGGATAACATCACTCTTTGTGGCCATGGGCTTTGCACTGACACTTGCGGTTAGCGCTTTTTGTGGAGGCGCTAAAGGGACTCATTTGCCGGATATAAGCCTCAAAAAACCCGCGTCGGGGCTGGAAATGTGTTGCTCTCTGCCTAAGAAGGCTTTTCGTGTTGGCGATAGCCTTGCCATCTCGTGCACGATCACCAATACGACTGACAAAACTAAACCAATGATTTGGAATCCAAGAGTATCATCGAATTTCTGGCTTAGCCCGAACGATGAATTCCCGCCAACAGCCGGAATTGGACTTATGGCCTATCCTGAGATTCACACACCAATGATGATCAAATCACTGGGTTGGCTTGACTTCTATATTTTATATCTTCCTCCAAGAGAATCGCTAACGTTCTCTCTCCGCCTTCAGAAGCTCGACAAACCGGGAGAATTTAAGGGAAGAGTCAAATACGATCCACTGCCCAAAAGGAACTCGTTCCTGATTGTTCCAGACGGCAGTACATGGGAAGATGAGTACGTCACCTCTGGAGTTTTTGAATACAAAGTAGTCGAACCAAAGCGCAAATGAACCACATAACCTGCGGCTCCAACGGCCAGCCCTGCTGCCGCTGAGCCGCATGCCGTTAGGGAACGAATATGATATCATATGAATATAGACTTTTGGTAAAGGGGAGAACGAACGAGTAATATAAAAAATAAAAAATTAAATAGCAAAATTGTGGAGGCCCTTCGGGCAGATATTTAATCAGATCCTTCGGCTACGCTCAGGATGACGTTTATGTCAACTCGGGACTTTGGGCTGTATTCCTCCAGTAGAAAATCAAGTAAGTTGTCGATCCTGAGGGAGAAAAAATCTGATTAGTTTGTTGTTTTCCTTGACAGATTACAGTTTTTTGTATTTTATGAGGGTGCAAGAGCGGCTGGGATTGCTCTGAATGACGGGAAGTTCGGGATGTTATACGGAAACCATATATACATAGTTGGGTGCAACAAGATGAAGAGAGATGCCGTTCTTGAAGCAATCGTTCTGACAACAGCGTTATCCGTTCTTGTTTGTGGCTGCAAAAGCCAGGGGCGCTTGCAGACCTGCCCAACGTGCGCAGCCGCGTTGGACCGAGTCCCTATGTTGGTGGGTCTTCCCACCAAGGATATGGCAGACAAAGTGGATCGTGGGGAAGCTCTGCTGGCTGGGTGTGTTGGAGATCCCCATAATCCCGAGCAAGCCTTTGTCTGCCTCAAGTGTAGAAAGTGGAAGACCCAGTTGATGAAGCACTGGCAGCCCCTGCCCCAAAACTTCGGCAGGAAGGTAGAAGGTGCAATGGAAGGGCACCCAACCAGGCAATGAACGCCGACTGGGGTACATTCGCTGCGCTCGTGACCCCAGCGGGTTATTGCCCGTCGTTAGGTTCGGTTCAACAGAAATCAACAGGACGCGAGAAGTTCCCTGTTGATTTTGTGAAAAAGAGGTTGTATTTTATGGGGGTGCAGCAGCGGCCGGGAGTCCTCTGCATTTGAATGACGAGAAGTTCGGGATGTTATGCGGAAACCGTGTATATATTTAATCTTTTCAATATTCGAAAAACATGAAAAGCATTAAGGTAAAGCCTATTGTCATAAGTGCCAAGACAGCTTTTACAGTTTCCCTCATATTAAGCATTATTAGCTTCTTTGGTTGTTCTTTTGCCGGAACAGTTCATTATCCCGATAACCTGAGCAAAATGTTTTGTGTGATTTCTATTATTGTATGCGTGCTTTCGGTGCTGTGTGTTTGCTCAGGGATTGCTATCATCAAGCAATTCCATGGCCGTAGTACTTCTATCCCTTTCCTTGGCAAACTTTCACTTGGAGTTGCTATTCTTGTTTGTTCCTTCGTGATGTATCTATGGTTGTGGATCAATAAGGGATCCATTGCTGTCTTTAATCCAGGTCACTCAAATATGAATAGGATTGCAAAGGCAATGTTAATATATGCAAACGATCATGAAGATAATATGCCTGATCCGAATTCCTGGTGTGACATCCTTCTTTATCAAGGTTATGTTGCTCTTGAAAATCTGTGCATTCCCTCTTTTGGGATAAGGTGGCCTTTTGGTGGCAGATGGCCGTTCGGGATAGGTAACTGGCCTCCAAAAGAAGGAGCCAATATTAATCTTTATCCAGGTTCAGTTATTATCTTCCCTCCGCCTCGGGCAGGACACTGTGATTTCGCAATGAATCGCAACTGTGGTAATTTTACTCACCATGGAGATCCAATCCTTCTTTTTGTAAGTAAGCCGGGTTGGAATCAATCCGGGGGAGCAGAATTGGCCGATATGGATCGCTTTGGTAATTATGGTATTCTGATATATCGTGCAAGTGAGGGACAAACATTCGTCAGGAAAGAACATATCTCAAAACTCCCTTGGGAAGGATATTGATTACGCTATAAGGGCAGAACAAGTGGATACAATCAAACCTCGCTGGGTGTCGCTCCTGAGCAGCGGCGTTAGGGGACTCATATGATATGAGTATGGACTTTGGGTAAAGGGGTGTTATACTGACACTCTCAGAGGTTAGGAATTTTATACGGAAACCATATATACATAGTTGTGCCACCAATCGGAGCAACAACATGAGCGATTACGAAATCGTCGACACCAA
>CAZZAX010000210.1:0-9408 GCA_964653075.1 uncultured Pirellulales bacterium
ATTGGCCGGATCTTCCAGAGGAACGAAATTCTGCGTTGATGCGACCGCCCAGATTACATCGACCTCTCCGTCAATCACAGGGGGCGGTGTGGCAATGCCGATTTCCATATCTTGCGCTGCCACCGGGCCGGCCAGGCCCAGAACCAAAATAAACGAAAACAAATAAATCAATTTCTTGCACATAATAATCCTCCTTTAAAAAGCCAACTCAACTTTACTTTGGCCACACATCAAAACACTTTTTAATTTCACAAAACTACTTAAAAAAAACTTACACCCTCACCAGGAACGGTACCTCCCCGGATTCAGAATAATGAACTGTGACTTGCAACAACCTCCTTCCTTCAAAGACCCTATATGAACTGGGCCGTTAAATGAAATGTAAAATCTTCACTATGGGGCACAAAATTCACACATAAAATCCTCATGCCTCACTCACGAATCTTCCCGCTCGGCTGATTTAGCTCAAAATAACGAGGATTCCGCCCAGCTTCAAAGCCAAATATAAACAGACTTTATCTATTTTATTTATACCAAATCAGATACCCTGCCGTCAAGGATATTATTTGAATTGGACTTTTTTCGGTCTACACATGGTTAATCCTCTTTGGACTCAGAAGCAGGACCGCTAATAGGACCGCGACTCCAGTTGTGCAGCCTCTTAAGCCGGGCGAATCCTTGTTCGAAATAGGCACCGTTCAGGAATGAAAGATGCCGTTGCCAAAGCTTGTCTCTGGCGGCCAGCCAGCCATCCGGTTTACTTACGAGTTTCATATCCTCCATGGCATCGTACAGTGAGTCGGCTATAAGCTGATGGCCCTGTATGTTCGGATGGACGTGGTCCAGCAGCCATTCATCACCCGGGACTCCTTCCTGGCTGTGTTCCTCGAAAAGTCTCTTAACGTCCACAAGCGGCACATTATTATTTACAGCAACACCCAGAATAGCCTCGTGCATAGGCTCCAGTATCCTCAAAGGACAGACATCCTCCTCTTTGGCGTTTACGAACCATTTCTTTGCTTCGTCCAAACGCCCTATGTGCTCGTAGCATTTTCCAATCAGATAAAGAAGCCCGGCATGCCGGCTGTCAAGCTCAGCGGCCTGCTCAAGGAGTCTCATCTTGCCGTAAGTATCTTCCCAGTTAAGTGTCCCGGCCTGTTCCCATAATTCTGTGATTCGCTCTGTTTCACTATCGGAAAGGCCGGTACTAAACTCCGATTTGAACGGAGGGGAGTCTTTCAGATTCGATACCGGATTTACCAGGATTACGGGAACCCCTGCGCTTCGGGACATACGGACCATGGCTTGAAGATTGCGGCCGAAGTGCTCGATAGTACCTTCGCGCCATACCTCATCTCGATGGTACAATTCCAGCCCATCCTCGAAATCGAGTTTGGCACTGACTTCGGTGGGCAAAACGGTCTTCGATAAGCTTCCGGCCTCTGTGCGCCGGGCACGTCGCTTCGAGATAAACTCATTTGCAAGAGAATAGCTTCGCAGGTTGAGCATCGCACGGTGCACCCCGATCAATGAGCGTGGGATCCTTTTTAGCCGCCGGTATGTCCTGTCCTCGAGAAATTCGTTATGTCCCGTGTAGATGATGAATAAATCCGGCTCATATTTCAGCACTTCACGCAGGATGGGCACAAGACGATAGCTGGCGTAGGAAATCCCCCCGCAGTTAACGACTTCGAAGTCCGTTTGCGGTCGTGCAGCATCCAGGTTCAGCTTGAGCCAGGCCGTAAATGACGTCTCAACAGAGTAAGGACGTCCCTGCACTGTTGAACCCCCGAGGCAAAAGATACGAAATGTGTCCTGACCCTTCACGGCGGCAAACGACTGGGGGCAGAAACACGCCAGCCGTTCCTTGGCTGTCTCCAAGCGCGTGCCCGTTGAGTCGGGAACAAACAATGGACGTATGCCGCTTAAAGAAACGTATGGATCATCCGGAGAAATCGCAGGCGGCCGAACACAAAGCCTCAGCATCAGCTCGCCCAATACCAGCGGCGAGATTACGACAACCATGGCCGCAAGGTGAAAGATTACTTTGCGATATTTTTTATATATATGATTTAACAACATACCTGAACTTACATTTTCATCAGATTACCGAATCTTTTACGGATTTTCAACTGATTTTGGTCTAAGCAGATACTCAACCAAAGAAATAACATAATGTATCCTTACATTAATCGGGCGGATTTGGTATCCTGTATGAATCAGGCTTCTCGCCAAACATTATGCAGGAAGAATCTTATCTTAAACGAGGAACGTATGAATTGCCGGTTAAAAATCCCGAAAATTATGTGTGCGGCTTTTTACTTAATCTGTTGTCTGTTCCCTGCATCCAATGCCGGAGCAGAAGATAGTAAACAGTATGAGCAAGGCCTCCACTATACCGTAGAAATCGAGGAGATAGTTACGAGATACACACCGGCCAATAACGGTGCCGGGCCAATGTGGTGCTATGGTTCGACGGTTATTGCAAGGCAGGGCAAAAACGTCTATCTTTCGACCATTAAAACAGGCGAGGACGTCCCGCTGCTCTGTAACACTCGCTGGCAGTTGTGGCATCGCTCGTCGGACGGCTGGAAGATTGAACAGGCTGAGAAAGCTTATCGTCAGCGTGAGCCTTGCCCTATTGCCGTATTTCAACAAGGACCTGTCTTTTTATCCGTTAATCCCTCTACCGAGCCGGCGGGCGTTCAGTATGGCCCGTGCAGGCCGCTGGTCCTTGAGTTTGACCGGGAGAATCTTCAGCGGCGAACTTTTACAACTCACACTCCGTCCTGGGCCGATGGAACCTACTTCACCGACCATTCCTACAGGGGCTTTGCTGCCGACGGCGTTAACGGCGAGCTTCTGCTTTTGAACATTAATGCCAAAACCAGTGAGCAGTTCGTTTCATACCGTGACAGTTCCGGCCGCTGGCATCAAAGAGGAACGATTGAGTTTCCCATAAGGTCCTGCTATCCACAGGTTAGTCTGCGCGACGGCTCTGCTCATGTGATGGCCATCGGTGATATTGTCGAGCCTGTCGAGAAGTGGAGAAAGCTCAAATTTGAGAAACTGAACCGCAAGTGGGATTATGTCTTTCGGAGATTGTTCTACACTTATACTGACAATATCAGGACGAACGGCTTTGTGCCCCCTGTTGAAATCGACACCGTTGAACAAACTGCCGGCCATATTCGAAATCTTGATATGCACATAGATACTACAGGTGCGGCTCACCTGCTTTATACGAAACGGCCGCACCAATATGCCTTTATCCGTGACAAATACTTCCCGGGCCAGGCAATGACAATTAACCTTGAATATGTGGTCGTAAAGGATGGCAGAGTAGTCTCAAAGAAAACGCTGGCACAAACCACGCAGACCTCGACCGGATTCGAGCCGTCTTTTGCACGTTTTCATATAAGCAGCGGCGGCAAAATCCATGTGATAGCAGCAGGTACAGGCATCGACAAAGGAAAACGCACCTTCGGTAATTACATCGGTAGAATAAGCCCCGGAAAAGGAAAGCCTGCTTTTGAGCGCATTGGATTGAAGCATCCGTTTCGCAGCTTCTTTACGAACACTCCGCGGGGCGGGTCAAAACCATCGGACATTATTGACCTTTTCGGCATTGCAGGCGACGGCCCGAATCTGAGATATACCCGAGTCCATGTTGTCCCCCCCACAGACTAAAACTCTTTTCACAACACCGACAACGAAAAGCATAATAGTTAAAGTGCTACGCCACTGACAAAAGGCAGCTCTTAGCTCTGGAATTTAATGACGCTTACTCGATAAATGCCTCAAAATCTCGATTTTGCTTTCCCATTTATGTGAATCAATCCCGGCCGGCATACTATGGCACGACCGCCAAAATCCACGACAGCATTTCCGCACAAATTTCAGCACTTTCATTTCATCACCCTAATACCGACAGGACTCCCACCTTCAAAATACCGGATTGTCCCCTTCCCTGGAAAACTAATCACCAAACCACATATAAGTGCCGTCCTAAACGTAAAACGTAACGTTTTTTCACTTTTGCCTTATTCTTTACAATTAACCAATCCGCTCCTCTTCACCCTGAGCTTGCCCCTTATGGGCTTGCGGGACTGTCAGGACTTTGTAACACTAAACGTTCCTCATGCTGGCCTCCAGCAGCAAAAGCAGCAAATGAAACTTGTCCCCGTAAGCTGTTGGCTTTGATCAAATCCAATAGTAAATATTCAATTTATCCCCAAGGGATAGAAAATACTAAATTGAAACCCTGGCCTTCAGTAGAAATGCTGTCACGCTTGTTTTTGCCCCCGGTGTTTCGCCCTGATATTCCAAATACCACAAAATAAAACTTTACTTTACATGGAGGGGACAAAGGGGCCCGTTCCGCTCTATACCTTGCTCTCCTGTAATCTTTTATTAAGTCTCTCCCAAATCCCCCTGAATCTCTCCGGCTACAAGCCCCCCATACAAATCGGCCGGTGGCAGCCTCAAGCGAAGCTTGGGGATGGTTTTTCCCACATTTCTACATTCTCAATTCTTACTTCTAAATTCTAACTTCTCTCTTATCCCCTCAGACATTGATACATCTCCTTTCCTTTTTTTAGCCCAGCCGCTTTGAGTATTGAATAGCAATTAGATAAAATCGGAAATCCCGGGAAAGAGGAATCCAGAAACTAATCAATCGAATCTCTCCTCTCCTTTTATGTTTTATAGGACTTTTTGCCTTCTTATTCCGTAAGCTTTTATAGAATAAGCTCTTAAGTTCATAAAAAAATTTTAATAAAAATAAAAAAATTATGTTGACATCACTTATGATGTTAAGTATATTACTAATAGATGCCGATTAATATATCATAAGAGTGTATAATCAGGTATATATTGATATTGAAAATTGAAAGGAGATACATTATGGCTAGCACAAGAAGGTTAGTTTTTACCTTTGATGAGCGCAGCCTCGAGAGTTTGGAGAAGATAAAACAACAGGGGCGATTCAGTTCACTCGCTGATGCTGTTCGCCAATCGCTTCAAATTAGCAAAGCTCTGCAATCACAGGGTGAGCAAGGTTTCAAGGAGGTCGTCGTGCGTAATCCGCAAACGGCAGAGGAACGCGTGCTTGTTATCCCGGAATTAGTGCCGGAATAAAGTTAAGGAAGGTTCAACGGATGAACAATGATAATGAAAAGGATTTAAAGGCAGACCAATCTAAAGACCTTGCGTATGCTCAACAAGGGGAAACAGGCGAGGAGGGATTGCTTGATGCCGGCACAGTAGAGGATCTAAATCGTCCTCTAAGAGTCGAAAAGGTCACACACCAAGCCAAAACGGCCAGCTGTCTTGCCTATATATTGGTAGGAATCTTGGTTTTAACCTTGATTTTGCACTACATCTCTACACTAATACTTTCCTGCAAAGGACAAGCAGAATCAGTACAGGTCTTGGGAGAAGTCTTTGACAAATGGCTTCCTGTCATTACTGGTTTTGTGGGTGGCGCAGTAACATATTATTTCACCAGGGAGAAATCATGAAGAGCCAACTGGCTACGGGATCTTTCGACTTACCTAAAGCCGCCCCTGAAGAGACCAAAGCATTCTTAGACAGTTACGAAATCCTCAATATCAACGAACTCGAGTGGCCTGTCAGAATCTATACTATCGAGCCAACCGATGCACTTGAACCAAGACACGAGGAGCGCGGGAAAATTGTCAGCGCCATGTGGCAACTAAAATTTCAGCATCCAGAGGTCAGCAGGGGATATGGTTTTATTGTGGATATCGACCAGCGAAGCGTTGCGGTTCCAGCCCGTTGGGAACTGCCGTCAAAGGTTACAGTCGGTGACTACTTCGTGACTGAGGATCGGAGCTTTGTTGCGCGTGCATCTAATCCAAATGATCACCCAATAGTTCTTGGCATTTTAAGGGAGGCCATAAAGAAACATTTCAATGACGAAAGAAACGAAAGCCTCGGGACATTGTGGCAGGATTATAGAGGTTTTTGTCAAATACCTCCTGTACATATCGATTCGGACTTTTGTTTCTGCCGTAAGTTCTCAGTTATCCCAGACTGTGTAAATGGCCATCTGATTGTCCATGTTATGATAACCACGATTACGCTGGATGGACGGACGATGGATGCATACTACAGAAATGGCAACGTTAGAGAACTTGCGGAGATGATCGAGAAAAAACGCGCGAATAGGGCAACGCGCAAAGGTGATAAAGTTGCGGTAAGAGTATGGCACGATGAGAGGACCGATTTCTACGAAAAGGCCAGAGCCATAGATCTTACGAATCCGGACATAATCCTCGAGCACAGTCTGTTGACTCCTGCTAATCAGCCTGCCTTAGCTGAAAGATCCATCAGTTGTACGCCGTTCAATAAACCGGTGGAAAATATCCCGCTAAACCGTGTTAGATTAATACTCGACGCTCAAATCACTCAAGAAGAACATCGCGAGACTATAATTGAGCCAGAAGGCCGTGTCGAGCTTATGAATGAAATTGGTTCGTTTTTGCACGGAATGAACGCTTACGGAAAGCAAGTCTGGTTGGCGTCCTCTCCCCTCGATTCCAGTCTCTTCAATGTTAAACCGGTACTACCCCCGCCGGTGAGTGTAAGGGGGCATGGTGGGACAGTGATTGTCATCCCACCTCCTGACGCTTTTAGCGAACGATCTCTCAAGGCGCGGTCTCGTGCCCGTTCGGACCACGTCAGGCGCTACGGCTTCTTGCACACACGACCCATCAATCCAGTCCTTGCTTGGCCTCAAAAAAACGACAAGCAGGGCATCAGACGCATGTTAAGCGATATCAACTATCTCCTGCAGAAGCGCGGAATTGAATATTGCTTTTCGGGCCTGTCTTATATTGACGCCGAAGACTTGAGGAGACAGGTAGAAGATGGGCAGTATGATGCTCTTTTGGCAGTTTTACCCAAAGAGTCAGCAAAACGGGAGACGTATTACAACATGCACGAGGAGATCAAGCGCAGGGTTGAACTCCCTTCGCAATGTATCCGGATAGAAAATACGCTCCCCCGTGAGTGGATCGACAGGCGACCCCGTGAATTCAGAGAGAGGGAACCACGCCTAGCAAAAAATATCCGCAAAAAATATGAGGTGACTCTCGACAATCTCTTGGTAAAACATGGGTGGCTACCATTCCTTCCGGCAGTACCCTTTCACTACAATGTGCATGTTGGTCTTGATGTGGGCGGCCAAAAAAACGATACCGCTGTTGCCGCCATAGGTTGTGGCTTCTCCTCGCCGGACAAAGGAATAGCTTTCCGTGTTCAAAAGATACCTATCCAAATTGGCAAGGCTGAACCCATACCCACTGGATGTCTGCTTACTGGTTTCCGCGAACTTTTTGAATACATGAAGACTGAGCTGCAAGAGGATGTGGATTTCGATAGCGTCTTGTTCATTCGGGACGGAGCAATGTTGGGTCATGGTGACGAATGGAATGAGCGCGATGCAATAACATCGCTTCACACAGAGTTCTTGAAAAGGGGTTTTGTCTCTACTGACTCTCTCTGGTCTGTGGTTGAAGTGCACAAGCGAGCCCAATTTTGGCGTATTTATTCAAATGGTCTAACAGCAAAGAATCCATTAGTTGGCTACTCTCTCACAAACTTCGGCCAGCCAAACGAAGCTCTCGTTTGTACAACGGGTCGACCCTATCTGACTCAAGGCACCGCAAGTCCTATGAAGTTATGTGTGTCGGACATTTCCGGTAAAGCCGTAGTTGATAACGTCATTCGAGATGTTGTCTGGGAGGCAGACATGGGCTTCACGAAGCCCGACATGGGAAGAGGACTGCCGTGGATCCTTCATATCGCGGACGCGGGAGCATTGCAGCTCTCACGATCTTACAGAATATCAGGTATTACAACCTAAGCTTCTTGCTAAGTGCTTCTATAGTTTCTCTTTCCCATGAGTAATACTCATTCCTTCCAAGCTCTTGGTTGACCAGCCAAGCTGCGATGACCAATTCAGCGCCAAAGTCAATCGTTGCCTTGTCTTGTAGGAGGTTTCCAATAGCCTTAACCTTATTCTGATCACAAACTGGAATCTTCAGGTTAGCACACATCTCTAACGCAGATGAAATGGCGCCATACAGGATTTCCTTGTTTGCATAGCTCACGTACTCATTAGTTCTATTCTTTCTGAAAGATGGTGTCTTCCACAATTTCACTCTATCCTTTAGGGGCGTCGTATATTTACTCCAGCCTAATCTTGAACCGGCGTGCGTCAAACCTATACTTCGAATTTCGTAAGGTGGATGTTGCACACTAATCATATATGGGTCAGGCTTCCGGTTGTCCAATTCCTTGTCAAACGCGGTCAGAAATGCTGGACCGCACGTCCATAGCGCAACAACGTCCGCTCCTATTTCGATTGCCCAACTCCCGGGCCCATCCTCCATTCCCCAAAACCTCTCTAACTTGTCGATAGTAGCCTCTGCGCGTCTTTTGTTGACCGGTGAATCTCCTAATGAACGGGCTTTCAACCTCCTCACTACCTTATCCAGCACTCGTGTAAACGTTGGTCTAAAGGACTCCCGATACTCATAAAGAAGAATGTGTCCAAGTTCATGGTACAGCCACGGATAATCAAGAAGAACCACATCAAAAAGCTGGGGTTCCCCCTTGAAGCTAATCAAATCAACACGAGGTATTTTAGCCCCACCAAATGACGGCAAATACACAATCCTGTGGCTCCATTCTTCTTCGCATGTTGGCAGGATCATTTGCGAAAGACCTACTGATATCCCGTCCAACATCTCCCTAAATGCCGCGATCATATAGGCATCAAAGAGGAAGCGGCTGTTATCACACTGAGGCTGTGGAAGAATCGGTAGTATTGTCTCCACATACTTGATAAGCCTGTTGATATCTTCGTTTGATACGTTGGACACTGAAACAAAGTCTAGCACTCCCAACAGTCTTCTGGCTATCTCTTTTAAGTGTGAGTATTCAGAAAGATCCTTCACGTTAGTGCGTAGTTCGTCGAAACGCTTATATTCTGGTCTCAGTTTTTCCATTGAGATTTATCCCTCTCAAACGCAAAATCCCTCAAAAAACAGAAAGTACCACCAAAAACCAGCAAAATCAACCACATTTTCCCCCCGTTTTACATTAATCAATCATCATTCATCAATAATCAATTGAAAGCTGCCTTCTGTTCGGCTCAACGCCGCATTTCTACCTTCGGTTCGCACTAATTTTTCTCACTACGTCATTCCATTCCTACGTGATTGTTTGATGCTCATGCTGGCCTTCAGTAGAAATGCTTATACTCCTTCATCCTGAGCGGAGTCGAAGGGACGAAATACTGTTGAAAATCTCCCGATTTTCGACAAAAAACGCTGGTAATTTTTGACAAATTTCAATTTTTCTAAAAAAATTTTTATT